>NZ_NEVS01000001.1:1093779-1458373 GCF_002261215.1 Bordetella genomosp. 11 | reverse complement strand
TCCACCAACTCGTGCGCCGTGCGCCCCGGCTCCTGCACGACCACGCTGCGCGTGAAGTGGCTGGACAGATGCCCCAGCTCGTACTGCAACATCTGCTGCGAGTGCCGCCAGCCCTGGTCCTGCCAGAACAGGTGCATGCCGACGCACTCCACGACGATCGAGAACAGCAGCGAGCCGATCAGCACCCCGAGCAGCCGGAACGGCAAGGTGATGGTGCCAGCGATCAGGCCCTGGCGCTGGTTCTGCTCCCGTTGCGCAGTCGAGGCGGCACCCTTCATGGCGAGGCCTCGTCGGCGTTTCTGTCGCCGGTGGCGGTGGTCACCGCGTCAGGCCCGGGCGCAGCGGCATCGTCCAGCAGGTCGTCGGGCAGGCCCGTGTCCTGCAAGGCCGGGGAGCTGGTGAACTCCCACCACTGCGTCGCTTCGCTGTAGCTCTGGCGCATGTATCCGGCCAGTTGCTGCAAGTCCGCCGGCATCACCTCGTCCGGGTCTGGCGCCGGCAGCGGCATGCGAACTTTCCATAGCTGACCACCCTGCAGCAGCGCGAAGCACTGCCCCTTGGGCAGGCCGACGACATGCGACGCCTCGATCATCGGCACGCTGGACATGCTGATGCGGTCCTGGGTGTTCGACGTGAAATCCGTCGCCCCACGGATGTCCGAGCTGTCGGTCGCGCCGCTCACGATGGTGGTCGTATAGACCTCGACCTTCGGCAGCTGCCTTGTCAGCAGTTCGGCGGTGGCCGTCTCGCGCACGCGCAGCATGAAGAGGTTGTTGAAGTTGCCGATCACCTGGCCGGCCTTCGCGCGGTTGCCGATGCGCGCCTCGATGTCGGAGAGCGTTTGCGTGTACGCGGTGACTTGCAGTCCGGCGCCACCGCCTTTGTTGATCAGCGGGATGAACTCGTCGCCCATCAACTCGTTGAACTCGTCCGCATGGACATTGATCGGCACGCGCGCACCGGCCGAGGCGCCCGGCAGGCCGTCGTCGATCCCGTGCTTGTAGATGTGGCCTGCGACCGACACCAGGTCGGAGAACATGGAATTGCCGACCGCGGCGGCGACCTCGGCGTCGGAGAGCGCATCCAGGCCCACATAGACCACGGCGCGCTTTCGGATGACCTGCATCCAATCGAAGATCGGGCGCGGGTCGGCCAGGTCGGAATAGTTCGGGGCCAGGAGCTGCGCGATCTTGCCGCTGGTGAGCTTCTCCAGCAGCGGCAGCAGCGATGCGACGATCTTGTCGAAGTACGTCTTGTCGTAGCGGACGGCAGAGCGCAGGCCGTCGAGCACAGGGTCGTAGTTGCGCGCCTGGGAGAGGTACTGCTCCAGCGCGACGACGCGCTTTTCCCGCCCGATCATATTGCGCGGGATGTTCTTCTCGTTGAGCTTGGCCTCGATCTGGACGATCACCTCCCAGGCCTTGGGCTCCGTCTTGGCGAAGTAGTGCTGGGCGTACTCAATGAACAGCGCGTCGATGTTGATGACGTGCCGCTGGATCAGCATGTAGTCGGGCCGCTGTGCCAGCTCCACCAGGGCGCGGGCGATGATGTTGACGAAGCGCCATGCGAACTCGCGGAATGCCGCGCTGTTGCCTTCGCCGGAGAGCTGTCCCGCGATGCGTGTCGCCACTTCCGAGATCCGACCGAAGCGACCCACCGCGTTGTAGCGGGCGCTGATTTCCGGCCAGCCCAAATGGAAGATGTAGAACTCACCCTCGCGGCCCACGCGCTTGGCCTCGACGTACATGCGCTTCAGGAGGTCGGCATCGCCCTTGGGGTCAATGACGATCACCACCTCGTGCTCGCCCGCGGCGTTCACGCGCCGGATGTCCTGCGTCACGAACAGTTCGGCCAGCCGGGTCTTGCCGACGCGCGTGGTGCCCAGTACCAGCGAGTGGCCGACGCGCTCGCCCAGCGGCAGGCTGACGTCCACCTCCTCGGGTTCGATGCCGTGCAGGCGCGGCAGGCCGCCCACCGGCGGCAGCGGCCGCACCGGGTTGCAAGGCACGTCCCAGCCGGTGAGTTTCGACAGCCGGGACAGCGGGAACGGCGCGAATTCCAGCCGTTCCTCCAGCCTGCGCGCCAGCCGATAGGCCGGCGTCGGCTCCACGTAGCGCCGAAACTCCGGCCGGTACGTCTGCATGAGCCTATGGGTGTGCTTCTGCTCCCACAGGAACCCGCGCCCCACGAACAGCCGCTGCTGGCTGACCGGCACACCCTTGCTGGTCATCACGTAGCGCCGCAGGCGACGGATGTTACGCCGGTAGCGCAGGATGACGCGGGCATCGCGGTAGCGGATCGCGCCATAGGCCCCGAACGCCAGCGCGCTGCCGACGCCCATGGCGGGGTTCAGCGCGAGCGACCACGGGGCCACCAGGGACAGAAACGCGGCGCCTGCACACGCCGCGACGGTGTATAGCTCCACCGCTGGCCGCAACAAGACCTCGACGGGTTGCTTTCCCGACATGGCTTCATTGCTCGATGCCGGTGGCCGTGATCAGCGCCGGGTAATGCCGCAGACCCAGACGCTCAGCCAGGTCGTCGCCGGACACGGGCGCGAGGGGCACGCCGGGCGCCAGTGCGCGCAATCGCTCCAGGCCCTGGACGGTCTCGACGTTGACCACCAAACCGACCGCGCCGCGCTCGCGCAGCGCGGCCGCCTGGCGGCGCAACCAGGCATGGGACGCCTCGTCGTCGCCGACGACCACGAAAGGCCGCAGGCCCGGGGCCTCGATGACCCGCCGCGCGACGGTGCCGGGCGTGAGCTTGGCGCTGCGCACCGGCAGCATCGCGGCCTCGTCCGCCGGAGTGGCGGGAACCTGGGGCGTCGGGATGGGCGGCCGGGCCGGCGCGTTGGCACGCGGCTGGAGGTTCAGGGTTTCGTAGTACGGCAGCGCCGACGTGCCGCCGCGGTCTTCGACCACGATCAGCGGCTCGCCGGCAAGCGAGGCCAGCGGCAGACCCGCCAGCAGTACGAGCAGGCCCTTCACCGAGAGATGGGCCAGATGGGATGTCGTCATGGGGATGTCTCCTGGCGTGCGGCGAGAACCGTGGCGGTTGGGCGTGCGCCCTGCACCCGGGCGAGGTGGCGGGATACGCTGCGCCGGTAGCGGGCGGCAGGCTCGCCCCCGGCAGGACGGTGGTAGCGGCCAATCGCCAGCAACCAGTCCTCGCCGGGGGCGTGCTGCTCGCGCAGGATCTCGGCGGCGATGGCCAGATTCCGGTACGGGTCCAGCAGGTCGCACGCGCTGGCGTAGCGCTGCTGGTGGTAGCCGAGGTTGATCTGGCCCAGGCCCGCGTCGATGCGCGTGTGCGGTGTGGAGCGCATCACCTGCTGCAAGCCCGCGCAGGCATCGGCGCGGGTCGCATAGCGGCGTGACTGGCCGGCCACATTGAGCGACCACGGCCACGGGACGATGCGCCCGTTGCGGCGGATGCCGCGGTGTGGAGCGCATCACCTGCTGCAAGCCCGCGCAGGCATCGGCGCGGGTCGCATAGCGGCGTGACTGGCCGGCCACATTGAGCGACCACGGCCACGGGACGATGCGCCCGTTGCGGCGGATGCCGCTCTCCTGCAAGGCCACGGCGTAGAGCACCGTCGAAGGAATGCCTGCGCGCTGCGCGGCGAGTTGGTAGGCCGGTGGCGGAACCTCCTGGGCTTGGGCGACGCAGGCGCACAGGCCAGCGGCGAGCACCAGTGCGCGCAGGGGTGCGGCTATGGCTGGCGCTGCCATTGGCCGTTCACCTCGCGCACGACCGCCGGCAGGTCGCCGGGCACCCCCAAGGTCAACCAGCGCCCGCCGTCGTGGTTGAGCGTGATGCTGCCGCTGCGCACGCGCGCCGGATCGACGTTCGTGCGCTTGGCCCAGTCGCGGATGCGCCCGTCGTCCTGGCGGCTGCCGACCATGTACAGGTCGAATTCGGTGCCCGCCGATTGCAGGCGCTGCACGAGCTGCCCGCAGGCATCGCAGCCGTCCTTGACGAACACCGCTGTGCGGCCGGAGCCGCGCGTGGCTCTGGCGACCGGCTTGTCGTCCGGCAGGTTCACTCGCTGCATGCCGGGGTTCAGGCGCTGCCAGGCCTCGTCGTAGGCGCGCTGATAGGCAAGCAGCTTCTCCACGCGGCGCGCTTCGACCTGCACCTGCAGCCCTGCGTAGCGGCGCCGTTCCTCGTCGGTGCGCGCCTCGATGCCCAGAGCCGATAGCGGGTCCAGGTTGGGCGAGTAGACGCCCAGTGGCCCGTCCATCAGTTCGCGGTAGCGCGCCCACTCCTGCGGTTGCAGGCCCCAGTCGCTCGCCACCCGGTCGTCCAGAGCGCGAGCGGCCAGCGCGCGCTCTTGGCTCTGCGCATTGCGGGCGGGAGCCGTGGCGGGCTGCTGCGCCCAGGCGGGCCACTGGGTGGACACCAGCAGGAGCGCGGAAAGGATGATCGATGGCTTCATGCGATCTGCTCCGGTCAGGGAATCGCCACGCGGCGGGTCTGGTCGCCGGCCTGGAACACCGCGGTGCTGCCCTCGACGGCCTGCAAGCGCCACGGGCCGACCGCATCACCTGGTAGCAGCACCTGAAGCTGGTCGGGCGTGAAGTCCCCGCTGCTCGGCGCGACGGACACGCTGCGCTGGCCCGCGCGAAGCTCTGCACCGACGATGCGGAACGGGAGCGGTGGTGGTTCCGTCTTGGCGGCTGACTTGCTCGGTGCGCGCGGCTGGGCAGGTGCGGCGGCGCGCGCGGCGGTCTGGCGCGTCTTGATCTGCTCGACTTCTGCGCGCAATGCCTGAAGGTCATCGGCGGCGGCATAGGCGCTCAGCGATTTCTCGACCAGGGCCGCGCGTGCCTCCAGGATTTGGCGGGTGTCTTTGAGGTCTGCCGCCGTGGCGACGGCCGGACGCTGCTGGATAGCCTCGACGGTCTCGGCCAGGCCTGTTGCCTGCGCTTCGAGGCGTTGCAGGCGGGAATCGAGGCGCTCCTGGTCGGCCTGGTCGTTCATCGCCTGGTAGCCGAGGGCAACGAGGACACTGAGGCCGATCAGCCAGAGCCACATAAGGCTCTGCACCACCACGGCGGCCGTTGAACGCTGGGCGGGTTGCGGGCCGTTCATGGCTGGCCTCCCGATGTCGCGGGCGCCAGCGGGAACGTCTGCACCGCCTCGGTGGTGGGCGGCGCGGGTACGTTGTCGGCGGTCATGCTGTCGCCGGGCCGCTCGAAGCAGATTTGCCGCGCGCGGTCATCCGCGTGCAGTTCCCAGGCCTGACCAGCCAGGGTGAGCAGCGCATCGCGCAGGGTCATGGGGCCGAGGTGCAGGTGCGCCGCCGGCAGCGGCAGTGCGTACAACTCGATCACCGCGTGCGCCGTCTGGCACAAGCCGTAACCGCTGCGCTTGAGCACATGCCGTAGCCCGTCGCCGACCGTGGCACGGGCATCCTCGGGCATCGACACGTCGATGGTCTGCAACAGCAGGTCGCGCTGCGCTGCTGTCGGTGCCAGTTCCACGAGGGTGTAGCGGCCGTAGCGCACGACGGGGATGGACTCGGGCGCCTCGGGTGCGGGCGCGGCCGAGACTTCCTCGATGGTGTCGGGCGCGACCGGCGCGCTCGTCGTCGCGCAGCCGCCAGCCAGCACCGACCAAAGCAGGCCGAGAAAACCCGCCAGCAGGCGGCGTTCGGGATGGTGAAACCAGGGTGGAGAGGGGCACATGGCATCGGCTCGTCGGTTGCGATGCCGTTACCTTGGCTGCGCACCGCCGTGCGGTCAGCCAGGAATGCGAACTGGGCCTTATCCGTTTTGTGCCGCGCCTTTGGGATTACAGAGCGTCCTTCGTCAGAAGGGATCTGAGCGATCTAAAGGCTTCGACCCTCTTCGACCTGTGACGAAGTATTCGTTCTTTGCCATATCCCCCGGGGGGGGATACAATTTCCATATGACAGAGTTCACCAAACACACAAGCCACCCAGATCTGGTGAAGCGGCTCAAGCGCGCCAAAGGCCATCTCCAGCATGTGATCGGCATGATCGAGGGGAGCGAACCTTGCCTTGACATCGCTCGCCAACTCGCGGCGGTGGAAAGCGCGGTGACGGCGGCAAAGCGTGCGCTGATTCACGACCACATCGACCATTGCCTAGACCATGACTCGGACTCCGTCCTTGCTGAAATGAAAGCGCTGGCCAAACTGCTTTGAGGGGATGAGATGCTCACCGTATTGAGGAACCGCACTTATCGTCACCTGTTCGCTGCGCAGGTGATCGCGCTGGTGGGCACTGGCCTGATGACCGTGGCGCTGGGCCTGCTCGCCTACGAACTGGCCGGCGCGAACGCCGGAGCGGTGCTGGGCACGGCGCTGGCCATCAAGATGCTTGCCTATGTCGGCATCGCCCCGGTCGCTCAGGCGTTCGCCGACCGCTTGCCGCGCAGATCGCTGCTGGTTGCCCTCGATCTGGCTCGGGCGGCCGTTGCTCTGTGTCTGCCATTCGTCACCGAGGTCTGGCACGTCTATGTGCTGATCTTCGTGTTGCAGGCGGCCTCCGCTGGATTCACGCCGACTTTTCAGGCGACCATCCCGGACATCCTGCCTGACGAGGAGGCGTACACGAAGGCGCTTTCGCTCTCGCGGCTGGCCTACGACCTTGAAAGCCTGGTTTCTCCGATGCTGGCGGCGGCGCTTCTAACCCTCATCAGCTTCCACAACCTGTTCGCCGGGACGGTGCTTGGCTTCCTTATCTCGGCCGCGCTGGTGGTCAGCGTGACGCTGCCCACTTCCGCGCCCGGCCCGCGTCGCGGCATCTGGGAGCGCACCACGCGAGGCATGCGCCTCTACCTTGCAACGCCGCGGCTGCGAGGACTGCTGGCGATCAACCTCGCCGTGTCGGCAGCGGGGGCGATGGTGATCGTGAATACGGTGGTCATCGTGAAGGCGCGCTTCGGCCTGGGCGAAGCGGAAGTGGCTTGGGCCTTGGCGGCGTTCGGGGGCGGTTCGATGATCGCCGCGTTTGCGCTGCCCGGGCTGCTCGACAAACTGGCGGATCGGCCTGTCATGGTCACGGGAGCGGCGGTGCTGGTGATCGGTACGGCCATCGGGGCGCTGACTCCATCCTATGTTCAGCTACTGCCGCTTTGGATGGTGATCAGTTTCGGCTACAGCGTGGCACAGACGCCTTCCGGTCGGCTGCTGCGCCGTTCGGCCCATGCCGAGGATCGGCCCGCGATATTCGCTGCTCAGTTCGCGCTGTCGCATGCCTGCTGGCTGATCTGCTATCCGTTGGCGGGACGCTTCGGGGCTGCCTCCGGACTGCAATCAACCTTCATCGTTATGTCCTTGATCGGCCTTGTCGGCGTAGTGCTTGCACTAAGGCTTTGGCCCGTCGGCGATCCATCTGATATCGCACACGACCACCCGGATTTAACGCCGGATCACCCCCATGTGCGCGCCCATTCCAACCAGAACAAGCACCGCCATCAGCTCATCGTAGATGACCTGCATCAGCGATGGCCGAACCTATAACGCTTCTGGTTCAAGAGCTACAGTGCCCGCTTTGGGGGAAAAAAGCGCAGCCACGTCCACGGAGACCGTGGGCGTGGCTGCAAGGTGGGAACAACGGAAAGCCGGCGGCGCGAGGCCGGCATTGGCGTGGGGATCAGGCGGCAACCAATTGCCGGGCCAGCGCGACCTCGACGGAATCACCGTCCTGGTTGAGCACATCCAGGCCCGATTCGGGCACGTCGCCCGAGGTGGACTGCGAGACCATGATCTTCTTGGCCATCAGCTCCAGGCATGTCATCTGCGAGGAGCCAGCGTAGCCGAGGTAGATCACGCGCACCGGCTGTTTCTGCCCGATGCGCCAGGAGCGGCGTGCCGCCTGCTGGAGCGAGTCGGGTAAGGACATGGCGTTGCCGCCACATCCTCCCCTAAGAACCGTACGTGAGAGTTTCCCCTCATACGGCTCAAGCCTTTCAAAGCCCCATTGCTGGAGCCGGTTTCACAACTGCAAGACCAAGGGTGTGGATCTGGTTGTGGCAGTTCGGATGACCATGACCAGATTGCCACGCAGATTGGAACCACCATCGACACGACGGACGATGTGGTGAACGTGCCACCCACTTTCCTTGGTGAGAGGCTCACCGCAGACGGGGCACTTCCCGTCCTGTTCCAACCACAAGTGCAGAAGCCGCTTCCGGCCTGCGAGGTTGTCCTTCATCTTGGTGCCGATACGGTCCTCGAAGTAGGTTTCCCACGCAGGGTCGAACGGATTTGCATCCGCGCGGATGACGGTGTGCCGCTTGATCTTGGTGTCGCTTGCCCTGCGAAGCTCAATCCAGCGCCTTTCGTTGCTGTCGCATTCTTCGCGTTCGCATGCGAACGCCCAAGTCCGACTTCCGATTACATGGAAATACCGCTCGCGAATCCACGTATGGTTCTTGTTCGGATGCCGGCGCTTGGCCCACCGCCAGAGTGCGCGCCAGATATCGCGGTCCAGACACTGGAATTGACGTGCGGCAACCACATGCCGATGGAAGTTCGCCCAACCTTGAATGACCGGGTTCAGCTTCTTGATCAGCGTGGCCTGCTTGGCCGTCTTGTGCGATTTGACGATCTCCCGAATCTTGTTGACGCAAGCCGAATAGTTGGCCGCTGATGGCTTGATCAGCAGTTTCCCATCGTACTTGCGCACGTTCTGACCCAGAAAATCGAAGCCTTCGCCGATGTGCGTCACCTTGGTCTTCTCCGCGGACAACGTGAGCCCGCGTTCTGCCAGGAACTGCTCCACCAATGGCTTGACTTCATCGACCAACAACTCCTGCGAGTTGCCGGTGATCACAAAGTCGTCTGCATACCGAATCAGGTGTACCTTGGGATGCACCATCTTTCCGCGCCGCATCGTCCGATAGAAGGTCCTCGACAGTAGCTGCTCAAGACCATCCAGAGCGAAGTTTGCAAGCGTCGGGGAAATGATGCCGCCCTGTGGCGTTCCCGCCTCGGTCGCAGACCAAATCGCCTTTTCCATGAAACCGCACTTCAACCACCTTTCCAGCACGCGCTTGTCCATGGGCACATTGCCCAGAAGCCAGTCGTGGCTGATGTGGTCGAAGCATCCCTTGATGTCAGCTTCAAGTACCCATTCGGCTGCATCACGCCGTCCCAGTGCAATGAAGCACCGTTCAATGGCGTCGGCGACGGAACGCTCCGGACGGAAGCCGTAGGAGCATCCGTCCGCCGTGGTCTCCGAGACGGGGAGCAAGCCGAGCAGATAAAGCGCCTGCATGGCCCGATCCTTCATCGTCGGGATACCGAGCGGCCGGAGTTTTCCGTTCGCCTTGGGGATGTGGACGCGCTTCAGCGGCGCGGGACGGTAGCCCCTGCGCTTCAGATCGCCCATGGCACGCAACTTCTTCTCCGGGGTGTCCCATACCACCTTGTCAACGCCCGGAGTCTTCTTGCCTTGGTTTTCAGTCACCCGCCTCACGGCCATTGCTTTGCCCGAGAACGAGTGGGTCAGCAGCCATTGCAAGGTTTTCACCTTGCCCCAGCGGCCTTCCTGCGTCGCCTTTACGATGCGCGCTTGCAGCCTCCTGACTTCCCGATGGCAACTGGCCCAGTCGATGCTGTGCCATCCGCCCGAGTCGCCGGAGAGCGCACCCGCGCAAGCAGCTTGCGTAGTCATTTGCTTTCTCTCCTATAAAGGTTCTTCAAACAATCTCGTAAAGAAAGACCATTGTGGAAGTCTGCCCGCTTTCGCGTGAAGTGATATCGCCTTGCGGCTCAACCCCTATCCGTCCCATTACAGAATCGGCATTCGCTTTCTCCACATTTCCTCTACCCGCACCTCCAACAGTGTTCCTTACGGTTCACCTTGAATCGCCCCGGGTATCGCGGAGGCTCCAACTCTTGAGAGAATGCGAGCCATGAGCAAGAACAACGCGAACAAGTTTTCCCCGGAAGTGCGCGAGCGCGCGGTGCGCCTGGTGCAGGAGTCCCGCAGCGAGTACCCGTCGCTATGGGTGGCGGTCGAGTCCATTGCGCCCAAGATCGGCTGCTCGGCGCAGACGCTGCTGACCTGGGTCAAGCGGCATGAAGTCGACAGCGGGCAGCGCCATGGCGTGACCACCAGCGAGCGCGAGCGGATCAAGGCCTTAGAACGAGAGGTGCGCGAACTTCGCCGTGCCAACGACATTCTGCGTACGGCCAGCGCTTTTTTCGCGCAGGCGGAGCTCGACCGCAAGCTGAAGTCGTAAACACCTACATCGACCGGCACCGGGAGGTCTACGGGGTCGAGCCGATCTGCAAGGTGTTGCAGGTTGCCTCGTCGGCCTATCGGCGCCACGCCGCGCGGCTGCGCGATCCATCGCGGCGCAGCGACCGCGCTCGGCGTGACGAACATCTGAAGCCGCATGTCCATCGGGTCTGGCAGGAGAACCATCGCGTGTACGGCGCTGACAAGGTCTGGCGGCAACTGAACCGCGAAGGCGTGGCGGTTGCCCGTTGCACGGTCGAGCGCTTGATGCGCGCCCAGGGCCTGCAAGGCGTGCGGCGCGGCAAGCGGTTGCGCACCACAGTTCCCGACGATGCGGCCACCCAGCCGCTGGATCGCGTCAACCGGCAGTTCCGGGCGGATCGGCCGAACCAGCTCTGGGTCTCGGACTTCACCTACGGTACGCCCAGCCAGCGTGGCCCGCCCGTATGGGGGTGAAACTGCTTGAGCATGTTTGGAATGCAGTACCCGGAGGAGTTGACGTTGTAGTACCGGGGCATGCCCTTCCTCTGCTGCGAGAGGAAGTGAGCCGAAGCGGCGGTGACTTGCCGACACTGGCAAGGTGACGTAGTCCGTGGGAAACGGGGCTTGCGGCGAAGCGGTTACGCCAAGATGAGCCTCCAGGCTGAGCATGGGACGGTTGAGGAACACGAACCTGTTAAACCGCATCTGAGGGTTGAAATGTCACCCCTGCCCACACCGCTTTACGGGCAGGACGCGAACTGTTGCCGGTCACACGTATGGCCCGGCGGCACGATTGCTGACCGGACAGGTAAGCTGATCAGCAAGGGTCCACGGGGAGCGCGCAGCTAGACCGTGGTGTTCGCGACGACTTGCGGCAAGCAAGGATAAAGACTGCGACAGGCAGCCTCGCCCATGCGTTGAGTCCAGCATGTGAACTGGGGAAGGCTTGCACAGATGTTAAGGGAGTGTGCCCCCGATGATGTGCGAGCTGGCGGAGCCTCCGTAGTAGTCCGAGACCGGGAAAGCCGGTCACATGGCGAAGGGAGGCAGTTGAAGTGGTTTGCTTGGTTGATTAACTGACCACAGTGAGGTGAAGACCTTTGATAATCAGTGAAATGCAAAGCAAACTGGCGGCATGGTCGACGGAGAACAAAGAGCGCAAGTTCGATCGTCTCCTGAGACTGATTGCTGACAGGGATTGGCTGAGCGAAGCGGCTCGCATTACGCTGGCATCCAGCGGAGCCCGCACACCGGGAGTGGACGGTGTTGACAAGCGCATGATGGAAGCGAATCTCCAGCATGAACTGGCGACGATACGCGACGAACTGTTGGCGGGCTCGTATAGTCCGCTGCCTGCGCGGCGCGTGTACATACCGAAGGCGAACGGCAAGCTCAGACCGCTCGGCATCCCTTGTCTACGGGATCGAATTGTGCAAAGGGCCATGCTGATGGCGATGGAGCCGATATGGGAGAGTGATTTCCATCCGGCTTCATATGGCTTCAGACCGGCCCGAAGCGTACATCACGCGATTCGCACGGTGAAGCTTCAGTTGCAGGATGGTGACGAACACAGTGTTGCCGGACGCTGGGTTATCGAGGGCGACCTCGCCAGCTACTTCGACACCGTTCATCATCGTCTGCTTCTGAAGGGAATCCGCAAGCGCATTGCCGATCAGCGCTTCCTTGCCCTGCTCTGGAAGTTCATCAAGGCGGGCTGCGTTGATCGCGATCTGTTTCGCGCTGCAAGCGAGGGGGTTCCCCAGGGCGGTGTCATCTCACCGCTCCTATCCAACATCATGCTGCACGAATTCGACGCGTGGATGGAGAAGAACTACCTGAGCAAGAAGGTGCGGAAGGATCGGTGGGCGTGGAACTTCGCCATTCTCAAGCAGCGTCCCATTACTGTACGAGAAAACCGGCAGTGGAAGCCAGCGGTTTCTTACTGTCGGTACGCGGATGACTTTGTGATCGTGGTCAAGGGAACGCGAGCGCATGCCGAGGCAGTACGCGAGGCGTGCAGGCAATTCCTTGAAGGCGAACTGAAGCTCACACTGAATATGGAGAAGACCCATATCACGCACGTGAACGACGGCTTCGTCTTCCTCGGTCACCGGATCATTCGTAAGCGCGGACCACGCGGCCGCATGCGGCCGGTGACGACGATTCCGTGGGAGAAGTATCGGGGCTTCGCCGAGCGGTTAGTCAAACAACTGTCGGGCAATTACGGCATGAACCGGATGGACCTGATGGAGAGCCTGAATCGGCAGATTGCCGGCTGGGCCGCCTTCTATCAATACACTGACTACACGGCCACCATGTTCAGAAAACTTGACCGGACCGTGTTCTGGAAGTTCGGATATTGGCTCGCGCGCAGGTATCGGCGCGGGTTCAGGTCGCTGATGCGCGATCATGTGCGGGCGCCAGAACCGGGACAGGCCAAGACATGGCTGCTTCATGGCCAGAATAGTCGGGGTTGGTACGGGGCGGTGGCGCTTCGGCGTCTTGTTACCAGCCGGAAGGGGCAATTCAGGTGGCGTAACCCGTCGGAGAATCCGTACATCCTGCGCGATGAGGCACGCAGTACCATCGAGTCACGCTATCCCGATGTCGCCTTTGCTATGAGCAACGCTTGAACGGAGAGCCGGATGCGCTGAGAGGTGCAAGTCCGGTTCGGGGAGGAGAGGCCGGGAGATAGCTCGACTACGCCCGGTCTCTTACTCCACTCTCGACATGGCAGGGCTGGCTGTACGTGGCCTTCGTCATCGACGTCTACGCCCGGCGCATCGTCGGCTGGCGCGTGAGCAAGTCCATGACGACGGACTTCGTACTCGATGCGCTGGAGCAGGCCCTGTATGCTCGTCAGCCCGGCAATGACGGTTCTCTGACCCATCACTCCGATAGGGGATCGCAATACGTGAGCATCCGCTATAGCGAACGGCTGGCCGAGGCCGGCATCGAGCCCTCGGTCGGTAGCCGGGGCGACAGCTACGACAATGCCTTGGCCGAGACGATCAACGGCCTGTACAAAGCCGAACTGATCCACCGTCGTGCGCCCTGGAAAAGCAGGGAATCCGTCGAGCTGGCCACCTTGGAATGGGTCGCCTGGTTCAACCATAAACGCCTGCACTCATCGATCGGCTATATCCCGCCCGCCGAGGCTGAGGCAAACTACTACAGCCAACTCGACAGAACCGCCGAAGAGGCCGGTTTACTTTAACCAAATGGCCTCCGCGAAACCCGGGGCGATTCATCTTCTGGCTCAAGCGAGCTTCAAAGTAGCTTTCCCATTCGGGATCGAACGGGTTGGCTAGGCCATTGACCTTGACGTGGCGTCGTATCTTGGTATCCGCCGCTATGCGCAGCATCTTCCATTTCACGTTGCCGTCAGGGAACCTCTGACCATCGTCCGCAGCAAACACCCAATTCCTGTTGCCTATCCGGTGGAAGTACCTTTCCTTAACCCAATAGGCCCCTTTCTTTGGATGCCGCCGCCTGCACCAGCGCCATAGGCTGCGCCATATGACTGCATCGACGCGAGTAAACGTCTGGGATGAAGCATCGGCACTGTGAAATTCCGCCCAACCCTTGATGCGTGGATTGAGCATGCCGATGAGGGCGTCTTGTTTCACTGCCTTGTTGGCACGGATCAAACCTCGGATCGAATCTAGAAAAGCCTTCGTGTTCTTCTTCGATGGCTGGGTCAGGCACACCCCGTTGAACTTGCGGATGTTCTTGCCCAGGAAGTCGAACCCTTCCGAGATATGAGTAACGCGAGTCTTCGCTTTCGAGATGTTGAGGCCCCTGGCGGCAAGAAACTTCTCCACCAGTGGCAGCACCTCTATTTCGAGTAGCTCACGCGAGTACCCCGTGACGATGAAGTCATCGGCGTAACGAACGAAGTTCACCTTCGGATCGTAGTGCTTGTTCTGGCGCCTCGTCCTGAAGAACGATTTGCCAAGAACCTCTTGCAATCCATCCAGCGCCATGTTCGCCAGCACCGGGGAGATGATCCCCCCTTGTGGAGTACCTGCCTCCGTCGGGAACAAACTACCGCTCTCGACGTATCCGGCCTTGAGCCAGCTTTTGAGGATCGCCTTGTCCATCGGAATGTTCTCGGCGAGCCAATCGTGGCTGATGTTGTCGAAACACCCTTCGATATCGGCTTCAAGGACCCACTCCGCAGAGCGTTTCCAAGCCAGCACCGTGTGGCATTGCCTGATGGCGTCTGCCACACTTCGGCCGGGGCGGAACCCGTAAGAGTCCTTATCCCCGGTCGTCTCCGCGATGGGTTCGAGAGCCAGCAGGTATAGTGCCTGCATAGCCCTATCCCTCATCGTGGGAATACCGAGAGGCCGCTTCTTGCCATTGGCTTTTGGAATATAGATCCGCCGTAACGGGCGGGGTCGATAGCCATGACGGCGAAGGGACAACACTGCTTCGGATTTGGTCTCCGGCGTTGACCACGTGACGCGATCCACACCAGGAGTCCTCTTTCCTTGGTTTTCAGTAACTCGTTTGACGGCCAATGCTTTGCCGCTGAACGAGTGGGTCAGAATCCACTGCAAGGATTTCGCCTTGCCGTATTTTCCTTCCCGAGTCGCCTTTACGATACGCGCTTGGAGCCTTCGCACTTCACGGTGACACTTGGCCCAGTCGATGCTGTGCCATGTGACCGATTCGTGTGAGGGCGCACCCGCGCAAGCAATTTCTTGCGTAGTCATCTGCAATTCCCTCTTATAGAAGGTTGGACAAGTTTTCTCGTAGAGAAAGACCAAGTGGAAGTCTGCTCGCTTTCGCGCAGGATGATGTTGCCTTGCGGCTCAATCCCTATCCGTCCCATTACAGGACGGCATTCGCCTTTTCCACATTCCTCTACCCGCACCACCAACAGCATTCCTTACGGTCTGCCTGCCCCGAGGGGCGGTGGTACGGGCTTACCGTGTTCCACGTGAGTAACAAGAGCGAGTTAGGTTCTGCCTTTTCACCGGTAGTCGTGATGTCCGCGCAACCCCAAACGGACGAGGGTTGACCGACTACGTTGCCTTTTGGCCCAAGCCTGTCAGCATCTTTGGCTTGTTCGCTATTACAGTGTTTATCAGCAGTTCACTTGCGTTAACCATGTCGCTCAGCCTAGCGACCCATCCGCCTTGATGCTGGCAGATTTGGCCCTCCCTCGCGGAAGGACCTTTCCCTCATGGGAGGTCTACATTGTCCCGACAGCTTCACACCACCTCGTTGCCGAAGTCGCATGTGTCGGTAGGCTACTGATAGCGGAATATCAGGTCTCGCTAACCCCGAGGGGCTGAGACAATTACTCACGTGACTTCACGTCACACCCCGTTTTTCACGAAATTGCGGGCGAGCCGCGGGAACATGAGGGCCATGGAAGTCTCCTGGTTGGCGGGGATGAAAGGCGGAAGCACGCCGAGGCGTGCTTCCGCGGGTGGGTCAAGCCGCTACCGCATCCGGCGTCCAAATCTTGGCCGGATAGGGATAGGCGGTGAGTACGTCACTGCGGATCAAGGAGCCCAGCGCCAGGGTCAGCGCCGGCACGTCGATGGCGAGCCGATGACCCTCCAGTGGCCCGAGGGCGAACGGAAGGCGGGCCAGCATCTCGCGGGTTTGCAGCAGTTCCAGCACGGTCTCGCGCCAGTGATCGAGCAGCGGCAACGGGCAGGTGTCCCGCACCAGCGTCCACATGCGGTCAAGCCGGTGGGCGTTGCCGCGTGGCAGCAGTGCGAGCGCGCTGGCGTTGGCCTTGTCGGGCTTCACGCAGCGGCGATCGAACAGCCACACGTTGGAGAGCGATCCGAACAGCGTTCGTCGGTAGGCGCGAGTCATGCACTTTTCCAGACGATCGACGTTGCCGATGAACACCGGGACGCTGCCGCCCTGGTCGGTGATGACGTGGAACTGGTCCAGTCCCTGCTCGTCGCGCCCGAGGGTCAGGCGAGCGAGGAATTGCTGGACGGCGGTGTCCCGCGCCCAGATCGAGAGGAAGACGAGGTTGCCTTGGTCATCGCCGACGCAAGCGTCGGCCATCACGTCGGGGCATTCGTCGATGCGGTAAAGCGTGGTGGAAGAAGTGTCTGCGGGCATGGTGGTGTCCTCGGATGAACGGGAACAGCACCGCCCGCTGGGGCAAGTACTGCCCCAAGGGGTGGAAGAAAACCGCTCAGTCCGGCTCGAACTGCCGGGTGTGCGGGTTGAAGTGAAGTGCCTCGTCCACCGCGGTAATCGGCGTGAAGCCGTCCAGGTAGATGTTGTTGAGGTACTGGTCGCGGTAGGTCAGTGCCTGCCGCGCCTGTTCCTCGGTGAGGCCATTGCCGATGAAGTACTCCTGCATTTCCTCGTCGGAGGACACTTCGTCGTTGGACAAACTGCCTTCAACGAGTTTCAGCAGCGAGGGCGGAAGCGCGGCCAGGATCGGGTCCATGTCGGTTCCTCCTGGCTCAGACCAACAGCGCTGCGGCGGGTGCCGTGGAAGCCGTCGGTGTGCGCCGCCGCGCGTGGTGGGCGCGAACGCCTGCACGCCATTCGGCGGACTGCTCCGGTGCGAGATCCAGATAGGACAGCGGGCACGAGTAGTAGTACGGGTGCATGGACTCTTCCAGCGGCTTGTAACCCCACTGGCTTCCGCTGCGTTCAAGCAGATCGCAGCGGATGTAGCGCAGGGATTGGCCCGGCGCCAGATCACGATGCACACCTTCGGCCTTGGCCGTCACTTCGGCGACGGACCAGAGGACGTTGCCACGCAGCGCGTGGGCGATGACCTTGACGCTGGCGCGCTCGGTCTCTTGCGGTGCGATCAGTTCCGCGATCAGTTCAGATCGCGATTGGGGGGAGAAATACCAGCCCATGAAAGGCCTCCTGGAAAGTGGAGCCGGAGGCCTCCCCGCGGGGGAGAACCCCCAGCGGGTGATGGAATGCCGCGTTAGCAGCGATGAAGTCGCGTGTCAGTACTCAAGATCACCGCAACCGGCCGGGCAGCAATCCCGATCGATGCCGTGCATGCAAATACCGTTTTCGGCATTCCAGTCCTGAGTCTCCTGCCTTTCGGCGGGTGTTGCGTAGTCCCCGTATTCCTCTGCTATCTGCAGGGCATATGCCTGCTGATGCTCGGGTAACCGATGTACTTGCACGTCAACTTCTGAACTGAACAGTTCCACGTACCAGTCGTGAGACTGTCCGCAGCCATGGATGGCTTGCTTGGCAGCCGTCTCGCAGACAGCCCGCCACGCGGTTTCATCCAGTGCGGAACGGTGGGTATCTGAAGCGATGTTGGACATGATGGAGACCTCCAAAGAAAAGGCCGGGGTCTCCCCCGCATGGGGAAAGAACCCCGGCGGGTGGATGAAGAACACCGCGGATGCAGCGTCTCCGATCACGCAGGTTGCAGTTCGGCCTGGCGGCTCCACTCCTGCGTCTTGAAGTCCAGCGCGTAGCCCATTTCGCCCAGGCGGGCGATCTGAGCACGCAGGGTGCGGCGGTCGATGGTCGAATCCAGTTTCACGGACTCGCCCAGCGGCCAGAGCAGGCCGAACAGACCGGCGTCGCCGTCCTCGGTGCCGCCGTGGGCAGCCGCCGCAGCGGGCGTCGGTGCATCCACGCCGAAGGGCGTGGTATCGACGAGAGGGTCCGCGGACACCTGCTCGGGGGCGGGCTTGGCGGGCCTGGACACCTTGGTGGGCTTGGCCGGCGTTGCCGCAGGCTGCGTCCCTTGCTCTTCATCGAGCGGATCGACGTCCTGGGTGGCGAAGCCGCGTGCTTCGTCGCGGCTCAGTTTGTCGATACCGATGAGCGTCATTCCGTCGAGGCTGGCGCGGATCTCGAACCGCATCCCGCCACCGACCGGATAGGACCGCGGGAAGATGTAGCGGATGATGAACTCCCCGTCGTACTTGCCTTCGGGGTACTGCTCCAGCTCGGGGTCCTTGACCTCGAACACACCGAGGTGTGTGGTGAGGCGGCCGACCGTGAACGGGCCGTTCCTGCCGCGGATGGTGCGCAGCGCGAGTTGCCCCGGAACGATGATGGGTGATACCGATTGCCCGGGTGCCGATGTGGTTGCCATGATGGTTCTCCTGTTGATGAGTGACGGGCCGCCGAGGGCACCCGGTGGATGAGATGAACTGGACCTCGCCCGAGATGAGCGAGGTCCGCCAGGCATCACGCCTTGAGCTGGCGCATGCCTTCGGCCAGGAGCCACAGCGCCCGGTTCAGGCGCAGGTTCTGGTCGATGCCTTGCACCGGACGGGTGCGTTGATGACGGCCGTTGGCCGAGCGTCCACTCAGACCTCCTTTGACGAGGTTCTCCTGGACGCGGTTGAAGACGGCCCACAGGTCGCCCTTGCGGTCGTCCCAGCGGCGGGGTGCCAGCAGTTGGCTCTCCGTGACAGGCGTGGACTTGGCCGGGTCGTTGTACTTGAGCGCGAGGGCGGAATGCGCAAAGATCTCCGCTTCGCCCTCATCGAGGGTGATGGTGCGCATCGCGTCGCGCGAGTTTTGCACGCGCTCGAAGCCTTCGAGGACTTCGTAGGCGCCTTCGATCACCTGACCTGCCACGTCGCCCTTGTGGGGAACACGGATGTCCGCGGTGGTGTCACCGCAGACCAGGCCGTTGTGGCAGACGAACCGGAACATGCCGGCCAGCATCTGGTAGCTGCTCGTGCCGTCGTGGCTGTTGAGCAGGATGATCTCGTTCGCCTCGTCGCCGTTGATCTGGCTGGCATGGCGAAGTCGGATGAGGTGCTTGGTGTATTCGCGCCGGTCTTCGTTGCGCACGCGCGTCTGGCACACCATGAAGGGCTCGAACCCCTCCTGGCGCAGCTTGGTCAGCACGGTCGCGGTCGGTATGTAGGCATACCGTTCGGACCGGCTCCCATGCGGAGCGTCGGCAAAGATCGATGGAGCAACGGAACGGATGCGGTCATCCGAGAGCGGGCGATCGGAACGCAGGATCGGGGACTGCGGGGCAAAACGGGATGCCAGAGACATGGTGGTTCTCCTTGGAGAAATGCGACAACCGCGCGGTCCTGAAACCACGCGGAACTCGGGGGATGAAGAACGCAGACGCGCTGGGCGCCATGGGGCGCAGCGGTTGCGGGGATGAGAACGGCAAGGCCCCGTGAGGGGCCATGCCGGTTCAGAACGAAGCAGCCAATGCCGGCTCCTCCTCGACTTCGCCTGCGGGCTCGCGCTCGGCGGGCTCGACAGGCTGGTCGGCAGCGGTGTCGGCGACAACCTCGGCTTCGGGCGCGGGTGCGTCCTCGGCTTGCGGCGCCTCGGCTTGCGCCTGGCTCGTCGGATAGACCTGGGTGCCGTCGATCTTGATGAGACCGATGTGGACCAGCGTCGATTCCAGGCTCGCTCCCGGTTCCCCGGCGCGCTCGCCCTTGGTGCGGATGTACGGATCGATCTTCATGTCGTTCAGACGGAAGGCGATCAGCACCTTGCGGTCCCCTTCGATGGCCTGCACGCACCGGCGAACCAGATGCTCGGCTTCAGGGGTGGCGACGATGGTGTCGAAGTACCGATATTCCGGTTCACCGACAGGCCCGGCCAGTGCCGCGACGCAGCACGACAGGAAGGGATCGCCATCCTTGGGGGAGACGTCCTTCGGACGGCTGAGGTAGCCGATGCCGCGGGTGATCAGCTCGTGCTGCTTGATCGAAGCCAGTTCGGCCCGGTCAAGCGGCTCGGCCTTCAGCAGTCGCGCCTTCAGAGACGCGGCGGCCTGGCCCTTGTGCTCACCCTTGTCGCGGATGTACGCATCGCCCCAGAGGTCGCCGAGGCGGAAGCGCACCAGCGGCCGCTCCTTGGGATCGTCAACGCCGATGTAGCGCTCGACCAGTTTCTTGGCCTCGGCACCCGAGACCTTGACGTCGAAGTAGCGGTAGCTGGGGTCCTTGGCGGAACCGACCAGTGCGGCGATGGTGCATGCCAGGAAGGGCTGCGCACGGCGGCCGCCCCGGACGGGAACCTCGCGGGCACGCTGGATGTAGCCGATGCCCGAGGTGTGGAGGTCGAAATACGATTTCTCGTTGGACGTGGTGCTCATGGTGAATCTCCATTGGGATGAAGCGGAGACACACCGGCCCCACGCATGCGGGGAAAGGTGCGTAACCCCGCGGTGGGTTGATAAGGCGAAAGCATCCGCCACCAGGACTGGTGGCCGCTCGCGGATGGATGCGGTGCGAGCTGGCTCGGTCACGCAGTGGGAACTGCGCGGCAACCTCGAAGACCATGGTTGCCTGGCATGTCGCTGACAACGTCAGCAGGCATGGGGTCAGCATGTACGGGCCTCGCGCGCGAGACAGCAAACAATGCGCATCCGGTCGCTCCCGTCTTTCCAGCACGCAGTAAAAAAAAAGCCCCTCGAAAGGGGCTGTTTGGGTCAGGGTTCGTACACGAAGTAGTGCTCGCGCTGACGCGGGAAGAACACATGCTTCCACGTGTCGCCGCTGGTGTTGCCGCCGTCGAACACGACCATTTCGTAGTCGTCAATGTCGGTGTCCATCAGGTCGGCGCTGGCGATATGGCGCATGTGCAGCGCGCCGTGCGTGCGCTCGAACACCAGGATCTGGCCGATGGCGTCGTCCTGGCTCATGGCGTTGACGCAGGCTCCGAGCTGGCGCTCGAAATCCGGTGCGCGCGAGATGAGGTCGGGGAACATGAGATTGCTCCTATGAAAACGGACCAGCCCGGCTCCTTGGGGGAGACGGGCTGGCATGGGGGACAAAGAGGAAGATTGGCGCGTCGTGCGGCTGCTATGACTCAGCCAGTGGCAGGCCCAGCAGCGCAGGTGCGTCGGCGTCGAGGATCAGGATGCGCACATCGGCCTGGCCGGCCAGTTCAAGGATGTTCGCCAGGTCGTCCGGCATGCCCTTGTTCCGGTGCTCCTGCCGAAGCTGCTCGGCGGTGATGCCCTCGGCGTGCTCCAGGTTCTGGTCCGTCCAGGGCGTGGAGATCAGCTTGACGCCGATCGCCGGGCTGTACGGCACTCGAAAGGCGATGAACAGCATGGCCTCCGGCGTGGCGAGGTCCGCCAGGTTGGCGAGGTAGTGCCAGGTATCGACCGTGATGTGCTCACGGCTGATCTCCCAGCACCGGCTGTAGTAGCCGGTCTCGAAACTCAGGCGCTGCACCACTTCCCGCGCGGCCTCGGCCGAATAGGCGTCACCGACGTGGACTGGGCGGCCGTCGAAGTCCTCGCCATGGATGGCATAGACCACAGCACCGATCACACCTTCGCCGCTGACGCCTTCACCGGCATCGCATTCGGCCAGTGCCTCGGCGTTCACGGCTTCGCGGCCATCGCTGACCACGGCGAAATCGTTGGCGACGATGCAGGACGATGAAACCAGTTCCTCGTCGGAGAGGTGTTGCTGGCTCGCGTGGATGTTGCGCCAGACATGCGGGCTTCCGTCCTCGTAGCTGATGCACAGCGTGCGGACGATTTTCAGATTCCAGTAGCCACGGAGAAAGGGATTGGGTTTCTGGGACATGGGAACTCTCCAGATTGAATAATGGAGCCAATTCCCGCCACCGGGAACTGGACCCGGTGGGTTGAAAATGGAAAATGCGTCAGACAACGCTGACCTTGGCGATGTCAGCACTGCGCTGGACGACGGGAAATGAATCGAGGGACGTGGCCTCGGGGCGCATGTCCCTCGTGGGGAGTGAACGAGAACGCAATGGTGTGCCGGAGACCGGCTCACCAACCGTTGTAGTTCACGAGCAGGTCGGCGATGACCTTGCGGCGTTGCAGGTCGAGACCGTCGAAGTCCGACAGCCCGTGGAAGTGGCAGCGCTTGAGCATGGCACCGCCCTCACGCGCGTTGTAGAAGCTGACCATGGCGGACAGGAACATGCGTTCGCCGCTGCTCAGGACGCCGAGGGCGTCGTTGAGCCGCAGCATGTTGGGACGCAGATCCCACTTGCTCTTGGCCTGGTTCAGACCTTCACGGGTGCCGTCGCCGAACCACTCGGGGCCAGCAATCTCGACGCCGCGCTTCCATGCCTCGAAAAAGGCTTGGGGCGCGGCAGCGAAATGCTGGTCTTCCCGCATGATCTGATCGACGACTTCCCGCGGCAGTAGCTGGTTCATGACGTGATTCCTCCAGTTTGGATCAAGGAACGGCGAGCTGGGACCAGCCGCCTCTTTCGAGGGCACGTTGAGCCGCGGCATAGCTGCGGAAGTACTCGCGGGATTCCCGCGAAACGGGGCCTTCGGTATCGCGCGTGCCGATGTAGTGACCGGCGGCGCTTTGCAGGACTTCGAGCGGCAGGAACTTGCCGCAGTAGGTCGAGGCCAATTGGCCGAAAGAGGCTTGCTGGGACATGGACGGGCTCCTTGGGAAAAAGCGGGGCCTCGTCCCTCACGGGATGGCAGCTCCCGCACGCGGTTGATAAAAAGCATCGACGTCACGAGGACGCGCGTCCGCAGACCTGATGCGATGCGGACTGGTGGGCAACGCGGGAGAGACCCGCGGCAGCCTGGAACCCTGGCTGCTGGCATGTGCTGACGAATCAGCGAACATGCGGGCATATTCGTGCGCGGGCCGTGCCGCGTCAGTTGGAAAACGGCATCCGGCCCAGCCCCGATTGATGTGTGCAGAGAAAAAGAAACCCCGCATCGAGTGCGGGGCTGTGAGGGGCGTCGGTGCTGGGTCAGTCGGGCGTGTCGCCCAGGACATGCTTCTTCCACAGGTCAATTGCCTGCTCGGGCGGAAGCTCGGCAAGGATGATGATGGGCTGGGTCTGCCGAGCGCGCAGCGAAGCGAAGTACGCCTTGCGGTCGGCAATGGCCTTGAGCTTGATGCCCTTGATGAACAGAAGTTTGCCGTCCTTGATGAACAGCACCCTGTTGCCGATGTCGCGCTTGAACGCGGCTCGCAACTTGCGTTCCCTGTGCATGGCTTCGGCCAGTTCATCGACTAGGAAGTCGAGCGTCATGTCGATGTAGTGAGGGTCTTCGCCCTCCTGGCCGAGGTCGAGCGGAGCAGGCGGCAGACCCTTGGCGAAGGCTTCGGCCTGAGCCAGAAGCGCCTTCTTGCCATCGAGCGCACGCAGGAATGTCGAACCGCCGTTCCCGCCGTTGCGGGCCTCGGCAATGGGAGTGCCGTCGAGCACGACAATGGCGGTGAAGCACAGCGTTTCGTCGCTGGCGAAGTCGGACACTCTGAGGTCTTTCAGCGTGATGCGGTCTTGCTTGGTGATGTTTTCCATGGGAAGTCCTGAACTCAACCGGGTGGCGACATGCCCCTGTCGGGACGTGGCGGCCATCCCGTGGGTTGGAGAAAAGAGGCATCGATGCCCCGGTGGGCAGCGTTCGCCGGTGAGATGCCGGGGCGAACTGGCGGGTGGCGCGGGTGGAACCCGCGGCAGCCTTGACACCCGGGCTGCGGGCTGTTGCCGATACATCGGCAATGCAGGAGGGAGAATGGCGCAGCCCGCAGGCTGCGTCGCCGATCAATCCGAAGCGGTCGAGCCCGTCTTGTTCAGGTACTGCACCAGGCGCTGGCCCAGCCATGTCATGCACGGACTGGCACGGCATGCCGCCGACCAGGATGTCGGGCGCCTGCACGGTGCCGGCGCGCACCAGGCGGGCGATCGCGGTCATGTCGCCGAGGTTCGGCACGTGGGGGTAACGGTGGGCGAGCACGGCGCTCGGGAACGGCTCGATCTCGGCGAACCACGCGGCTTCGAGGCCGAGGGGTTGCCAGGCGAGGCTCACGGCCTCGATGCCGCTGCACACGCTGCCGTACAGCAGTGGCGCGGCCTGGGGCGCACCGCGTGGGGTGCGAGGTTGCGGGTTCATGTCGGGTCTCCTGTTCGTGTGGCCCTGGGCGGGCCGGGACGTTGATCGGCAGGAGAAAGGCGCCGAAGGCCATGCGGCCTTCGGCTCGGGAGGACGGAACCACCCGTGGGCTGTTGCAGGCCCGGTCGTCGCTAGAACCGTCTGCTGTCAGCAATCGCACCCGGCGCATGTCGTGGTTGGCGCCGGCATCTTCTGGCGCACATCCGCGCACAAAAGGAGCCCAGTTTTTCGCCGTTGGGCACGGCATCGAATACCGCTGACCACGAAGGGTCTCCGGGTGGCTCGCGAAGCCTTGCAAGCCATCGGGGGACCCTTCGCAGAGGCGGAAAAATGCAGATCAGCAGAACGCGCCGGGAAACCCCGGACATGGTTCGCGGAGAAGCTACCTTCAGGTCCCGCGGCCGGGGACGGCCGGGCGGGACGCGCACACGGACAAGAGAAGGCGTTGCGCGCTGGGCGTCCCGCAGGGCGTGCGGGACATGGGCCACGCCGCCGATGGCGGGCACGGCTCTCGGGGAACGGGGTCGGTCAAGAGCCTCTGCGGCCGCTACTGCGCGGGCGCGAGGCACCGCGCTTGGACGCACCGGTTTCGACCGGCAGCGTGCCTTTGCAGTCGGGGTAGCGACTGCACGACCAGAAGGGGCCGGTCTTGCCGGTGCGCTGGCGCGTCGGTGCGCCGCACTGCGGGCAAGCGGGTCCTTGGGGAACCTTGATGGACAGCGAGGTGCTGCCGTACTGCGCGATCAGTTGCGAAATCCATGCGGTCTGCTTGCCGAGGAACACCTCCAGGGTGAGCTGTCCGGCCTCGATCATGTCGAGCGCCTGTTCCCACACGGCGGTGGTTCCGGGGTCGGCAATCGCCGCGGGCACGGCGTCGATCAACGTGAATGCCGCATCCGATGCACGGATGGAGCGTCCTTTCTTCACGATGTAGCCGCGGGCGATCAGCCCACTGATGATGTTGGCCCGTGTCGCCTCGGTGCCGATGCCGACCGTATCCTTGAGCTTCTGCTTCAGGCGCGGGTCCGTCACCAGCTTGGCGACCCCCTTCATGGACTTGACCAGTTCGCCCTGCGTGTAGGGCTTGGGCGGCATCGTCTTGAGCGCCTTGATCTCGGCTTCGGCCACCTGGCACGCCATGCCCTCGCGCAGCGCGGGGAGCACCTGGCTGCGCGCCGTGGCTTCTCCATCCTCGTCCGCATGCGGCTCGGCCAGCACCAGACGCCAGCCTCTGACGACCACCTGCTTTCCGGTGGCCGCCAGCTTCTGCTGGCCGCAGGAAAGCTCGGCAACGGTGCGGTCGAACTCGTGGTGAGGGAGGAACTGCGCGAGGTAATGCGCGCGGATCAGCCGGTACACCGCCAGTTCCTTCTCGCTCATCGCAGAGAGGTTCGCGGGTTCGAGCGTCGGAATAATGCCGTGGTGCGCCGTCACCTTGCCGTCGTTCCAGGCGCGTGAGCGCTGGGAGAGGTCGAGCTGGCCCATGATGGGATGCAGCGAGGGGTCGGTCTTGAGCAGGCTGTCCAGGACCGTGGCCACCTCGGCGAACATGCTTTCGGGCAGGTAACCCGAATCGGAGCGTGGATACGTCGTGGCCTTGTGCGTCTCGTACAGGGCCTGGGCGATCTCCAATGTCTCTTGCACGTCCAGCCCAAGCTGCTTGGAACAGACCTCCTGCAAGGTGCCCAGATCGAACAGCAGCGGCGGGCCTTCGCGCACGCGCTCGGTCTCGACCGACACCACCTGGGCGCTGCCCGCAGTGCGGATCTGCTGCGCGGCCTGCTGGGCGATGGGCTGCTGCAGACAGCGGCCGGCGTCGTCGGTGCAGCCATCGGGCGGAACCCACTGCGCGCTGAAAGTCTGTCCACCTGCGGAAAGGGACACGTTGATGGCCCAGAACGGCACCGACTTGAAGGCCGCGATCTCGCGGTCGCGGTCCACGACGAGTTTGAGCGTCGGCGTCTGGACGCGCCCGACCGACAGTACGCCGTCGTAGCCGGCCTGCCGGCCCAGCACGGTGAACAACCGGCTGAGGTTCATGCCCACGAGCCAATCGGCGCGCGAGCGCGCCAGCGCCGAGTAGTACATCGGCAGCGTGTCGGACGACGGCCGCAGCTTGCCGAGCGCGGTGCGGATGGACGCATCGTTGAGCGCCGACAGCCATAACCGCTCGATGGGGCCGCGGTAGCCGCACAGGTCGATGATCTCGCGAGCGATCAACTCGCCCTCGCGGTCAGCATCGGTGGCGATGACCAGATGGGTCGCCTTCCCCAGAAGCGCTTTGACGACCTTGAATTGCGTGGCGGTCTTCGGCTTGACCTCGACCCGCCACTGCTGGGGGATGATAGGTAGCTGCTCCAGCGACCAGCGCTTGAGCGCGGCGTCATAGACCTCGGGTGGCGCAGCTTCAACAAGATGGCCGATGCACCAGGTGACGGTGACACCGGAGCCGTTCAGGCAACCCTCACCGCGCTGCGTGGCGCCGAGAATCCGGCCAATGTCTTTGCCCTGGGAGGGCTTCTCGCACAAAAACAGCCGCATGTCCGTTCATCCGAATTCCGTGGTTCATTGAGTTGCTGGAATCGAGGATGCCGAGCATCACCAGAGGCAGCAGCAAACAAGCCGCATGCGGTGGCGACCACTTTCACGCCGATGGAATGGCGAGGACGGGAGTGACGCGCGGCCGGGGATGTGTGGGCCGGGAGCCGCGTTTTTTTGAGGCGCGTGGAAGCCAGTTGACGTTGATGGAGCTATCCCCTGGGGATAAATCCACCGAGTACATGACATCGAACATGGGGCGATGGCCGACTGCCGCTGCCCCATGCCAGTTCACTTCCTGCGCTTCGGCTCCTTCGGCTCGGTCGGTTCCGGGGCGGTCTGGGGTTTCGGCTGAGCGTCCTGCACGGTCTCCTGCTGCTTGGGGCTGAGGGTCACGGACTCGATGCGGAACGGCAGGATGCCGACGCTGCGCGCATTGATCTGCCAGGTCTCGCGCGGCTGATCCTCGTTGTCCGTCCAGGGTTCGCGCTCCATGCGGCCGACGACCTGCACGCGCATGCCTTTCTGGTACAGGTCCTTCCAGTGCGCGGCGTCGCGGTGCCAGATTTCGACTGGCGCCCAGAAGCCGCCGCGGTCCTCGAAATCACCGCCCTTGGTGGGGACAGGGTTGTCAAAATACACGTTCAGCCGCAGCAAGCGCCGCGGCTCGTCGTTGCCGTTGGGGAACTCCCGGTACTCGGGGGGCGAGCCGATGTTGCCCTCGCCCCAAAAATGCGTGCTCATATTGCAATCTCCGTGGTGGTTGAAATACCCGCACCTGGTCGGCGGCGGGCGCGTGCTGGGGTGCCCCGCGCGATTACCGATCGCGCAGTGCGGGTGGGGTGGACTTGAGCCGGCGCAGGTAGGCGTCTTCCGCCTCTGCGGCCTTGCTGGCGCACTCCTGGGCCTGCCTGCCCAAGGTGTGCAACAGGCTGATCTGCATGTTCAGCGTGATGCGCTGAAGCTCGATGGCGTGCAGGTCGGCCAGCAGGTTGACCGGCGTGCTGGTACTCGCCATCAGCTCCTGCCACAGGGCCACGCCCATGGCCGAGCGGTCGTGCTTGCGCCAGCGAAGAAACGCCGTGCCTGCGCCAGTGGTCTGCTGGGCCAGTTCGATGGGGAGCAGGTGGAAGGGATGCCCGAGGGTCTGTAGCAGCACCTGTCGCTGCGCCAGGCCAATCAGCTCGTCGCGCATGGCGAAGCACTGGCTGGCCCAGGCCTCCAAGTCCCCTTTACCCTTAAAGGGCTTTAAAAGGCCTTTTTGAGAGCCTGCGTGTTCCAGCCGCATGAAGGCTGCCTGTTGCAGCGGGCGGAAGTAGCGGGTGTCGGGGGTCGGGTCACTCATGCCTGCTCGTCCTCGCCGACCGTCGCTTCGGGGGCCTCGGGGGCGGTAGCCTCGTCGGCGGCTGCGACAGGACCGTCACCGCGCTGTTGCAGGCCACGGCGCACGATGGGCGGCGCGAACTTCGAGCGACGCGTACCTTCGAGCACGTCCTGCGGCAGATCGCCGAATTTCTCCAGTGCCGCCCGCGCTGCGGCATTCTTCGCGGCGAAGTCGTCGCGGGTGCAGCCCGAGTAGCGGTACTGCTGGGCCAGCGAGAACAGGCTGCGCAGTGCATGTGCGCCTTCGTTGAGCCAGCGTTCGAGCGTCGAGCGATCGATCAGCGCGGTGTGGTGCGCGAGGATCAGCTTGCGGGCGATGTCGTCGTAGTCGGCCAGCAGATACACCGCGGCAAAGCCCAACTGCGCATTGACGAACAGCGGCAGCTTGACGGGCTGCACGTTGAGGTTCTCGCCCAGGGTGAGTGCCGGCGGCACGCTCGCCAGGGCCTGATCCACCTGCTCGCGCAGCGATTGCAGCGTGGCCTTCGTCTGGTCGAGCTTGTCCTCGATGCGCAGCATCCAGAAGTCGCTGTACGGGTCGTCCTGCTCCGAGCCGCGCCGCATCTTGTTCATCTGGGCGATGTAGCCGTTCAGGCCGACGATGCCCGGTCGTCCCTCGGCGGCGGCGCGGCCGTGCCAAATGCGCGAGGCGTGGTGCGTGTGCAGCGTCAGCGACATCGCGCTGCGTAGGGAGCCGAGATTCAGTTGCAGGGGTTCGTTGGTGGTTGCCATGGTGTCCGCTCGTTGTTGGAAAAGAGCGGACAGCTTCGGCAGGTGGCGGAAGGCAGTCAGTCAACAAACCGAAACCCGCCCGTCCCCGGTTCAGGGCGCGGCGGTCGAATGCGTCGCGAGCTATCCCCTGGGGATAGCGCCATGGAGCGCCAAGGAGCGCTGTGCGCCCGGATCAAGCGCGGACAAGGCCGGTCCCGCCGCAGGCGATCGGGGGCCTGGCGTGCAGCGGTTCGACGTGTAGCCGTCAATGGAACTATCCCCTGGGGATAGCTCTACTGGAAGCCACTGGCATCCACTTCACCGCCTTGCAGGCCCACTCACTTGCTGGCGAGCAGGTTGCGCAGCCGCTCGATGTGCTGCCTGGCGACTTCTGGCGGCACCGGCTGGGATGGTGGCGGTGCGGGTGGTGGCCGCTCATTCGGCGGAGCGTGTGCCGATGGCGCGTCTTTCTTGGCCCAGGCGTTGAACTCGCCATGGATGGCCCGCTGGATGATGCCGAACAGATACCCCGCAGGATTGCGGATGCCGTGGCTGCTGCATCGTGCAGCCCATTCGTCCAGCACGGCCTGCCTCAGCGCGGCATCGACCTGCTGCAATGCCACCCGCGCACCTGTCTGCTGCTCTGCCTTCAGTTCCGCGAAGCGCTTGGGCCATCGCAGGTCGCCCAGCGCGCGCGCCTGCGCCTGTGCCTGCGCGGTAGTACGTACTTCATTAATACGACTACTACGTACTGTACGGGCCTGCTTCGGATTCCGAAGAGAGGCGTCTGGCGCGGGTTTCGACCCTGCTTCGGATTCCGAAGTGGGGTCATCGGGATTCCGAAGAAGGCTCGTCGCCCCTTCTTCGGATTCGTGCGTGGCGTCCTCCTGTGGATAACTTTCGTGCGCTCCGACGCCCTGGCTGGCGAGGCGTTCTGCCAGGACTTGCAGCCTCGACGGCAGGGTGCGCCCGGCCAACATCGGGTCTTCGCCGATCTCCTTGAGGGTGTGCAGGCCCACGATCTGCACGGCTTTGGCCGAATGGCCGAGCGCCTGGCTGACGAGCTGCAGGTAGTCCGGGTCGAGCTGCATCGCTTCAAAGGGGGTCAGCGGCTCGTCGTGCAGGACATAGAGGTTGCCGAGGATGCGGCCGGTCTTGGCGTCGCGCCGTCGCCGCACCAGGCTCAGCCATCGGGTCAGCCGCAGCAGCGTCAGGGCTCGCGCCACGGTTTCGTGCGAGGCCTGCCCGGCGCAGGGCATCGAGGCCAGCCAGGGCCGCAACTGCTCATAGGTGGGGAATGCGGTCACGCCGTCGTCGTTGAGCATCAGCCGGAACACCTGCCAGGCGTTGCGCTCCAGCGGCGTCAGGCGGCGATCGAGGAACAGCCGCCGCGGTACGGTTTCATGCCGGTTGCCGCTGAAGAGGAACGCATCGCCTGACGCAGCCGGTGTCGTAGGTGACGTCGCAGGTATAGGCGTGGGAGTGGGCGTGGGCGGGCTGGGCCTGGGCGCAAGGTCTTTCAGCGCCGCGTCGAACAGGTCAGCGAGTGCGACGGGGCCATGGCGTGGTGCGGTGTCGTCCACGGCCATGGCTCAACCCAATCCCTGATCGACCCACGACTTGATCGCGGCCCAGACCACCGACAGCGGCAAATCCATGCCTTCGGCGAGGTCCATGGCCGCGTCGAGAATCGAGGTCTCGTCCTCCAGGTCCACATTCCTGCTGCTGGTGATGGCCTTCCAGCGCCGCCACAGTTCAACGTCCTGCTTTTCGTCCAGGACAGGGTGACGCCCCTTGCGCTTGGGCAGGCCCAGCACCTCACGGCGCAGGGCGACTTCCTGATGGGTCAGGCCATAGAAGCGGCTGACCATCTCCGTGCTGGCGCCCAGGCGCAACATGCGATCGACGGTCGCAATTTCCTTCTCCACGTCCTGCGCCTGCGAGAGCAGACGCCGGAGCACCTCGCGGTTCACGGACACGGAACACCACGAGACATTGGCGTTGGCCAGCACGCTCACCATGGCGGGATGCTTGAGCGCATCCAGCTCGGCCTCGCTGAAGCCCATCGCCTTGCAGCGGCGCAGTTGGCCGTTACGCAGGTCGTAGAGCGCCTGGGCGATGACGGCTTGATTGAGCGGGTGCGGGGCGGACATGCGGGTCTCCTTCCTTCATGCCCCAGGGCCTGCGGCACCGGATTCCAGGTCCAGCAGGCGCCGGGCCAGGCGCAGCAATCGGAACAGCTTGACCAGCGCGGTGTCGCTCAAGCGGCGTGTCGCATCGCCTTGGCCGTGCAGCAGCGCCGGCAGCTCGGCGGCAAGCTGCCCGCCGTCCAGATCGGCATCGGTGAAGCTCTGGCCTGCCAGGCTCGCCAGCAATGCCAGCACGGCGCGGCCCTGCGGTGATGGGGGCTGCGCGCTGGCATGGCATGCGAAGCCAACACCGTCCGCGCGTTCCTCGATGCACTGATCGAGGCCTGCCTCGCCCGCGATCTCGCGGGCGAACTGCGCGATGTGGATGCGCAGGCGGTCGGGCGTGTCCAGGCCTGCGTCGATGTGCCAGACGTCGGAAATCGGGTAGAGGCCGCCCGCTTGGACAGGAATGGACTGCAAGACGTTGGCCGAGAAATCGGGCAGCGCATCCCCCAGCTCGTCGGCGACCATCCGCTGAATGGATTGCAGCCGCTCCGTCGTCGGTGCAGGCGAAACGATGTGCCCCTGCAGCAGATCACCAGGAGCCGCCACGGGGCTTCCTGCGGGCAAGCCGTCCGTTCCTGAGCCGCCCTCGCGCTCGCGCGACCCAGGTGTGGCCGCCGGTGTCGGGGCCGATGGGGCCGGCGCGGCGGGCGGGCGTGCCACGGTGCCAGCCTCAGGCAGCGCGGGCGGTGCCGTTGGCGGGGTCGGATCGCTGACCAGGGCGCGATGGCGGCTTTCGGATTCGGTGAGGTCTAGTGCCAGCACGTCGTAGTCGATGCCGAGCAATTCGGACATCTGGCCGATCAGCTCGTCCTGCACGCGCTGGGAGGCGAACTCGTCGGCCTGCGTGTCGAACTGCGACAGCGCCTCCAGAAAGAAGTCGTCGAAATCCTGTACCAGCGTGCGGCCCTTGGCGTAGCGCTCCCACGCGAGCATGCAGGCCTTGCGCATGACCGACAGGCGTTCGACCTGGTGGCGGCCGAGCCCGCCATACAGCACGGTCGGGATCGCAGGCAGCAGGTAGCGCACCGCGTCGTTCATCCTGCTGATGTGCGACTGCTGGACCGGGAAGCCATCGGCTGCGAGGCGACGGGCCAGCTCGGACTGGCTCAGGGCGGCGCCGCTTTCCTGTTCGTAGAACTCGCGCGCCTTCTCGACGCCGAGGGCGCGCTCGATGAAGGTGAGCCCCCCGCGCAATTCGTTTTCGGCCAGGTGGCCGGTCAGCATGACCACTTCGCCGCGGCTGGGCCACGGCCGGAACAGGCACGATATGCGGAAGAACCGCTCGTCCTTGGTCTCCGACCACAGTTCGCGCAGGATCGCCAGGCGCGTGTTGCCGCCGTTGCGGATGATGTAGTGGTCCTCGCCCGGGCGCCGGGTGATCGCCGGCGCCGCGTCCAGGCCGCGCTCACGGATGGACGCCTTGATGTCCTCGTAGGCCGGGTTGCGCTTCTTCCTGGGATCGTGGTCGTAGGGGCGCAACTGGTCCAGGGTCACGACCATGGGCGTGTCGGCGATCGGGTCGCTCAAGGCAGAGGTGGACGGGCCGCTGCGCTCGAACCCGGCCGCGAGCAGCTTGCCGGCCATCTGCTGGGAGGTCATTTCAGCCATGGCGTCCTCCCTGCTCCGGGGACCGGGCCTCGCGCTCGGCGCGGCGGATCTGCGCGCGGGCGTTGAGGGCGGCCCGGTGGTCGCTGGCCGTCGAACTGGTGTAGATCGCGGCGCAGCCTGCCTTGGTGAATTTCAGGTGCCCGCCTGGCGTGCGCTTGACGTGCCAGCCCTCGCCAACGGCGAACTCGATCAGCGCACGCAGCCGCTTATTGCCTCGGGCCAGTTCATGTGCGTTCGCCATGGGGCCTCCCGGTATCGAGAAGGCGTGGCGGACGGCCGGACACCGTGGCAAATCGGTGCTGCCACTGCGGGAACAATTTGCCAGCGAGGTCGCGCATGGTGTCGAGCGCGGCGGGGGCGACTCTGCCCGGTGGCAGGCGGTATTCGACCCGATGCACCGGCAAGCCGCGTGTCGCGGCTCGTGGATAGGCTTCGATGGCTGGCACGTCGGTGGCCAGCACGCGGATGCCGGCGTGGTCTTGGAACAGGTCGCGCAGGGCCTGCTGGATCAGCCGGGCGTTCGCCGACACCGGATGGACTCGGTTGATGAGCAGATGCAGCGGCGGCGGCTCGATGCCCAAGTGGCGGTACGGCGCGATGTCCTCCAGCAACTGCATGGTGCCGCGCCGCAGCTCTCGGGCGGCGAGGATTTCCGGGGTCACGGGCGACAAGGCGAGATCGGAGGCGAGCACCGCCATCTCCAGCGTCACCGAGCGTGCGCCCTGGGTGTCGATCAGCACCAGGTCGTAGAGGGACGTCAGTGCCGGCAGCAGGTGCCGTAGTCGCAGGCGTCCGTCCGGCGCGTGCAGCAGCAAGGTGTTCAGCTCGCCCCGGTGGTCGTTGGAGAGCACCAGGTCCAGGCCTGTGATGATCGTGCGGGACACGAGCTGGCCGAGGTCGCGCTCGTTGAAGGCCAGCAATTCATAGATGCCGCCAGGCGCGCGGTGGGCCAACTCGTAGTACGAGGACAGGGTGGGCTGCACGTCGAGATCGAGCAGCAGCACGCGCAGCCCCGCGTCGGCGACGAACCCGCCCAGGTTGGCGGCCGTGGTTGTCTTGCCGACGCCACCTTTGGTTGAAATGATGGATACGACCTGCATGGCGTTCTCCGTGTGAGGATGGACAGTCCGCGGGAGAACGGGTCAGGCCCGGTTGTTGACGCGCTCGGCGATCCACTCATCGATCTCGATGGAGTCCCAGCCGACGGCGCGCACGCCAAGGCGCAGCGCCTTGGGGAATTTGCCGGCGCGCATCAGGTTGTAGAGGTGGGCGCGCTTGAAGCCTGACTTCGCTTCGACCTCTTCCAGGCGCAGGATGCGGCGCTCGTTCGGTGGCAGTACAGGTGTTTGCGACATGTCGGTCACTCCTGAACGCTCAGTGGCGTTTGTTGGCGTGACCTCTATTCAATAGACTTGACTGCGGAAAGACATTGCAAATGCAATCTCCGCGACTGCACATACAAGCTGGAAAATCTCAGAAGGTGGCGCTATGCAGCCGACGCCTGGCGGTGGCGAACTTGCCGTTCAATGTCCGCTCGGCGATCCCCATGACGCCGCGGTGGTGGGCGACTAGTGCGCTGACCACGGCCTCCTGGGTCTTGAAGCTGGAGTACGGCGCGCCCGAGGGCGACTGGCCGAGCATCAGCTCCAGCATGCCTCCGATGATGTTTAGGTAGGTGGCCTCTGCCCGATCGCTGATTGGGCACTGTGCGCAGGCTGGGATCACCGTGGCCTGCTTGAGCAGCGCATCGTGTTTTTCCTGCAGCTCGCGAAGTTGGCGTCTGGACTGCTCCAAGGCGGATTTCAGCGCCAACTGTTCGACCAGCATGGCTTGCCCAGTCTCCAGCGAGATCATCGGATGGGCGATGCGTTCGCTGCGCGAGAAGAGAAAGCCCGGCCGGTGCTCGGGGTAATGCTGGTGCATCCAGCGCTTCAGATCGACGTGGCGGACGGTGAGATCAGGCGAGTCGATCAATGCGGCATCATGTGTCGTGATGCCGTTCTGCCCGAAGGGCAGTTCCCCATTGAGGATCCCATCGTAGATGCGGTCGGTGTACAGACGAAGCTCGCTCCAACGAGGGCAATCCAACGAGTTAGGCAGGTTCCTTGGCGACGAGATCGAGGCCAGGATCACATGCTTGAACCGCAGCAGCCCGGCCCACCTAATGGAGGCTTCAATTGGGCGATAGAACACCTTCGATGTCGGTGCATCATTCTTGTTGTCGTGCATGCCCCGTCTCCTTCCAGGAGAAGAACTACATGGCCGACTCCTTTGCCGCCGTTCTTGTGGTCAGGCTTGGTGTGGGCAGGCAGCGAGTCCCGAAGCAGCTCCGCCACCGGGCTTGAGTGGATCTCACCGTTTCATGCGACCAGCAGCCGTCGTGCGCTCGATAAGTCCGGCACCAGAACATAAAATGGTGGAGCTGCCAGCCGGTGGCGATGCTCAAGGCTGAAGCGTTATAGGTTGCTGCGCTTTCAGCAAATCCTGTTTGGTATCGTCTGATACAGAGATGGTTTCACACCTGCCCCCGCGGACCTTCAATCGACAAGGGCCCAACGGGTGTGAGCCGTTTTCGCGGCCTTCCATGCATTCTGGGAATCCTGATATACCGACATAGCATCGGTGGCAGGCAGTCGGTTCGGTCGCGTCCCACACACCAAGGAGACTCAGATGGAAACGCATTCTAAGAACGAGCACAGTCAAGCGCATGCCGGGATGGGCCCGTACGCGAAGTTCTGGGTGAACATGATCCTGGGGCTCGCCGTCATGTACGTCGTGATGTTCACCATGATCGACGGCATCGGGGACTTCAGGAACAACCTCAACATGCTCTACATGGCAGTCACGATGTGGGCGCCTATGGGCATCTTCATGCTCGCGACAATGCCAGGCATGTTTCCGAATCGAAGACTGAATCTTGCGCTCTACGCAGTTTTTGTTGTGCTGACGTTGGGCTCTCTTATGGCTACACGGGAACAGGCTCTGATAGGCGACCGACAGTTCTTGGCTTCCATGATTCCTCACCACTCGGGGGCCATCCTTATGTGTCGCGAAGCGAAGCTTTCGGACCCCGAGCTTGTTGCCCTGTGTCAATCAATTTCAAGTGGGCAGCGGCAAGAAATCGAGCAGATGAATCGTATTGCGGCGCGTCTTCACTAAGTTGTGGATGGCGATCGCCAGCATCGTTTGCTGGTAGCGCAACAGCCCAGCTTCAGCAGACTGATGCTTCAGCGGGAGGGGAAGCTCGCCGCATCCGAACTACACCGGCAGAGGACGCATCGGGCTCCTCCTCGTGATGGCGGATGTTGGGGGCAGAGAGAGGGGCGAGGGGGGGGGGGCGGTCAGTTCGAGACCGCGGTGGACCGGGTGCGCGAAGCGCTGGGTTGATGCGCTGAGTGCTGATCTATGGAAGTCCTTGGACTTCTTTGGACGATCTTGTTGCCGGGGACGAAAAACAAGGCTACAATTGAGGTCTTCGCTGAGCACCTCGGCGAAGAAAGTGTTCGGGAAACAACGACTTACGCGCCTAGTGCAAGTCTCGTTTCCCGCTCCAGAATTCGATCGGCAGGGTTCCATCAAGGTCCAGGAATAACTGCCATCAGCGCCAAGAAAAGGCCGCAGCAAAAAGGAGCGAAATCGCGAGATTCGCTCCTTTTTTCATTCCACCCTCCTTCGTCTCGCCCTTCCTCGTCCGTCCTTTTCGTTCCAGCATCCGGCGAACGTCGTCTCGATCCGTCCGCGGCGCCGACATTGTCGGCAGATCCCTCTCTTGCAAAGCAAAAACGAGGCACGCCGTCGGGCGCGCCGAACCGCCCTCTTACGGCTGCAGTTCAAGCTCCCACCGCACCCAGTCGCCCCGATAGATCATGTTCGCGTAGTAAAGAGTCGAGCCTTTCTTATCGCGCCGGCCGATACGCCCGCGCCCATCGTCGACAAGCTGAATGCCGCCCGGCTTTCATTGCGACGAACGACATTAAAAAAATACTTTAATGTGATTTTCCAGGATGAAAGCAAGCTTTAATACGACCACGAGATCGGCGGGGCCTTGATGCTGTGCATCTGGCTTTATGGACGGCCATACAGGCATCGGTTTCTCTGCCGGACCCGGCCCGGCCCTACTCCAGCGGCGCGAAATATCGCGAATCGAGCATGACCCGCCGCGCAATGCCGACCAGAGCCTCTATCCCTTCGGACATGGACGCGTTGCGGTACGCCGCGCATATCTGCAACGGCTTAAACGGCGTCGCCTGCCGATAACTCACGACAGAACCGCGCTGGATTTCATTTCGCAGGATGCACGTGGGCAGCACGCCGACGCCCACGCCCGCGGCGACCAGCCGCCCCAGCATGGCCAGGCTATTGCAGGTACTGACCCGCAGCCCCTGCCCGCCTTCCCGTTCCCACCAATTGACCATCATCTCGTGCAGGGGCGAGGGCTCCGGCATGCAAAGAATGGTGAATCGCGACAGCGATACCGGATCGACGAACGCGTCCGGCAGCGAGGTGGAGCGGCTTCCCATCCAGGCCAACGGCGCGAGCGCCAGCGGTTCTACATGCGTCCCGGTCAAATGGCCGGGGTCGGCCAGGATCGCCAGGTCCAGTCGGTTATGCGCCAGGCCCTCCAGCAGCACAAAGCTATTGCTGACCGTTAATTCAACCTTGAGGCGAGGATAGCGCTCGCCCAGCAGCGTCACGATCTTCGGCAGCACGGCGATGGCGATGGTCTCCGAAGACCCCACCCTTAGCGTGCCGTGCAGAGGATCGCCCGTGCGCAGACGGGTTTCCAGCTCGTCCAGCAGCCGCAGTATTTCGTCGGTGTATTGCACGGCGACGGCACCCGCGGCGCTCAGCCTGGCCGCGCGCCCGTCCCGCTCAAAGAGCTTGGTGCCCAGCGCGTCCTCCAGCTCGCGTACCCGTAAAGAGACGGTGGGCTGGGTGACATTCATGTGCCGCGCGGCCGCCTGGAACGAGCCCAGCTTCGTAATGGCCGCCAATGCCTCGATCTGGGCCAGGGAATACCGACGCATCAGTTTTTCCTATGAAATCTGCCTAAAAACTTTAATTAGTTTAATAAATGAGGCGTTGCTAGGATACGCGCACCAGTCTGGAGCATGGATTCCCGAATCTCGATCGCGCTCCGGAGCTGGCTCAGGAGACAAGGCAATGACCAAGACAAAACAACTCCGCGCTGCCATCCAGGCGCCGCAGATCCTCGTGCAGCCCGGGGTATTCGACGGCTTCAGCGCGCGATTGGTGGAGCACATGGGTTATCCCACTGCCTTCATTACAGGCAGTGGGGTAAGCGAGAGCCGCCTCGGGCAGGTCGATGTGGGCATCATGGGCATGGAAGAAAATGTGGCCGCTGTACGCAGCATTGCCGCCTGCTCGAATCTCGCGCTGCTGGCCGACGGGGATACCGGCTACGGCAATGCGATCAACGCCTACCACACGGTCCGCGCGTTCGAACGCGCAGGCGCGGCGGGCATCATGCTGGAGGACCAGGCCTGGCCCAAGCGCTGCGGCCACATGCGCGGCAAAGAGGTCATTCCCCAGGATGAAATGGTGCAGAAGCTGCGCGCCGCCTGCGAAGCGCGCACCGACCCCGACTTCGTGATCAAGTCGCGCACCGATACGCTGGCCACCCATGGCCTGGACGAAGTCATCCGGCGCCTGAATGCCTACGCGGAAGCCGGGGCCGACCTGCTGTTCGCCGATGCGCTGCTGGATGCGGGACAGATCCGTACGGTGGCGGCCAATGTGCCCAAGCCGCTTTGCGTGAACATGGGGTTCGGCATTCGCCAGCGCTCGACGACGCCGCTGTTGTCCGCCGCGCAATTGCAGGACCTGGGGGTGGCGGTTGTCATCTATCCGCGCCTGCTGACGGCCTGCGCATTGGCCGGCATGAAAAATGGCCTGGAAATACTGGGCCGGTCGCTGGCGACCGGTCAGCCCGAGGATCGCCCGGACGCCGCGCTGAGCTTCGAGGAACTGAACGACATCATGGGGATGGCGGAGGTCAAAGGCCTGGAAGAGAAGTTCCTGACCGACGATCAGAAGGCCGCGAAGTACGGCGGCGAGCCGGTCGGCGCGGTCCACGCCACGGCGAAGGCGGCAGGCCATGCATAGCCCGGCCACTGCCTCCGGCGTATTGCCCCCAGGTTCGGTCGACTGCCATGCCCACGTGATCAGGAAGGATCTTCCTTTGGTCAGCGAGCGGCATTCGCAGCCTGGCCGCGACGCAACTGTCGAAGACTACCTGGATACGCTCACCGCCCACGGGGTGGCTTATGGCCTGCTGACCGCGCCCAGTTTCTACGGACCCGATAACCGGGTCCTGCTGGAGGCGCTGCGGGCATCCAAAGGCAGGTTGCGCGGCACGGCGATCGTGCAGCCCGATATCGACGAAGCCGCTCTGGCATCCATGCAGCGGGAGGGCGTGTGCGGCATCCGGCTGAACTGGGTGAAGCGGCACGCGATCCCGGATATCCGGTCCCGGGAATACCAGGGCCTGCTGGCGAAGGCCAGGAACCTGGGCCTGCATATCGAGGTGTATCTGGAAGGCGAACACCTGGCGCCCGTGCTTGCCGCCCTCCGCGCCAGCGGGGTGCGCACGGTGATAGACCATTTCGGCAATCCGCCCGGCAACGAGGGCGAACGCAGCGAGGGCTTCGTGGCCTTGCTGGACGCGTTGGAAGCCGGGAATACGTGGGTGAAGCTATCGGCGCCATTCCGCCTGCGGGGCAGCGATGCGCGGGTTCTTGCAACGCGCATCGTCGAGCGATCGCACGGCGAGCGCGCCCTGTGGGCGACGGATTGGCCGTGGGTGGGCCATGAGGACGCGGTGACGTACCGGCAATGTATCGAAGGACTGTTCGAATGCGTGCCGGACAGCGGCATCCGCGACCGGATCCTGACGAAGAACGCATACGAAGCGTTTGGATTCGGCGAGTAGCAAGGCACGCGCCGGCCTGGCGCGTGCATCTTCAATTCAGTACCCATCGAGGAGACGACACGATGAGAAAGCATAAGCTTCTGGTCGCAGCATTATTTTCAATGATCCTGGGCGCGGGCAATGTCGCGCTGGCCGGCGACACCGTAAAGATGATCATTCCGACAGCGCCCGGCGGCGGGACGGACTCCCTTTTCCGGGCCGCCGTGCGTTACGCGGAACCCTATCTGGATGCGACCATCGTCGTGCAGAATGTCGGCGGCGCGGGCGGCGCGATAGGTGTGGGCCAATTGGTGCGTTCGAAGCCGGACGGCCTGACCATGGCGGGGGTCTGGATGGGCCCCATCACCGTGGCGCCGCATTCCATCCCGACGACCTACGGGCTGGACGACTACATTCCCGTTATCCAGCTGGATGCCGCCCCCTACGTGCTTTGCGTACGCAAGGATTTCCCGGCCAACAATGGCAAGGAAATGCTCGATCAGCTCAAAGCCCAGCCGGGTCACTACACCTTCGGCACCGACGGGGTGGCGGGCCCCGGCCAGTTGGCGGCCGAGCGTGTCTTCCAGGCTTTCGGGGTGAAGGCGCGCGACATTCCCTACCGCGGCGCGGGCGAGAGCATGACCGCCCTGATGGGGAAAGTGGTCGATATCTACGTGGGTTCGGTCCCGCCCGCGGTTGCCATGGAGAAAGCGGGCGAGGTCAAGTGCCTGCTTGCCACGAGCGCCGATCCCGTGAAGGCCTTGCCGCAGGCCACGAGCTTGACCGCCCTGGGAATTCCCGAGAAAGAAACGCTGCTGTGGCACGGAATCGTCGTACCCGCTGGCACTCCCGATGCACGGGTGGAGCATATCGCCGACGCATTCGAGAAGGCCGCCAACACGCCGGAAATGGTCAAGTTCTTCGAGACGGCAGGCGTCGAAAAGAAGATCCTGCGCCGCAAGGCGTTCGCCGCGCACATCCGCAAGGAATACGCGGAGCTGGGCCAGCTGGTCAAGGAATTGGGCCTGCAGAAGCAATGATGCGGCATGGCGCGGCGCCGCCGCGCCCCGCGCATCACGGCTGCGGCAAGGACTGCGCCACCAGCAGCAGATTTTGGGGCTGCACACGGATGATGCCGCCTCGCGGGCTGTCGATGTCGGCGATAAGCATGAAAGAGAGCGACACCACGACCGGCATGACGAACAGGAAAACCCTGCGCGTGCCTTGCCCGCGGGAACCATAGCCCACCAGCACATTGGACAGGACGCCGATCAGGATCATCAGATACCACACGGCGGGCGGGATGCGATTGGTCCATTCGGCTTGCGTGTAGCCTTGCCGGTTGATGACGTCGTTCATTCCGGAAAGCACCAGTGCGGCAACGGGCGTCGGTTCCAGCGACGCGCCCACGCGGGTCGCTGCCCACATCTCGCCTTGCAGGAGGACGCTCGCGCGATTGATGGCCTCGAGTTCCCGCCTGTCGCGGTACTGGTAATACAGGATGCGCTGCCGCAGGTACTTTTCCAGCAGGGATCTCAGCTGGGCGGCCTGGGCCGCGGGCAGAAGATCGGCGCGCAACACCTGCGTCCCGATCGCATTCGCTTCTTCCTCTTCATAGTCTTTGCGCTGGTCGTAGCGGCCGACAGCCATCGACAGGCTGAAGCCGATCACCAGCGCCAGCAAGGTCAGCGTGGCCGACTGCACGACGCCGAAATCCTCGCGGGCGGCGCTATCCAGATGCGTGTGCCGCTGCGCGGCCACCCCTATCCACGCCGCGAACATCATGAGCAGCAGCGATACGACGAAAAACAAAATCGGACGGCTGACAAGTTCGATCATTTCTTCCTCTTTGTTCGTGTGACCTGGACCCGTTGCTACTAAAGGCAAAATTCAAAACACGCCACGTCCGGTGCGGACTCGCAGGACCGGCATGCCCCCGCCAGCGGCGCGTGTGGCTGACACCGCGCGTATGCGCTGGGCAGGAAGCGTAGTACCGCCTGGCCCGCAAGAGGTGTAATTTCCGCATCGCCGGGCACACCCTCCCGTCCGCCGGCGTCGCCGGGAGAACTCGCCTTTCCGTGCGCGGTTTCCTAGAATGGAACGTCACGACATAACAAGCCCGCCCCGAAGGCATGGCGCGGCGAGACAAAGGAGGACGCATGAGCGGAAGATTGTCCGGAAAGGTCGCCGTCGTATTCGGCGCCGGCTCCATCGGGCCCGGCTGGGGCAACGGCAAGGCGTCGGCGGTGAAATACGCGCGCGAAGGCGCCCGCGTGGTGGTCATCGATATCAAGCTCGCGGCCGCGAGCGAAACCGCCGCGATCATCGACGGCGAAGGCGGCCAGGCACAAGCCCTGGAGTGCGACGTGACGGATCAGGCGCAGGTGGCCGAGCTGGTTCCGGCCATTATCCGTGGCCACGGGCGCATCGATATCCTGCATAACAATGTGGGCGCGCCTATCATGGGCAGCATCGAGGACATCCCCATCGCCGATTGGGATCGCGCCCAGGACCTGAACCTGAGGGGCACCTTCCTGACCTGCCGCGCCGTGCTGCCCCATATGAAGGAAAACCGCGGCGGGGTCATCACGAATATCTCGTCGATCGCGGCGATACGCCACACGGGATATCCGTACGCCGCCTATTGCGCGAGCAAGGCCGGACTGAACCAACTGACCGTATCGATCGCGCTGGAATACGCCCCTTTCGGCATACGCGCCAATACCATCATGCCCGGCATGATGGACACCCCCCATATCTACCAGGCCATCGCCGGCCAATACGAGAACGACCGGCAGGCCATGGTGGCGCAGCGTTCCGCCCTTTGCCCGATGGGCCGCATGGGCACGGGCTGGGACGTGGCCAACGCCGCGGCCTTCCTGGCCTCGGACGAAGCGGCATACATTACCGGGGTCAACCTGCCGGTGGATGGCGGAATCACTTGCCGCATATAGCGCCCTGGGAGCCGTCGCAGGTCTTTTTAAGCGGAGCACCACTAGAATTCCCGGGCAAATCCATCGCCGCCGCAAGGCTTCAAGCCCGACCTACTGCCCGTGCCCGCCTCCTCCCCAGGTAAACCCGAAGCACCCCTATCCACCCCGGACCCGCGCCGGGACGACCGCATCGATCCGCAGGTATGGAAAATCGCCGGGGTGGTCATGCTGGCCCCGCTGATGGCGCAACTCGACTCCACCGTGGTCAACGTATCGCTGTCGACCCTGGCGTCCGAACTGAATACCAGCCTGACCACCATCCAGTGGGTTTCCAGCGGCTACCTGCTGGCGCTCGCGCTGACCCTGCCGTTGACCGGCTGGCTGGTGGATCGCCTTGGCGCCAAGCGGGTGTACCTGATCTGCTTTTCGATATTCACGCTGACTTCGCTGTTCTGCGGTATCGCGACGGACGCCAGCAGCCTGATCGTGTCGCGGGTCCTGCAAGGCATGGCCGGCGGCCTGCTGACCCCCATGTCGCAGATGATGATGGCGCGCACGGCGGGACGCCACATGGCGCGGGTCATGGGGTTCGCGGTCATGCCGGTGATGATCGGTCCCATCCTGGGGCCGACCCTGGCCGGACTGATCCTGCAGCATGCCGGGTGGCCGTGGATCTTCCTGGTCAACCTCCCCGTAGGCATACTGGCAACCCTGCTTGCGTGGCGTGTGCTGCCGCCGGACCGGGACCTGCGCGTCCGGCGCAACTTCGACGCCCTGGGCTTCATCATGCTCGCGCCCGCGCTGGCAATGCTGCTGCACAGCCTGGAGACCCTGGCCAGCGCGGAGGGTTCCGCCACCGGGGACGGCATCCGTCTGGAACTGGGCATCGCCGTGCTGCTGCTTCTGGCCTTCCTGTGGCACGCCGCGCGCCGCGGCGCGTCCGCCTTGATCGACATCCGCCTGTTCCGCGCGCGCTCGTTCGCGCCTTCGGCCGCCACGCAGTTCCTGTCGAACTGCATGACCTACGGCGGGCAGTTGCTGTTCCCCCTATACCTGATCGCCGCGCGCGGCTACAGCCCCTCGCGCGCCGGTATCCTGCTGGCCGCGATGGGCGTCGGCCTGCTATGCGCCTTTCCCTGGATGGGCCGCCTGACGGATCGCTTCGGCTCGCGCCGCGTGTCCACGGCCGGCGCGCTGATCGGGCTGGCGGGCACCCTGCCCTTTGTGCTGGTCAGCGTCTACGACCTGCCGGACATCGTGATTTGCCTGCTGCTTTGGGTCCGCGGCGTGGGATTGGGGTCGATCAATATCCCTTCGATATCGTCCGCCTATGCCGGCATCCCCAAAGAGGAGCTGCCGGTCGCCACGACGGCGCTGAATATCGTGCAGCGGCTGGGCGGTCCCGTCGCCACGACCTGCCTGGCAATCTGGCTGCACGCCAGCCTGGAGACACACCCCGCCTCGCAGGGCTCGGCGTTTTCCAGCACATTCGCCGTATTCTGCGCGATACATGCGCTGGGCGTGGTCGCGGCGCTGACGATTCCGGCGCGGCGCGGGTAATTCCGATGCGGGGCCACCCCAGCACTTAATCGATCAGCAGTGGCTCGGTGTTCCGGATCTGTTCGATGAAATGCCGCACGGCGGGGGAACGCTCGTGGCGCCGGTACAGCGCGGCGATGGAGGACGGGATGCCGGGCCCGGCGACCTGCCGGAACACCACATCCGGCAAGGCGATGACGCGCTTGACTACGCTGGGCAGGATCGCCACGCCCGCTCCCAGCGATACGTGGGTCAGGACGGACAGCAAAGAACCCGGCACCGCGGCGATGCGCGGCGCGAAGCGGCCCCGCCGGGCGACTTCGCGCAAGCCGAGGTCCTGCTCCGGGACAATGAATGCTTCCTTCGCCAGGTCGCGCGCGCGGATCGGGTCACCGCCCGGGCGCCCGTCGCCGGCCAGCCGGTGACCGGACGGCAATGCCAGGCAAAAGTCATCCCTGACGAGCACATGACTGGCGATTGCCGCTGGTAGCGACACGGGCAGCCGAACGAACCCGATGTCGACGGTTCCGGCCTCCAGGCGCCCCGGCAGTTGGTCCATGGGCAGCTCGCTGGCATTGAGCATGACGTCGGGCCAGGCCGCGCGAAAGCGGCGCATCTGATCCTGCAGCACGCCGGTAAAGGCGGCCGAGCCCACGTGCCCCAATTCGACCCGCCCCACCTGGCCGCGGCCGGCGCGCCGGCCGACGTTCACGGCGCGGTCGTAGCGCTCGAGGACGGCGACTGTTTCCGCCAGAAAAGCCTCGCCCGCCGGGGTCAGCGCGACCGAGCGTTTGGTCCGGTTGAATAGGCGGGCCTGCAGCGCCCGTTCCAGTTCCTGGACTTGCAGCGTCAGCGTGGACGAGGACACGCCCAGCATTTCCGCCGCGCGCGCGAAATGCAATTCGCGCGCGGCAACGACGAAGGCACGGAGGTGGCGCAGTTCCAAGGAAGCTCCAGTATTCGATTTTTCTGAATTATTTTGCCGTACTGCTCTATTGAACTCAATTACCGCCCGATGATGCAATGGCATGGAGGAGTCACGGCATGCGCCGTGACGGATGATAAGGAGTTCCCATGTACAAATTCGGTTGCGCCCTCCTGCTGGGGGCGCTGGCGTGGCCCATGGGCGCGCGGACGGCGAACGCGGTAGAGCTGGCGACACAGCCCGTCCTGACACTGGCGGCCGCGCGGCAAGTGGCCCAGGCCGCCGAGGAAAAAGCCAGGACCTCCGGCTGGCCCGGCGTCATTGCGGTGGCCGACAGCGCCGGCTTGCCGATCCTGTTGATCCGCATGGACGGCGCCGCCGTGCCGGCCGGCGTCGAACTGGCGCCGGGCAAGGCAAGAACCGCTGCCCTATTCCGCCGCGCGACCGGCGCGCTGGAAGATGCGGTCAACGGGCAACGCCCCGCCGCGATCACGGCACGCGGCTTCGTGCTTATGCGCGGTGGCCTGCCGATCGTGGTCGATGGACAAACCGTGGGCGCCATCGGCGTATCGGCGGATACGCCGCAGCACGATGAAGAAATCGCGCGGGCTGGCGTGGCGGCGTTGAGATGAAGCCGGCCGATCCGCCGGCGCCGCGTGGACGCGGAGGCCGCTCATGGAAACCGTAATGGAGGCCCGGCCCGCCCGCGGCGGAACAGCCGTACTGCTGATCGCCTCGCTCGGTTGCGCGATGACGGTGCTGGACACCAACGTCGTGGGTATCGTCCTGCCGACCATTGCGCGGGACCTGGGGGCGTCTTTCGCCCAGGTCGAATGGGTCATCAGCGCCTATGTGCTGTGTTTCGCGTCCTTGCTGCTGCCGGCCGGAACGATCGCCGACCGCTTCGGACGCAAGCGGGTGTTCCTGTACGGCATCGCGCTGTTCGCGCTGACTTCCCTGGGCTGCGGACTGGCGCCGTCGGCGCCCGTGCTCTACGCCGCCCGCGCGGCGCAAGGCGCGGGGTCGGCTTTCCTGCTGGCGCCGGCGCTGGCGATCGTCGGCCATGCGTTCCATGACGAAGGCGCGCGTGGACGCGCGTGGGCGCTCTGGGGGGGCATCATGGGCTTGACCATGGTCCTGTCACCACTGTTGGGCGGCATCGTCAACAGCGCGCTGGGATGGCGCTGGGCCTTCCATGCCAACGTGCCGATCTGCGCGGCCCTGGGGATCGCGGTGCTGCGCCGGGTGGACGAATCGCGCGATCCAACACCGCGCCCCCTTGATTTTCCGGGGATCGCGCTCTTCGCCGCGGCCATGTTCGCCGTGACCTGGGCCTTGATACTCGGCCCCGGGTCAGGCTGGACCAGCGGCGCGGTGCTGGGGCGCGTTGCCGCCGGGGTGGCGCTGTTCGGCGCATTTTGCCTTGCCGAACGGCTGCGGCCGCACCCCATGCTGGATCTGGACCTGTTCGCGTCCCTGCCTTTCGTGGGCGCGGTCCTCGCCATGTTCGCCTACGCCGCCTCGGCGCAAGTCATGGCATCGGTGCTGCCGCTGTTCCTGCAGAACTCGCGCGGGCAAAGCGCGTTGGCGGCGGGCGTCGGCATGCTGCCCTTTGCCCTGGCCATGCTGGTCTTCCCCCAGGTCGGGCGGCGCCTGTCTCCATGGCTGGGCGGACCCGGCATCCTGGCGCTGGGCCTGGCCGTCGTTGCCCTGGGGAATATCGTCATGGCCTACGCCGCGCATCGGGCTGGGCCGGCCGCGGTCGTCATCGGCATGGCCTTGCTGGGTACCGGGGGAGGCTTGCTCAATGGCGAAACGCAGAAAGCCATCATGGGAACCGTGCCGCCAGACCGCGCCGGGATGGCATCCGGCATCAGTACCACCGCGCGCTTTTCGGGCATCCTGCTCGGTTTCTCGGCACTGGGCGCCGTTCTGGCCAGCAATGCCGGCGCGGCCATACGGGCGGGCATGACCGCTTCCGGCATCCGCGTGGACGAAGCCTTCATCGGCCGCATCGTGGCCGGGGATATCCAGAGCGCTATCGCGGCCTATCCGCCCACCATGTCGCGCATCCTGTGGGCGATCGCGCATGGCGCATACGCACAGGGGTTCTCGCGCGCGTTCCTGCTGGCGGCGGGCACCGCAATGGGCTGCGCCGTTATCGTCTTCCTGGCCATGCGCAAGCCGCGGCGGCGCGATCGCGCGGATACCGGGCGACGGGCGCCGGCGCGGTAGGCCGGTTGGAATGTTCAGGAAGGGGTCGAGGCCCGCCCCGATTCGTTTTCCGCAATGTACTGTTCGATCACGGCGCGATAAGAGACATCGGGCTTCAGGCCCAGCGCCGCCGCGCGCGGGCTTTCGAAGCGCGCCGGCCATCCGCCCACGATGCGGGCGATGGCGGCATCGGGTGCCGGTGTCACCAGGCCGGCGGTTTGCTCCCCGGCCACGGCCCGCAGGGCATCGAGCATCTGGCGCACGCTCACCGTCAATGCGGGAAGATTGATCGCCGTACGGCCACCCAGGGCTTCACGGTCCGCCTGCGCGACGGCCAGGATGCCCGCCACGGTATTGGCGGGCGAAGCCAGCGCGACCTCTGTGGCCAGGCCGACCGGACATACCGTCGGAATGCCCGCCAAAGGTTCGCGGATAATCCCGGACAGGAAACTGGACGCCGCGCCGTTGGGGCGTCCGGGCCGCACGGACACCGTCATCAGGCGCGCCACGCGGCCGTCGACATAGCCCTTGCGGGTGTATTCCGCGATCAATTGTTCGCAGATGAACTTCTGCGTGCCATAGCTGGACTGCGGCGTGGGCAGGGTATCGTCGCGGATCACCGCCGGCAGGGGAATGCCGGGATCCGCGCCGAACACCGCGACCGAGCTCGAAAAAAACAGCACGGGCGGCCGCCCCGAGCGCAGCGCCTGCGCCCGCAGGCCGTCCAGCAATGCGCGCGTCGTATCCAGGTTGGATCGCAGCCCGAGATCGAAATCCGCCTCGCATTCGGCGGACACCGCCGACGCGAGATGAAACACCGCGTCGTGCCCGGCCGCCAGCAAGGGGGGCATGCGTTCCAGCAGATCGCCGATGTCCACCGTGACGCGCGCGTCCGTGGCGACATCCGGGTGCGCCGGCGCGACGCGATCGGCCAACGTCAGGCTGGCGATGGGCCGCCCGCGGAAATGCCCTTGCTTCAATAAGGCGCGCGCCAGTTGCGTGCCGAGGAAACCGGCGCCGCCGGTGATCAGTATTTTCATCCCGTTGTCGGTCGCCATGGCGTCAGCTCCCCAGCCCGGCAGCCCGGACATCGCGCAACCAGCCCAGCCCCTCCCGGGTGCCGGCGGCAGGCCGGTATTCGCAGCCTATCCAGCCGTCGTAACCGACTTCGTCCAGGACACGGAACAAATGCGGGAAGTTGACCTCGCCCGCATCCGGCTCGTGCCGGGCCGGCACGCCCGCAATCTGGATATGCCCCACCCGGCCTGTCGGAACATACTGGCGGATGCGCATCTCCAGATCGCCTTCGACGATCTGGCAGTGATAGAGATCCATCTGCACCTTCAGGTTGGCCGCGCCGATCTCTTCGACCACCGCATGCGCGTCGGCCTGGCGATTCAGGAAGTAGCCCGGAATGTCCCGCGTATTGATGGGCTCGATCACGACGTCGCGGCCCGCCTGCGCGGCAGCTTCCGCCGCCCATGCCAGGTTGCGCACGTACGTATCGCGCAAGCGGGCGCGATCCACGCCCTGGGGCGCCAGTCCGGCCATGACATGCACGCGCGGGCAGGATAGCGCCTGCGCATAGTCCAGCGCCCGACCGATGCCGTCGCGGAATTCCGCTTCGCGCCCCGCCAGGCACGCCAGCCCGCGTTCGCCGGCATCCTCGCGGCCCGGCGGGGCGTTGAACAGCGCCTGGGTCAATCCGTGCGCGGCCAGGCGCGCGGCCAGATCCCGGGCCGGCCAGGCATAGGGAAACAGGAACTCCACGCCTTTGAAACCATCCTCGGCGGCGGCCTGGAAACGATCCAGGAAACCGTGTTCGGTGTAGAGCATGCTTAGATTCGCCGCGAACTTGATCATCGTGTCTCCTTACCATTGCGCCGCGAAATTCCGGCGCAGTTCTTCGATGTGGGATTCGTCCAGCGGCTGGGCGCGGCAATCGCCCAACAGCCATAGACTGGCGGTTTCTTCGAGTTCTTCCAGTACAGCCATCGCGCCGGCCGGTGTTTCATGCCAGACCTGCGGGCCGAGGCGATCGCACATCACGGCGCGCAGTTGGCGGCCCTCGTCCGCATGCCGGGCGACCAAGTCGGCGACGATATCCGCCACCGCGGGATCGCCGGGACGGAAATAGGGCACCAGCGGCACGTGCCCGACCTTCATCACCTGGTACGGCGTCAGCGGCGGCAGGATATCGTCGTCGCGCCATACGCCCCGCAAGGTCAACGCCACCAGATGGCGCGAATGCGTGTGCAGCACGCAGCCCGCGTGGGGTGCCGCCTGGTAGATACGGCGGTGCAGCGCCAGGGTTTTACTGGCGCGGTCGCCGGCGCGCTGGACGCCATCGTCTCCCACCCAGGCGAGCCGGGCCGGATCCAGGTTGCCAAGGCTGGCGTCGGTGGGCGTGATCAGGAATCCGCCGCCCGCCTGCGCGGGAACGCGCGCGCTGATATTGCCCGTGGTGCCATGCACATAGCCGCGCGCGTACAGGCTGCGGCCGATGCGGCAGATTTCCTCGCGCAGCGTTTTCAGATCGGTGTCCATTGGGTCTCCATGGCGCCGGCCGGCATCCATCCGCATGGGGCGCACTGGGGCGGGACGATCTTATCACCCGCCATCGGCGCCCGCGGGCGCTGGCAGGGCCCACGCGATCGCCTTATCCGGCCTCCAACAACGAAAAAGCGCGGATGAAGAAATCGTCGGCGCCGAAGTTGCCGGACTTCAGCGCCACATGCAGCGCCGGCACGTAGGCATCGGTACCCCGCGCATGGCACCACGGCACTCCCGGATCGATCTGCGCGCCGATCTGCAATTGCGTCAGTCCCAACGCCTGCACGCAGGCACCCGATGTCTCGCCACCCGCCACGACTATCTGCCGCACGCCCGCCTGGACCAGGCCGCGCGCGATACGCGCCAGGGCCTCTTCGACCAGGGCACCGGCGCGGTCGGCACCCAGGCTTGCCTGCACTTGCCGCACCGCGTCCGGCGGGGCCGATGAATAGATCAGCACGGGCTCGCGCGCCACGCGCGGACGGGCCCACGCCAGGGCCCGTTCCACTTCGTCCATGGCCGGGTTCGCGCCCTGGAGCAGGCGCGCGGGATCGATCGCCAGGGCCGCGCCGCCAGCGTCGATATAGTGGCGGACCTGGCGCAACGTGGCCTGCGAGCAACTGCCCGAGACGATGGCCCGCGCGCCCACCGGCGGCGGCAGGCGCGCGGCCATGGGCGATGGCCGCAGGCCGAAATTCGCGGGCAAGCCGATCGCCAGCCCGGACCCGCCGGTTACCAGCGGCAGGTCGCGGACGGCTTCCCCCAGGCGCAGCAGATCGTCATTGGAGATGGCGTCGACGATGGCCAGCCCGGTGCCGTCCCGGCGCAGGTCATCGATACGCGCGCGGATGGCGGATACGCCCGCGGCCACCGCGCGGTAATCGATCAGTCCCACCGGGCGGCTGCTTTGCGCCTGCAGCACGCGCACCAGATTGGCATCGGTCATGGGCGTCAGGGGATGGTCGCGCATGCCGCTTTCGCTCAACAGCGCGTCGCCGACGAACAAATACCCCTTGAAGACGGTGCGTTGGTTATCGGGAAACGCCGGGGTGGCGATGGTGAAATCGACGCCCAGCGCGGCCATCAGCGCCTCGGCCACCGGGCCGATGTTGCCGCGCGGCGTACTGTCGAAGGTGGAGCAGTACTTGAAATAGATCTGCCCGGCACCCTGCGCGCGCAGCCATTCGAGCGCGCGCAGCGACTGCGCGACGGCGTCTTCGGGCGGCGTGGTGCGGGACTTCAGCGCCACCACGACGGCCTCCATGCCTTCCATCGCGGGCGCGCCCTCCGGTACGCCGAAGGTCTGCACCGTGCGCATGCCGGCGCGCACCAGGTTATTGGCCAGATCGGTGGCGCCGGTGAAATCGTCGGCGATGCAGCCCAGGCGGATCATGGCCGCGCTCCGGGCAGCTGGATGCCGGGGAATATCTTGATCACGGCGCTGTCGTCTTCCGCCGCATGGCCGGCGCTCGATGCCTGCATGAACATCTGATGGGCCGTCGCGGACAGCGGCAAGGGAAACTTGCTGGCGCGCGCCATATCCAGCACCAGGCCCAGGTCCTTGACGAAAATGTCCACCGACGACAGCGGTGTGTAGTCCGCCGCCAGGACATGGGCCATGCGGTTCTCGAACATCCAGCTGTTGCCGGCGCTATTCGTGATGACTTCATACAGCGCTTCGGGATCCACGCCTTCGCGCAGGCCCAACGCCATGGCCTCGGCGGCCGCGGCGATATGCACGCCGGCAAGCAGCTGGTTGATGATCTTCACCTTGCTGCCCGCGCCGGCGCGATCCCCCAGTTTGTATACGCGCGCGGCCATGGCGTCGAACAGGTGCTCGCACTTGGCATAGGCCTGCGGCCGCGCCGCGGTCATCATGGTGATCTCGCCGCTGGCCGCGCGGGCCGCCCCTCCGGAAATCGGCGCATCGACGTACAGCAGGCCCAGGTCCTCCAGGCGCGTTTCCAGCGCCGCCGACCAGTTCGGATCCACGGTCGAACACATGACGAATACCGAGCCGGCCGCCAGGGCAGCGGCGCAGCCCTGTTCGCCGAACAGCACCGATTCGGTTTGCGCCGCGTTCACGACCACTGAAATCACGACCTCGCAGTGGCGCGCCAGCGCGGCCGGACTATCGTGCGCCCGGCCGCCTTCGCGGGCGAAAGCCGCCGCCACGTCGGGACGCACATCGTGCACCTGCACGTCATGGCCCGCGCGGCGCAGCGAACGCGCCATGCCCGCGCCCATCGCGCCCAGGCCGATGACTCCGACGGACTGTTTTTTCATCCTGGTCTCCTCGTCTTGTATCGCCTCGCGGGGCCGGCGCGATCGCGTCAGCTCACCAGGCGCGGCCGGCTGTGCCAGCCTCCGCGTGCAAACGTAACACAGCACGTCGATCCACGGATGGCTTTGAACCGGACCCCGCATGGCCGATCTTGTCTGCCCTATCGGACAAGCTCGGCCATGCAATACGGCAAGAGACCCGCCGGACGCGGCTGCGTGGAGGATGGTCAGGCAAATGCCCTGCGCTGATCCAAAAGAAATGGCCGATCGATCTGGGCGGCCAATGACTCGATGTCGGCGGCGCTCACGTGGGCGTGTGCGAAGTGCTGCTTCCATCCGGAAATGACTTTGCAAACCCGACGAACCTGCTTCCTGGCCTCGTCTTTGTCGAGGCCGAACAGTTCGCACTCGGATAAAGCGTTATCGAGCGTCGAGTCGCCCGCGGCCGCGCCGACTCGCATCTGCTGGAAGCCGAGGGCCTGTCCGGACGGCAGAACGTCGAAAGCGGGAGAGAGTTCGTATTCGCCACTCGGGGTCATCAACAGCACATGGTTTTTCTCATGATCGTCTGTGTTGTCCATCAGGATGTTGAACACCATACGCCGGAAAATCTCTTGCATCTGCGCCACGTTCCGATTGCCCGCGGTAACCCCGCGCCTGCGCAGCAGTTGGGCGAGTTCCGGATACCCCAGTTCCTGCCTGGCTGCCTTCAGCGCTACGTTGGCCGACAGGGCGTGCCTGCGCGTGCCGTTTTCCCGATCGAAACGCTTCACGGCGACTGCGTGCCCGTGGCGCACCTTCACCGCTTGCGTAGGCGCAACATGAATGGCGGCGTGTACGGCAAGCGTCATCGTGGCGTGCTCCACCAGCGACATATCATTGAGTTCGCCGGGCTCGTTGAATTTCAATACCCATTGATGACCCTGCAGGTTCAACAGCGCCTTCGGACGCGCGCCGCCCAAGGTGGTACCGGGCGTGATCAGGCGGCGCTTCTGCTCATCCACCGGTTCGCCGTTCATGACCTGGCGCACCAGTTGCTCCATCTCGGCGGCGTCCGCGAGCCTCGGCAATGGGCCGGTGGATCGTGCGATGTATTGGTCCGCGGAAACGGACACGCCCAGCGCACCGAAGCGCTCATCGCCCGCGTAGAACAGAAAGTCCAGCACCGAAAGACGGGGTGGCTTGTCCAAAAAGCGGATAAGGCGCTCGCCCCAGCGATCGGGGCGGGCATCGTCGACCGCACCCGCGGCAGTTTCCTTTTCCCTGGGAGAAAGTTCGGCGGCAATCAGGGGCAGGTCTTCGCTAAGAGGAAAACCCGACTTCAGCCAGGCTGGAGCGTAGGTCAGCGAGACGCCCTTCAAGGCGCGCACGATATGCAACTCACCGATCAGGCGCGGCGCCTCGGGGTTTGCAAGCCACCACAAGTAGAGCGCGTCCCCGGCCTGGTAATCCTTGATATCGAACTCGATCATGGTTCGGCGCCTTCGTCGTGATCGGATTGTCGTGCGACCTCGTACAGCACTGGCCGTTTGCGTATGGACCGGGCCTTGGCTGCGCGTACCGCATCCTCCAGGGCGCCTCGATCGTATTCGGGCGCCGCGAGCTCGACCAGCGCGTCGGATCGGCCGACGAGCCACAATGCCGTGGCGTAAACACCCATGGAAACGCTCGGATCGCCCTTCTCCATGCGCATGAGCGTAGGCTCGGAAACGCCGATGCGCTGGGCCCAGGACTTTAATGGCTCGCGACGGCGTTTACGGGCTATAGAGAGATTCTCACCGAGCAAGCGCAGGTCCGCCAGCACGCCGGGCGGCATGGAATTAAGAGCGGCAGATCGCTTTGGCATATTTACATTTTAGTAAATTGCCGAAAAAACACAATTATATGTTTGTTTAGAACGCCGGTCTGCCTATTCATCCATACCTGGATCCGTGGCGGCGAAAGGCTTCAGGCCCAATGCGTGGACGAGCGTGTCGTCACCACCAGCGGATCGTGCATCAGTATCGTGGCGAACTGGTGAACCAGCTCGGCCTGTGCCGGCACGCGCTTCATGACCAGGTGCAGCTCGCGGAACGCCCAATGATCGAGCAGGCTTACCGCGCCGACGCGCCCGTCGCGCAAGGCAGGCTCCGCCACGCTCATCGGCACCAGGGCCACGCCCACGCCGGCCGACACCAAATGCATCACCGCCGCGAAATCGTGCGCATACACGCGCGCCTTCACGGGCTTGCCGATTTCGACCGCACGCTCCAACAGGAACTGCGTATTGCTGCTGGCGAGGTCGCGGCAAACGAAATCGTTGTCCAGGATATCTTTCAGGCTCGCCCGCGAACGCTGCACCAGCGGATGCGCCGGTGGCGTGACGCATACCAGCCTGTCCATGGCATATAGCTCGCACACCAGGTCCGGGTCGTCGACCTGCCCCGCGAATACGCCGATATCGGCTTCGCCTTCCCGGATATAGCCGGCGATGTCTTCGCTGGCCATCTCCTGGATCTCGACATCGACGCGCGAATTGGCCGCGAGGAATCGCGCCACGCTGGGGATGATGAAACCATGCAAGGCGCTGCTATTGGCCAGCAGCCTTACCTTGCCGTGCAACTCCTGGGCGTGCGCGCCCACTTCTTCGTGCATGGCATGCAGGTTCGTGAACAGCACGTCCACATGTTTTGCCATGGCCTCGCCGGCCGGCGTCAGGGTCATTCCGCGCGGGCCCCGCACGAACAAAGGGCAGCCCGCGGTGTATTCGAGGCTTTTCAAGCGATAGCTAGCCAATGACGCCGTCATATTCAGCGTCGCCGCGCCCGCGGCCAGATTGCGGGCCTTGGCCACGGCCTTGAAAAGGCGCAGGTCCTTCAGGTCATAGGCGTAGGGCATCGGTTTCTCCTGACGCCGCCCGGCAAGGCGGGCGGTCCCGGTTTGCGGCATTCCCGTAGCGAGCCTGGCGCTGGCTGGCGGGATGCCCCTGTTTGGCTTGCCCCAGAACTGTATTGCACCACCCCGGCTCTTTGCACGCCCCGGCGACCCCTGCGGGTATCCCCCTTATGGGCGATACGCACCAGATTAATGCATCTACGCACCATCGGCGTGCTTCCAGGCGTCGGGGCCCGCTTCGACATGGTGCCGCCCCTTCGGCGGCACGGCCCGCGAGGACCGGCGCCACCCGGACCGGTTGATGACGGCCACGCCGCGTTCGCGGACGGCGGAGATCCGCCACCCGCGATCACAAATTGGCACAGGTTTTGCTTTTGGCCAGGATGCACCTGCGTCATCGCTCCGATGCGCATGTGGCCGCTGCACGAAGCCTTGCCATGCACTCCCGCCGGCGCCAGCCGGCTCATCGTTAAGGATCCCGACAACATGAACCGCAGACACGTACTCAAACAATTGACGGCCGCCAGTGTGATGGCAATGACGGGATGGCTGCCGGAGGCCCTGGCCGCCGAAGACACCATCAAGGTCGGCATCCTCCATTCGCTGTCCGGCACGATGGCGATTTCGGAGACCTCGCTGAAAGACGTCGCCCTGATGACGATCGAAGAGATCAACGCGGCCGGCGGCGTGATGGGCAAGAAGCTCGAGCCCGTCGTGGTCGACCCCGCCTCGAACTGGCCGCTCTTCGCCGAAAAGGCGCGCCAGCTGCTGTCGCAGGAAAAAGTCGCCGTGGTGTTCGGCTGCTGGACTTCCGTATCGCGCAAGTCCGTCCTGCCGGTTTTCAAGGAGCTGAACGGCCTGCTGTTCTATCCCGTCCAGTACGAAGGCGAAGAGCTCGAACACAATGTTTTCTACACCGGCGCGGCGCCCAACCAGCAGGCCATTCCCGCGGTGGAGTACCTGATGAGCGAAGACGGCGGCGGCGCCAAGCGCTTCGTGCTGCTCGGTACCGACTACGTTTATCCGCGCACCACCAACAAAATCCTGCGCGCCTTCCTGCATTCCAAAGGCATCAAGGACGACGCTATCCAGGAGGTCTACACGCCCTTCGGCCACTCGGACTACCAGACCATCGTCGCCAATATCAAGAAGTTCGCCACCGGCGGCAAGACCGCGGTTATCTCCACGATCAACGGCGATTCGAACGTGCCTTTCTATAAGGAATTGGGCAACGCGGGACTGAAGGCGACCGACGTGCCGGTCGTGGCGTTCTCGGTCGGAGAAGAGGAACTGCGCGGCGTCGATACCAAGCCGCTGGTCGGCCACCTGGCCGCCTGGAACTACTTCGAATCCATCAAGAATCCGGTCAACGCCGAGTTCATCAAGAAGTGGAAGGCCTACGCCAAGGCGAAGAACCTGCCCAATGCCGACACGGTCGTCACCAACGACCCGATGGAAGCCACCTACATCGGCATCCATATGTGGAAGCAGGCGGTCGAACAGGCCAAGACCACCGATGTGGCAAAGGTCATCGCGGCCGTGGGCGGCCAGAAGTTCAACGCGCCGGACGGCTACACCATCGAGATGGACAAGACCAACCATCACCTGCACAAGCCCGTGTACATCGGCGAAATCCGCGCCGACGGCCAGTTCAACGTGGTCTGGAAAAGCAAGGGACCGATCCGCGCGCAACCGTGGAGCCCCTACATCCCCGGCAACGAAGGCAAACAAGGTCTGTAAGGAACCGCATCGTCATGCGCATCGCGCTCATCGCAACCATTCTTCGCCGCCTGCTGGCCGCATGCCTGCTGGCCATGCCCATGGCGGCGGCGCTGGGCGCGGGGCTCGATGCCTCGCTGCTCGCGCCGCTGGCCGGCGACGACACCGACGCCAAGGTTCAGGCGATCCGCCAACTGGGCCAATCCACCGACCCCGCCGCCGCCGATGTCCTGGCGGCGATGGGCTCGGACCGGCTCTACGCCACCGCCGACGGCCGCGTGCTGATCGACACCGGCAAGGGCGCGCTCGACCCGGCTACCGGGCAGAGCCAGCCCATGCCGGCGGATGCGGGCTCCGTCATGATCAATAACCGCCTGCGTCGCGCGATCGATGGGGCGCTGGCGGAATCGCGCCTGCACGCCGCCGATCCCGCGCAGCGCCTGGCCGCCGCCCAGCGCCTGCAGCAAACGTCGCAGGCCGCCGTCCTGCCGCTGATCGTTGCCGCGTTGGACAAGGAGAAGGACCCGCAGGTGCGTAGCGCGCTGGAGATCGCGCAGGCCAATCTCGAATTGAAAAGTCCGGACGCCAACGTGCGGCGCCACGCCGTCGAGATCCTGGGACGCAGCCTGAACACCGGTTTCATTCCGGTGCTGACCGCGATGGCCGGACGCGACGCGCAAGGCAACTACGCGGAACCGGACGCCGGCGTGCGCGATGCGGCCGCGGCCGCCCTGCGCGCCATCGACCGCCACCTTGCCGCCATCGAATGGGCCGGCAATCTTTTCTACGGCATCAGCCTGGGCAGCGTGCTGTTGCTGGCCGCGCTGGGCCTGGCCATTACCTTCGGCCTGATGGGCGTCATCAACATGGCCCACGGCGAACTGCTGATGATCGGCGCCTACGCCACCTTTGCCGTGCAGGCCGCCTTCCGCGCCTGGGCGCCCGCCTGGCTGGATTGGTACGTGATCGCCGCCCTGCCCGTCGCCTTTGTCGTGACGGCGCTGGTGGGCATGGCGCTGGAACGCACGGTCATCCGCTGGCTATATGGCCGCCCCCTGGAAACGCTGCTGGCGACCTGGGGCATCAGCCTGATCCTGATGCAGCTGGTGCGTTCGCTGTTCGGCGCGCAGAACGTCGAGGTCAGCAATCCCGGCTGGATGAGCGGCGGCGTCACCGTCATGGGCGGGCTGGTGCTGACCTACAACCGCCTGGTCATTGTCGTGTTCTCGCTGCTGGTTCTCTTCTTCGTGTGGCTGCTGCTGAACCACACCCGGCTGGGCCTGTTCGTGCGCGCCATCACGCAGAACCGCCGCATGGCCGACTGCGTCGGGGTGCCCACCGGCCGCATCGATATGCTGGCCTTCGGCCTGGGCTCGGGCATTGCCGGATTGGCGGGCGTCGCCCTGTCCCAGCTGGGCAATGTGGGACCCGACCTGGGCCGCGGCTACATCGTCGATTCCTTCATGGTCGTCGTGCTGGGCGGCGTCGGCCAGCTCGCCGGCACCGTCATCGCCGCCCTGGGCCTGGGCGGACTGAACAAGATCATGGAGCCCTACGCGGGCGCCGTACTGGCCAAGATCGCCATCCTGGTACTGATCGTGCTGTTCGTGCAAAAACGCCCGCAGGGCCTGTTCGCCCCGCGCGGTCGGAGCGTCGAATGAAGATGTCGCCTTCCATGGACCTGGCCGCGATGGCGCGGCCTCCCCTGTATTCCCGTCGCGCCTGGCTGGCCCTGGCGCTGGCCGCGCTGATCCTGGCCCTGCCGCCCCTGCTGAACCTGGCCTTTCCGCCGGGCAGCCCGCTGCACATGTCCTCCTATGTGGTGGCGCTGCTGGGCAAATTCATGTGCTATGCGCTGGCGGCCCTGGCCCTGGACCTGGTCTGGGGCTACGCGGGCATCCTGTCGCTGGGCCACGGCCTGTTCTTCGCGCTGGGCGGCTATGCGCACGGCATGTACCTGATGCGCGCCATCGGCCACGACGGCGTATACAAGAGCGACCTGCCCGACTTCATGGTGTTCCTGAACTGGAAGTCCTATCCCTGGTATTGGTCCTTCACCGAGCATTTCTGGTATGCGGCGCTGCTGGTGGTGCTGGTACCCGGCGTGTTGGCCTTCGTGTTCGGCTACTTCGCCTTCCGCTCCCGTATCAAGGGTGTGTACTTCTCCATCATTACCCAGGCCCTGACCTTCGCGGCGATGCTGCTGTTCTTCCGCAACGACACCGGCTTCGGCGGCAATAACGGCTTCACGGATTTCAAGCGCATCCTCGGCTTCGACATCACCTCGGCCGGCACGCGCGCGGGCCTGTACTGGATCACCCTGCTGGTCCTGGCCGGTTGCCTGGTGGTGGCGCGGGCCGTCACGCAATCCAAGCTGGGCCGGGTATTGACCGCCGTGCGCGACTCGGAAAACCGCCTGCGCTTCCTGGGCTACGAACCGCTCGGATTCAAGCTTTTCGTGTGGACGCTGTCGGCCGTCATGTGCGGCATCGCGGGTGCGCTCTATGTGCCGCAGGTCGGCATCATCAACCCGGGCGAAATGTCCACCGAGAACTCCATCGAGATGGTCATCTGGGTCGCTACCGGCGGGCGCGGCACGCTGATCGGCCCCATTCTGGGCGCCGGCGTGGTCAACGGATTGAAGACCTGGTTCACCAGCGTGTTTCCCGAGTTCTGGCTGTACGCGCTGGGCCTGATCTTCGTGCTGGTGACGCTGTTCCTGCCGCAAGGCATCGTCGGCCTGGTGCGGCGACTGGCGGCGGCCCGCGGGACGAAACGCGCGACCCCCGCCGACGAGGCGCCCGACGGCGACAGGAGGGTTACCGAATGAACGCTGCAACACCGGATCGCGGCCTCGCGGCCGACGCCGCCACGATGGACAACGACGGCGCCGGCGGCACCGCCAGCTACGGCCGCGTCAATCCCAAAGAGGTCGATACCGCCCACGGCGCCATCCTTTACCTGGACGGCATCACCGTCAGCTTCGACGGCTTCAAGGCGTTGAACAACCTGACGCTGGACATCAGCGTGGGCGAGCTGCGTTGCATCATCGGTCCCAACGGGGCGGGCAAGACCACGATGATGGACGTGATCACCGGCAAGACGCGCCCGACCTCGGGATCCGCCTACTTCGGCCAGAACATCGACCTGACGGCCTTGAACGAGGCGCAGATCGCGCATGCCGGCATCGGCCGCAAGTTCCAGCGGCCGACGGTATTCGAGAACCATACCGTGTTCGAGAACCTGGAACTGGCGATGAAGACCGACAAGCGCGTACGGCCCACGCTGTTCGCCCGCCTGGACAGCGCGCAGGCCGACCGCATCGCCGAAACGCTGGCCCTGATCCGGCTGTCGGCGCAGGCATACCGGCCCGCCGGGCTGCTGTCGCATGGCCAGAAGCAATGGCTGGAGATCGGCATGCTGCTGATGCAGGAGCCGCGCCTGCTGCTGCTGGACGAGCCGGTGGCAGGCATGACGGACGCGGAGACGGAACGCACCGGCGAACTGCTGAACGAACTGCGCGGCCACCATTCGCTGATGGTGGTGGAGCACGACATGGACTTCGTCACCCGCATCGCCGGCGGCGGCAAGGTCACCGTGCTGCACGAAGGCTCGGTGCTGGCCGAAGGCACCATGACGGACGTGCAGTCCGATCCGCGCGTCATCGAAGTCTATCTGGGCCGCTGACCGATGAAACCCACCCCGAAGAGGCCCACCCCCGAAGCGCTGCGCGCTTCCCCCTCAAGGGGGCGACGCCAGAGGACCGGCGGAGCCGGATCCTCGGCGTCCCCGGTCGGCTGCACCTGTTTCTTGCGTGGGGAGAGGCCCCACCCCCAAGCGCTGCGCGCTTCCCCCTCGAGGGGGCGACGCTGGAGGACCGGCGGAGCCGGATCCTCGGCGTCCCCTATCTGGGATACCGGTTTTATGCGGTTCAGGTTGCGTGTAGCGCCAATGGATAACTGACATGCTCGATGTACAAGCCATCAACCAATATTACGGCGGCAGCCACACGCTGCGCGGCGTCTCGCTGGACGTGAAGCAGGGCGAATGCCTGGCGCTGCTCGGACGCAACGGCGTGGGCAAGACCACGCTGCTGAAATGCCTGATGGGCGTGCTGCCGCTGGCCAGCGGCAAGGTGCTGTTCGACGGCCAGGATATCTCGCGGATGCCGCCGCACCGGCGCGCGGCGATGGGCATGGCCTACGTGCCGCAGGGACGCGATATCTTCGCCCGTTTGACCGTGGAGGAAAACATCGTGATGGGCATGGCGGCGTTTCCGGGATCGAAGGCGCGGCGCATCAAGGACGAGATCTACGAACTGTTCCCCGTCCTGAAGACCATGCTGGCGCGCCGCGGCGGCGACCTGTCCGGCGGCCAGCAGCAACAACTGGCGATCGCCCGCGCGCTGGTGGCCGAACCGCGCCTGATCATTTTCGACGAGCCGACCGAAGGCATCCAGCCATCGATCATCAAGGACATCGGCCGCGTCATCCGCCTGCTGCGCGAACGCGGCAACATCGGCATTCTGCTCTGCGAACAGTACTTCGACTTCGCCCATGAACTGGCCGACCGCTTCGTCGTCATGTCGCGCGGCGAAGTCGTGGCCCGCGGCGAACAGGCGGCCATGGGCGACGCGGAGGTGCGGCGGCACCTGTCGGTCTAGGGCCGCGCGCGGCGCCGCAGGCCGGATGCGCCGCGTGCTTACCAGCTCACCCCCAGCCCGGTCCCATAAGTCGATTCGGTCATGCTTTGGCGCGTGCCGCTGACCTGGTCGCGCGCGTATTTCACGTACAGGGACAGCGTCTTGTTGATGTTGTAGCGCAGCCCGACCTCGCCGTTCATTCCGAATCCGGCGGCCCCCAGGGCCCGATAGACCTCGCCCATCGTGTACACCTGGAACTGCTTGCCGCTCAGGTAGCGCGAATAGTTCCATCGCAGGCCGGCCGCGTAGAAGCCTTCGTTGCCGCCGTCGCTGTAGCCGTATTCCATGCGCCCCGCCAGGGCGGACAGCGAGAACGCGCCCAGCTCGTCGTCCCAGAACTGGTAGCCGGGGCCGGTGCCGTAGGCGGTCTGTCGGCTGACGTCTTCGACGAAGTCGCGCTTGTAGCGCAGACGTCCCTGCCAGAAGGCCTTGGCGCTGAAAAAGCGGTCCAGCGTGTAGTCGCCGCCGTAGTTGTCGGCGCCGATGTCGTCGCCATCCTTGCTGCGGTGGTAGCCGGCGGTCAGGATGTTGCGCCACAGGCCCCGCCGCGCATCCACGGAAAAGTCGGCCGCATAGTCCTGGGAATTCACGGAGGCCGTCTTCTGGTTCACGGAAAGGTCCAGCTTGCCCTTGACCGCCGTTTCACCCCAAAGGGGTTTGGGCGCGGTCATGCTGTCCAGCGACGACAAGGCCAGATCGGTCTTCACATCGTTTTCGCCATCGGGGCTGCGCTCCACGCCGTCAACCACGACCTTGCCGGTATCGGCACGCACCAGCTTGGCGTAATAGTCGTGCTGCAGCGTCTTGTCGCGGATGACCAGCTCTTTGTCGCTCTGCAGGGTCTTTACGTGCTTGAACTGCAGGCGCACATCGCCGCCATAAGGCGTATTCACCAGCAGGATGCCGTTGTCCAGGGAGAGTATGTCGCCCGTTATGCGGTCGCCGTTGTCCATCCAGACCGTGCCCGCCTGGGCGCAGGCGGCGAACAGGGCCAACCATGAGAGCAGGAAAAATCGGTGGATACGGCGATGCGCCGCCGTGCAAGCGTGTTTCGGCATGGGCGTGAAGGAAGGAGTTGACCAGGAGCGGCGAGCCGCGCGCCGGCTTCGCCATCGACCGAGTACTCATCCTAGAGATTTCACGCGAATGGATGTAACGATAGGCTGAGCAGGTAAGCGGGCGTAGCGCGACGGACGAGCATCCCCAGGCGCGCCGGTGGGACCTGATGCGTCTTGTAGCGACACCGCCGCTACGCTGAGCGGCCCGCGTCCTCCCCGCCCCGGCCGGACGAAAGCGTGCATTTTGGTTTCATGTATAATCTCGTTCCTGCTGACGACCGCGGCCTAGTGCCGCGGTAAAAATTTGGCCCAGGCGAATCGCGCCGATGCCAACGTCGTGCGGCAACGCGGGAATAGCTCAGTTGGTAGAGCGCAACCTTGCCAAGGTTGAGGTCGCGAGTTCGAGACTCGTTTCCCGCTCCAGAATTCAGTTGCCTGGGCATCGTTCCAGGCAAGGCAAAAAGGAGCTCCGGCTCCTTTTTTCGTTTCCGCGGCCGTCCATCCGCTGTCCGGCTGGAACGTATCTCCGGACACGTCCGCCCTTCTGCAACACACCGCGATACCGCGGCCTGGGCGGCACGCGTGAGGCGGCTGGCAAGCAAACACAGCAATCCTTCGCGGGCGTGCCGGCGAGCGGCGGCCTGAAGGCAACCGCAACGGCCGATATTGCCCAATTCGACCACCGCCGCGAAAAATGCCCGGCCGCGCCGCTTCAGGATGCTATTTCGGCGTCGAGCGCCATGGCGCGCTGGACCGCGGGCCGGGCGCGGAAACGCTCCACGTAGGCCTGTACCGGCGCTGACGCCGGTATCAGCTTGAATGCGAGTATCCAGCCAAGGGCGCTGGCCCACAGGACATCGGCCGCCGTATAGCGGTCTCCCAACAGCCAGGGACCGCGCTCCAATTGCCTCTCGATGAGGCGAACGACCATCTCGTAGCTGCCATAGGGACAACTGGACGCCGCTCCCGGCTCGCGATCCATGGATTTATCGATCATCGCCGGCTCGAAGCATGAACCGTAGAACACCATCCAGCGCAGATAAGGCCCACGCAAGGGGTCGCCGATGGCGGGCGACAGGCCGCGCTCGGGATACAACTCGGCCAGGTACATGAACACGGCGGCCTGCTCCGTGACGACCACGTCGCCATGGCGCACCGCCGGCACCTTGCCCATGGGGTTCAACGCCAGGAATTCGGGCGTGCGCTGCTGTCCCTTCTTCAGGTCCAGCAGGTGGATCTGGTAATCGGCCTGCAACTCCTCCAGCAGCATGCGCGTGCCGGCCGAACGGCTCTGGGGCCAATGGAAAAACGTGATGTGTTCTGGATGCATACGGGACTCCTCGGCGAAACGAACGGATCGGGTCTATAAAATGGCTGGACCGCCGTTATAGTGCGGCGGCCCTTTCCAGTATTGGAAAAACACGCATGAGCCAGCCTCCTCCCCGGGTCGCCGAGCGACCCAAGGGCGTCGTCGACCCCGCCCTCGCGCGCCGCATGTTCCGGCTGGAACGCTACCTGCCTTCACCCGCGTTGAGCCCGCACCTGGACCATTTCTGGCTGGTGGAGTGGGATCTGCGCGGCAAGCCGGACTACACGCAGCGCACGTTGCCCTACCCCTGCGTCAACCTGGTCTTCGATGCCGGCCGCACGGCGATCTTCGGCGTCATGCGCGGCGCGTTCGATTACACCTTGACCGGAGCCGGGTGCGTGCTTGGCCTGCGCTTTCGCCCAGGCGCATTCCGTGCGCTGCTCAAGCGCCCGCTGCATACGATCACGGATCGCATCGTGCCGCTGAGCGAAGTCTTCGGCGTGGATGCCGTTGCGGCCGAACGACAGGTGCTGGGCGCCGGGGACGATGCGACCATGATCGCGGCGGCGGAGGCATTTCTCGCACCGCATGCGACGGCCGGCGATCCCAAGGTCGATGAACTGGGCGGCATCCTGGCAGCGATCGAGGGCAATCCGCTGCTGAACCGCGTCGAGCAATTGGCCGGGCACACCGGGCTGGGCATGCGCACGCTCCAGCAACTGTTTTCCAACTATGTCGGCGTCAGTCCGAAGTGGGTGATCCGGCGCTATCGGCTGCATGAAGCCGCCGATCGTCTCGCCAATGGCGCCGCCGTGGACCTGGCGGACCTGGCGCACGCATTGGGCTATTACGATCAGGCGCATTTCACGCGGGACTTCCAGAAGCTGGTGGGCAGGCCGCCACAGGCGTACCGGGAAGCGCAACCGCCGACTACCCCCCGGTAGACACCTCCCGCTATTCCAAGGCCTGATAGGCCACGGTACTGCCGCGGTTGCGCGGAGTTCGCCTTCCGGCACGCCCGGGCGCTCCGCCCCCCCCGGGCCTATGGTTTTCCCCAGAAATTATTGCTATGTGGGAAAACCCCGGAATCCCGTTTGACCGTCTTTTCGGCCCGCGCCTAGGATGCATTCACAGCAGACGAATGGCTGACGGCCGTCCAGGCATGCACATGCGGACAGGCCAGCCTCCTTCCCAAACTATCCAAGTCCCGGAGCCGGCACATGGCGGAAGCGCTTCTGATCGACCAGGTCACGGATGTGACGCATGGCATGTACCAACCTTACGGCTGGCATCACTGGCCGGCCTTCCCCTGGATGAGCTATCAATTCCGCCGCGCCCTGGGCGAAACCCAGGAGGGCGGCGGCGCGGTGTCCGAATGCTTCCTCGCCGCCAGCCGCATGATTCCCGGGGACCGGGAAAGCTGGCACCGGGAATGGAAACGCATCGCGGATTTCAACCAGGCTCGCGGTGACGAGGCGGCCGGCAAGGGACACATCCGCACCGCGATGAACTGCTGGCTGCGCGCCGCCAATTACTATCGCCACACCGAATTCTGGCTCGACTACTCGGACCCGCGCCGGCTCGTCGCCTTCACCGACATGGAGGCATGCTCGCGCAAGTTCATCGAGAACCTCAACCCCGCCGGCGAGGTACTGCAGATTCCCTACGAAAACGGCAAGTCGCTGTACGCCTATTTCGTGCGCGCGCCGTTCGACAACGGCAGGCAGCCCGTCCTGATCTGCATGGGCGGGTTGGACTCGATCAAGGACGAGATGTGGTTCATGCAGGCGCACGGCGCCCTGCAGCGGGGCATTTCCGTTCTCATGATCGACGGCCCCGGCCAGGGCGGCACGCTGCGCCGCCACAAGATCCCCACCCGGCCGGACTACGAAGTGCCGATCGGCAAGTGCATCGACTATCTGCTGACACGCCAGGATATCGACCCCGCCCGGATCGCCGTCTGCGGATCCTCCCTGGGTGGGTACTACGCCGCGCGCGCCGGCTGCTACGAACCGCGCCTGGCCGCGGCGATCTCGCACGGCGCGATCTGGTCGATATCGGAACTGTGGGCCAACGCCGGGGAAGACCATGGCCTTGCCGATCACATCAAGACCGTGTTCGGTGCCGGCTCGATGAAAGAGGCGCTGGAAAAAGCCCGGCCATTCACGCTCGAAGGCCATCTCGATCATATGCGGTGCCCCTATCTGATCGTGCACGGCGGCCACGACGTCCTGGGTGTGGCCTCGGCGCGCAAGGTCGCCGATTACGCGCAGTCCAAGGGCGTCGATGTGACGCTGCGTTTCGTGACGGAAGACGAGACCGGCGCGGACCACTGCCAGCACGACAATCCGACCATCGGGCAGGAACTGATGATCGACTGGCTCGCCGACGTTTTCGGCATCGACGAGCGCGAGCTTCGCAAGACCGGGATGAATCCACTGATCTGAGGGCGCCGACGTGAAGCCCGTCATCGGGCGCGCGACAGTCGATCGGCTCACCACGGCGCGGACACCGCGCCGAAGCTCCGCTTCCAAGGGGAAAACCATCGTGCAAAACCGCCACGCCGCCCTGGCAATGTTCATTATCCTGCTTGTGTCCTACGTGCTGAACGCCGTTGACCGGACCTTGTTCTCGGTCCTGGCGATCGAAGTGCGCACCGCGATGAATCTGTCGTTGCCGCAAGTCGGCCTCGCTTCGACCGTATTCACGCTGGGCATGGGCCTGGCCGCGATCCCGACCGGCTACCTGCTAAGCATCCGCACGCGCAAATCGGTCGTGTTATTGGGCCTATTGGTCTTTTCCGTGGCAACGCTGCTGACCGCTTACGCGCAGGGCCTGCCGGATCTTCTGATCTACCGCTTCGTATCCGGCCTGGGCGAAGCCATGCAGGCGACGGCGATCATCGCCATCGGCGCCAGCTATTTCCACAAGAACCGCGCGCTGGTGACAGGCTCGGTGTCGTTCGCCTACGGCATCGGCGCCTTCCTGGGCCCCACGACCACCGCCGCGCTCTTGAACGCGTTCGATTGGAAGAAGCCGTTCGTGGTCTTCGGCCTGGTGGGCGCGGTGGCAATGGTACTTGTCTGGCTGTGGATCAAGCCCTGGTTCAGCGAAAGCCGGGACAACGAAGCGGCGGCGAACGGCGCGGGCACTGCCGGCGCGCGACTGGGAAATGAAACGATCTGGAACCCGACGTCCGTCACGTTGGGCATCGCATCGATCTGCGCCGGCGTAGCGGTCTACGGCTTCTCCGGCCTATACCCGACCTACCTGCGCAATGAACTCGGCTTCACGCCGGCGCAGGCCGCCTACGTAATGAGCGCCATCGGCATCGGTGGTTTCGCCGCCCCGCTCAGCGGTTGGCTGGGCGATCGTCTCGGCTATCACAAGGTGCTTTTCCTGGCGCTTCCGCTCGTGGCGCTGGCGGGCGGGATCTCCTTCACGGAGCTGAACCGGTCGGTCTTCCTGCATGCCCTGGCCGCCGGTGTCTTCGGCGTGTCGGTCCTTAGCCTGCTGTACTCGAACCTGTCCGCCATCATCATCGAATCGATGAGCCCCGCCAAGACCGCGCAGGGCTCCGGCCTGTTCATCGCCAGCTACTACATTCCCGCGGCGTTCGCGGGCTACCTGCTGGCGGAACTGAAGGAACTTCTGGGCTGGACAGTCGCCGGCATTGTGCAGACATCCGGCTTTGCCATCCTTTCCATGATCCTGATTCTGATCGCGACAACGATGCGCCGCAAAGCCGCGCTGTCGCCCCCGGATGTCGATCTCGGCGCCCACAGGCTCAAGGCCTAGGCAGCCCTTCACCCAAAGGAGTCCCGCAATGGCAGGAAACAACGCGCACACGCCGTCCACCGCATCCCCGGACGAGGCCGGAAAAATCGTCGGGGTCATGCCCGGAGGCGGCACGGTGCCGCTACGGCTGCCCGCCGGTGCCTTGGACTATCTCGACCGCAACCAGTACATCTCGAATATGGAGGTCATCGACTTTTTCCCGTCGATCAAGCTGACGATCTTCGGGGATGAGCATTCCTGCATGTGGGCGAAGGGCTCGCGCCGCCTCATCGCCTTCCAGGGCGGTTGGGTGGATATCACGGATCCCAGGCGGGCGACGGTGATTCCCGAACCGGACCTCGCCACGTTCCAAAGCTGCGTGTACAACACCAAGCTGCGGAAATGGATCCGCGTCGTCGCGCACCAGATGCCGCTGACGCCGGGGACGATGCAGTACCCGCGCGGCAAATATCACGAGGAATACGCGAAGAAGGCGATCGGCGATCCCGGCTTTCGCGGCATCAAGACGTACGACGTCACCAACCCCGAGAAGCCGGTGCTGCTGAATGAATTCGAAACCGGGAAAACCGGCCACGGGGTGCACCTGCCCTTCTATGACGGCGGCCGGTATGCCTATCTGGCCTGCGGCTGGGACGACCAGCTGCGCATGGAAAGCACGGAACGCGTCTACAGCAACGGCCTGATGATCGTCGATATGTCCGATCCCGCCAATGTGAAAGAGGTTTCTCGCTGGTGGGCGCCGGGCCAGATGCTGGACGAGGAAGCCTACTATCGCGCGACCTATCCCTTTGCCGGCGATCAATGCTCGTGGACCTGCAACCGCACGCCATGCATCGTACCCGTCAGGGTCGAAGACGGAGGCACGGTCGGCTATGGCGGATGGGGCCATTTCGGCATGTATGTCCACGACCTGTCCGACATCCGCAACCCCAAGGTGTATGGCAAGGTGACGCATCCGCTCGAGGCCATCGGCGGGATTCCTTACCATCATGTAGTGCCCGTGACCGCCGACCCGCAGCGCTATCCGCAGTTGCAGAACCTGGTTATCGCGATACCCGAAGCCCTGGAATCCGACTGCCGCGAGCCGTTTCACACGAGCTACGTCGTGGACGTCAAAGACCCGGCGAACCCGCGCATCGTCGGCCTCTTCCCCCGTCCGCTGCCGCACCCGGACGCGCCCTACAAGGACTTCGCCATGGCGCGGGGCCGGTTCAGCTCGCGCGTCATGCAGCACTGGATCGCCCCGGGACAATCCCGCCCCGATATCGTCGCACTGTCATATCTGAATGCCGGGCTGCGCGTCTTCGATATTTCGGATCCGACCGCACCGAAAGAGGTGGCCTACTTCGTTCCGCCGCGCGACGGCGATATCGACGACTACATGAGCTGGCGCCGCGGCACGTCGGAAGCCGTCTTCATCGAATGGGACCGCAAACTGATCTGGCTATCCACGCATGCGGGCCTCTATTGCCTGTCCGCGCCGTTCCTGGGCACACCGGTGCTGGAGCCCATGGCCGTCAGCGCATGGTCGGTCCCGCACGTCAACGCCGGCTGGGAAGGATAAGGCCATCCTTATGCTGATCGATATCCATAGCCACGTCATTCCCGACCGCATCGTCGCGGCAATGGCGGCCGACCCCGACCGGTTCCAGGCCCGGATCGCCGGGGAAGGCGCCGCGCGCAAGGTCATACACGACCAGGGCTACGTCTACCCGCTGTTCGATGAATTCCATAAGGTGGATGCCAAGATCGAGGCCATGGACCGCAAAGGCGTCGATATTTCCGTCATCTCGCCGGCGCCGCCGATGTTCTATTACTGGGCCGACGCCGACCTGGCGCTCGAGGTCGCCGGCCTGGTCAACGACGGCGTCGCCGACATGGTCGGCGACAAGCCGGAACGGCTGCGCGGCATGGCAACCGTTCCGATGCAACATCCCGATGCCGCGGTCGCCGAATTGGAACGCGTGGTGCGGGAGTACGGCTTCAAGGCGGTGGAGATCGGCACTTCCATCGAGGGCGCGCAGCTATCCGAAGAACGCTTTCGCCCCTTGCTGCGACGCGCCTCCGAACTGGGCGTCTTCGTGTTCGCGCACCCCTATTACGTCGGCGCCAAGAGCGGCCTCGAAAGCTTTTACCTCACCAATCTGATCGGCAACCCGCTCGACACCACGGTCATGATCGCGAACCTTATGTTTTCGGGCCGGCTGGACGAACTGCCGGACCTGAAGATCGTACTGGCGCACGGTGGCGGTTTTGTTCCGTACCAGATCGGACGGCTGGTGCACGGACACGCGGTACGCAGCGAGACGCATGGGATCAGCAAGTCCTCGCCGAAGGAACTGCTCAAACGCATCTATTTCGACAGCCTTGTTTTCGAGCCGCAGGCGCTGCGTTATCTTATCGATCTCGTCGGTGCCGACCAGATCTGCATCGGCACGGATGCGCCCTTCGATATGGCCGACGACCGTCCCCAGGCTACCCTCGATGCGGTCCCCCGCATCACCGCCACGGAGCGACAGTGCGTCTGCTGTCGCACGGCGCTGAAGCTGCTTCGCGAGGGCTGAGTCCATCAAGGAACCCCTGCCGGAGAACGAAAGTCCAATGGCATACCGGCGATGGCGCGCAAGCCATTAACGGACGGACGAGGAAGAGAATCGTGACCAACGCCACATCGACGTCACAGACGGTCGGCAGGGCCATCCAGCTGATCCGCCTGGTTGCATCCAGCAAATCGCACAACTTGCGCCTGGTCGATATCGCCGAAATGGCTTCGCTGGATAAATCCACCGCGCATCGCCTGTTGCAGCGCCTGGTGCAGGAACGCATGCTGGCGCGCGATCCCGGCCGAAGGGGGTACAGGCTGGGCCCCCTGCTTCACGAACTGGGCCTCGGGGCGCTACCGGAGACCAACGTAGAGGAAGCCGCGGAGCCAGCGCTGCGGATGCTGGCCCGGACGACGGGGGACATGGCATTCCTGAGCGGCCGCAGCGGGCTTGAGATCGTCTGCCTGAGACGGATCGCCGGCCACTTCGAAATCCAGACCTTGGCGCGTAACGTGGGCGACCGGCATCCGCTGGGCATCGGCGCCGCCGGTCTCGCCATCCTGGCCGCGATGAACGATCGCGACGCGGATGCCACGATCCAGGCCATTGCCCCCCAGCTCGGGCGCTACAAGCTGACGGAAGAGGTATTGCGCGAACGGCTGTCCCAGACCCGCCGGCGCGGTTACGCGCTGGACGAGGGCAGCGCGGCGCTCGACATCGTCGCGCTCGGCAGAGCCGTGCGCAACCGCGGCGGCGTGCCCAGCGCGGCCGTGTTCGTGGCCTCCATCAGCGGCCGCATGACCGAGGCGCGGCAGCGCCTGATCGACAAACACGTCGCGGATTGCGTGGACGCCATCGAGGCGACCCTATGGCGCTGCGGCCATCCCGCGTCCCACGCGCTTCGCGGTCAGGCCACCTGCGCCGACGACCGTGCCACGGACGATCCCGCCGTCACGCAGTCATCGAGCCTGTTGGCGACGGGCACATCGGATCGCTCCCTATCCGCAGGACCCGGACGACCGAGACTGACGCTTCCCGGGCGATAGGACTGGCGCCCCCGTTCCGGCCCAGTCACGACCGCCCGGAATAAAGCGGCGCGCAACCGCGATGAGCGGCACTTTCCGGGAACCGGCACGGAACTTGTTCTTGACGAGATCCGGCACGGCCTTTACTTTTTTGGCTGGTCCGTGCCCGTTGCACGGCTGCGGCGATCCGATCGAACCACCGCGCATTGGCGCGCCAGGCCTGGGAAAATGAGCCATCTCGTCCTATTGCTGCTGGGTGTCGACTATCTGCGCAAGCGCGCGCAAGCCCTCGTCGTCGCCGGCTGGATATTCCTGCTGGCGGGCATCGTCGTTTTCATCGACGCGCTGGACGGCGCCCTGTATTTCCCCCTCAATTTCTTCGCGGTACTGTTCGTCATCGAAGGCCTGGCGACGCTGGCCATCGCCAAGTCGGGGGTGGGCGGGCAGCGGGTGCTGCGCTATGTCAAAGGCGTGTTCGTGCTGGCCGCCGGCGCCCTGATCCTGGCCGGCCACCATCACGGGCATTTCGTGCTATCCATGATGTTCGGCCTGCTGTTCCTGGTGGACGGCCTGATACAGTGCACCGCCGCCTACGTGGTGCGCTACGAGCGCTGGCGCTACGTCTTCGCCTCCGGGGTGGCCGAAGTACTGCTGGCGATCTTCTTCTTCCAGCCCTATCCCACCCACTATGTGGGCACCGTGCCGTACTGCCTGGGGCTGTTCCTGGCCTTTGCGGGGATCAAGCTGTTGTCGCTGGCGCGCCGCGTCCGCCACCTGGACTCCAACCCCGCCCTTGCCGACAACCCGAACCCGGAGTTCATGCCCACGCGCGAGGACGCTGCGGCGCGGACGGTGTTCGAAGGACCGCCGCTGGCATCCGAGCGGGCGCTGACGGTGCATGTCTGGACGCCGTCCGGCTCGGCCAAGGCGCAGACGCGGAACTACCCCGTGGTGGACCGGTATATCGCCGCCGTCGACGTCAATGGAGTGGTGTCCACCGGCCATGCGGCGCTGGAGTCGCCCGAAGGCGTATACGTCAGCCTGTATCCGGCCGCGGAAATCGATCATTCCCCTGAGCAGTTCGGCACGCTGCTGCGCGCCACGGCCGAAAACAACGTCCCCGGCATCTTCCAGCCCGACTACCGCACCGAATCGAAGGCATGGTGCCCATCCACCGTGCAAGTACGCATCCGCAACTATGACGCCGCCAAGCTGCAGGCGTTCTGGGACGGCTATCGCGAGAACACGACCTACAACCTGACATATCGCAATTGCTCCAGTTCGGTGTCCAACGCCCTGGAGGCGGCGCTGGACGGCGTGGTCGGCCGACTGCATGGCGCGCGCGCCGGCTGGGGCCTGCTGCTGCGGCTGCTGCTGACGCCGGAACTATGGGTGGCGGCGCAGATCCGCAAGCGCGCCCTGACCATGGCCTGGACGCCGGGCCTGACGCTGGACTATGCCCGCGCACTGAGCATGCTGGCCGACCCGCGTCCCTTTGGCTGGTGGAAGATGTCGCAAGCGGCGATCCGGCAGATCGGCCAGCGGCGCGCCGGGTGGCGCCGCCAGGACCGCGAGGCCGTCGCACGCAATGCGCGGCCGCAACCCACCACCGAGTCTCGACAATGATGAGGCGCATCGCAGCCGCATGCCTGTGGTCCCCGGTACTCGCGCAATAGCCGGCTCCGCCGCGGCCGATCCTGTCCCGCGGATGACGGCCCCATGATCCTGCAAAGCGCGATCGTGCCGGCAATACTGGCGTCCGCCATCTGGGGCGCCTTCGCGCTCTGGTTCCAGGCGTCGCGGGCAGGCTGGGCGCGCGTCCTCCTGCCCCTGGGCTGGCTCGCCGTCGCTACCGCCGCGCTGATCGGTCTGGCGCGCGGCCATCATCTGCCCGCCTGGCTGTTCTGCGCGGCGCTACTGGTCCTGCTGGCCTGGTGGTGGCTGGGTGTGCGGCCTTCCAACGAGCGCCAGTGGATGCCCGAGGTGGCCCGGCTGACCCAGGGCGCGGTCGACGGCGACATCGTCACCCTGCACAACGTGCGCAACTTCGCCTGGCGTTCGGCGACCGATTACGACGCCCGCTGGGAAACGCGCGTCTATCGACTGTCGTGCCTGCGATCGGTGGACCTGGTGCTGTCGTATTGGGGCCGGCCGGCGATCGCCCACGCCATGGTGTCGTTCGGTTTCGACGGTGGGCAGTACGTGGTGTTCTCGGTCGAAATCCGCCGCAAGGTGGACGATGTTTTTTCCGAGATCGGCGGCTTCTTCCGCCGATACGAGCTGGCGGTACTGGCTTCCACCGAAGAAGACAGCCTGCGCGTGCGCACCAACGTGCGGGGCGAGGACAGCTATCTGTACCGCGTGCGCATGCCCGAGGGCGCCGCCCGCTCCCTGTTCCTGTCGTATGTGGACATGGCTACCCGCCTGGCGGCAAAGCCGCGTTTCTACAACACACTGACCGCCAATTGCACGACCATCGTGTACCAGCTGGCCAAGAGGATCGTGCCCGGCCTGCCGATGGATTACCGGCTGCTGCTATCGGGCTACCTGCCCGAGTACCTGTATCGCCTGGGCGCGCTCGAGGGCGCCGGCAGCGTGGCGGCATACCGGCGCGCCGGCCGCTATACCGAACGCGCACGCGCCACCCTGGACCCAACGCGGTACTCGCACAACATCCGCGTTGGCGTGCCCGGCGTGGCGGCAAAGGCACGTGTCGACCCATCCTGAATCCCGGGAACACGACGCTCGCGGCTTCTTTGGCCGCCGCCATCCGCGCCAGCTTCGCGACGGTATTCATTCCAGGTAAAGCGAGGCCGCGGCATACGGCCTGGCCATGCGCCCATAAACGCCGCTGTATAGCCTCATAGAGCCGCCCGGGCTGGCGCGCCCCGGCCCCCTTCCCTACCATTTCCGCATCTTTGGACATGAGGGCGGAGGGGAAGATGTACAGAATCGGTGTCGACGTGGGCGGGACATTTACCGACCTGGTGCTGGTGCACGCGGAAAGCGGCCGGACCGTATTCCACAAAGTGCCTTCCACCCCGGATGATCCTTCGGAGGCGATCCACCGCGGCGTCACCGAACTGATCGCCGAAAACCGCCTGGACCCCGCGGAAATACGCCACATCGGCCACGGCACCACGGTGGCCACCAACCTGGTCATCGAGCGCAAGGGCGCGCGCTGCGCGCTGATCACCACGAAGGGCTTTCGCGACATCCTGGACATCGGACGCCAGACGCGGCCGCACAACTTCGATTACGGCGTGCGCAAGCCCGAGCCCCTGGCGCCGCGCCGCTGGCGCAAGGAGGTGCGCGAGCGCGTGGAGGCCTCCGGCGCCGTGCTGGAGCCGCTGGACGAAGAAGAAGTACGGCGCGCCGCGCGGGAACTCAAGGCGGAGGGCGTGGACGCCATCGCGATCTGCTATCTGCATTCCTATCGCAATCCGGCGCATGAACAGCGCAGCCGGGACATCGTGCGGGAGATTCTGCCGGATGCCTACATCTGCCTGTCCAGCGAAGTCCTGCCGGAATTCCGCGAGTACGAGCGATTTTCCACGACGGTCCTCAACGCCAAGGTGGGACCGCGCATGGAAAGCTATCTGGCGAACTTCCTGAATCGCGTGAAGGAAGCCGGGGTACGCCAGGAGCCCTTCACCATACATTCCAACGGCGGCCTGATGTCGGTGGAGGCCGTGCGCCGCTTTCCGGTCAAGACCTGCCTGTCCGGCCCGGCGGCCGGCGTGGTAGGGGCGGCCATGATGGGTCGCGCCATCGGCTATCCCAACCTGGTCACCTTCGATGTGGGAGGCACCAGCACCGACGTATCGCTGATCGCCAACGGCCAGGCCATGTTCAGCGCCAGCCGCAGCGTGGCCGGCTACCCGGTGAAAACGCCCATGGTGGATATCCATGTGATCGGCGCCGGCGGCGGCAGCCTGACCTGGCTGGACGATGCCGGCTCGCTGAAGGTAGGTCCGCAAAGCGCGGGCGCGGTGCCCGGACCGGTCGGCTATGGCCGCGGCGGCGAGCAGCCGACGCTGACCGACGCGCAGATTTCGCTGCATCGCCTCAATCCCCAAAGCGTCCTGGACGGCAAAATGCCGATCCATGCCGACGCCGCCAAGGCGGCGCTGCGCGAGCGGATCGCCGAGCCCCTGGGCATCGGCCTGGAAAAAGCGGCCGAGGGGGTTATCCGTATCGCCAACGCGAATATGAGCCGGGCCATCCGCGCCGTATCCACCGAGCGCGGCTACGATCTGTCGGAGTTCGCCCTGTTCGCCTTCGGCGGCGCGGGCCCGCTGCACGCATTGGGCGTAGCGCGCGAGTGCGGCATTCCCACCGTCATCGTGCCGCCGGCACCCGGCAATATGTGCGCGCGCGGCATCCTGCTGACGGATATTTCCTTCGACTTCGTCGCCAGCGAGATCGCGCTGGTGCAGGCCGGCAACTGGCCGCGCATCGGCGACCGCTTCGACGGCTTGCGCGCGGCCGCCGACCGTTGGCTGGACGACGAACAGGTGCCGCCCGCCGACCGCCGCTATCAGTGCTTCATCGACGCCCGCTACGTGGGACAGAACTTCGAAGTGCAGGTGCCGATGGAGGCGGTGGCCGACGATGGGCTATCCCGTTTCGAGGCCGCGTTCCACGACGCGCACAGGAAGGAGTACGGCTACGACGTGCCGACCCGGCCGATCGAGATCATCAACTGCCGCATGAAGGCCATCGGCACCATCGCCAAGGCGCCGATGGCCCTGCTGGCGGACGGCGGCGGCGACCGGCCACGCGGCAGCCGGGAGATCCATTTCGGCGAACGCCACGGCTGGATGCCGGCCGCCGTGTACCACCGCGGCGACCTCGCCGCCGGCGCCCGGCTGACCGGTCCCGCCGTGATAGAGGAGATGAGCTCCACCACCGTGATCGAACCCGAACACAGCCTGACGGTGGACGCCTACGGCAACCTGATCATCGACATCGCATAGACCCACGGCCCAGGGGACGGAAATGAAACAGCAGGAAGCAGTGCACGATCCCATCGAGATGGAAGTCTTCAACAACCGGCTTCTGTCGATCACCGAGGACATGAACAACACGCTGGTGCGCTCCTCGTTCTCGACCAATATCAAGGAGCGCAAGGACTGCTCCGTGGCGCTGTTCGACGCCGCCGGCCGGCTGGTCGCTCAGGGAACCCAGATCCCGCTGCACCTGGGCTCGCTGAACGGGGCGGTCAGGACGGTACTGCAACGCTACGGAACGGACGGCATCCGCGACGGCGACGCCTATATCTGCAACGATCCCTACCTGGCCGCCGGCAGCCACCTGCCCGACGTCAATGTGGTGACGCCGGTCTTCCACGGCGGCCGCCTGGTGTTCTTCGCCGCCAACATCGGCCATCACTCGGACTTCGGCGGCGTGGTGGCCGGCTCCATCGCGGGCGGCCTGCGGTCCATCTACGCCGAAGGCCTGCGGCTGCCGGTCATCCGCATCCTGCGCGAAGGCGTACTGGACGAGGACTTGCTGAACCTGATCTCCCACAACACGCGCGATCCCGAGGAACGCACCCTGGACCTGAAGGTGCAGATCGCCACCAACGAACGCGGCGCGGCCGCGGTCAGGAAGCTGATCGGCCAGATGGGCCTGGAGAAAACCCTGCGCGCCGTGGAGGACGTCATCGTCTACACGCGCAATCGCCTGCGCATGCGTATCGCCGAGCTGAAACAAGGCACCTACACCTTCGAGAACTGGCTGGACGACGACGGGCTGGGCGACGGCGATCCGATCGCCATCCGGGTGTCCGTGACCGTGGACCGCGACCGGCTGGTATTCGACTTCGCCGGATCGGGCCGGCAGGCGCGCGGCGCCATGAACCTGCCGGTGAACGCGCTGAACGCCTGCGTCTACTATGCCGCCAAGGCCCTGCTGGATCCGGCCCTGCTGGCCAATGAAGGCCTGTTCGAGCCCCTGGAGATCCGCCTGCCGCCAGGCAGTATCGTCAATCCGGATTCGCCGGCGGCCGTGGGCGCGCGCTCGCTGACGGCGCAGAAAGTGGCGGGCGCCATCTTCGGCGCTTTCCGGGGCGTGCTGCCGGAAAGCCGGGTGATGGGCGCCGGCAACGATGTCTGTCCGGCCATCGTTTTCTCCGGACGCAACGCCCATCGCGCGGGCGAGTTCGTCTATCTGGAATCGATAGGCGGCGGGTCGGGCGCGACCGCCGACGCCGACGGCATGGACGGCATCCATGTCCACATGACCAACTCGTCCAACCTGCCGGTGGAGGCGCTGGAGAACGAATACCCGTTGCGTGTGGATGAATACGCCTACGTGCAGGATTCGGGCGGCGCCGGCCGGCGCCGGGGCGGCATGGGGCTGCGGCGGCAGATCCGCAGCCTGGCCGACGGCATGGTCTTCACCGCACGCGCCGATTCCCATAAGGTCGGCCAGGCCACGGGCGCGCTGGGCGCGGGTCCCGGACGCCGCGCGCGGCTGGAACTGCACGAGGCCGATGGCACGGTACGCGAACTGTCGTCCAAGCCGGCCGCCATGACCTTGCTGGCCGGGCAAAGCGTTCGCATGGAGACCTCAGGCGGCGGCGGGCTGGGCCCGGCGCCCGAGCGCGCCGCCGCCGACGTGGCGGACGACCTGGCCGACGGCATCGTGTCCCGCGAGTGGGCGGAAACCCATTACGGCGAGCAGATGCGGCGCCTGCGCGGCTGAGGCTGCCGCGCGAAGGGCTTCATTGCGCCGGCGCGGCGCCCGCCGTTGCCGTGACGTTGCCAGGCACCTGCTGCAGGATGAAGCGGCGCAGCCACGCGTGCGCGGGATCGCTCTGGTGGCGTCCATGCCAGAACATGGCGATGCGCAGGCGGGGCAAGGGCAAGGGGGCCGGCAGCACCACGGTGCCGCTCAAGGGCGCCAAGGCGCCGGCCATGCTGGCGGGCAAGGTCGCGATCATGTCGGAAGCGTGCAGCACGAAGGGCACGGCCAGATAACTGGACAGCACGATGCCGACGCGCCGGCGCCGCCCCTGCGCCGACAAGGCGGCGTCCAGCTGCGTGTTGAAGTAGCCGGCATGCCCCACCGCATCCATGTGCTCGTGATCGAGGAAAGTGTCCAGGTCCCAGGGGCGGGCCAGCAGAGGGTGCCCTTCGCGCACCAGGCAACAGGCGCTCTCTTCGAACAGGACACACGCGCGCAGGCTATCCGGTGGGTCCGGGTAATGGCCGATGTACAGCTCGATGTGGTTCTGCGTCAGCATGTCCTGGCCGCCATGCAGCGTGGGCGGCAAGATGCGCAGGCGCAGATGCGGCGCCGCCGCGCGCAGCTTTCCGACCAGCGCGGGCAGCACGGCGAACTGGATATAGTCGCTGGCGTAGACATTGAAGTCCTTGTGCGCGGCGGCCGGGTCGAAGTCCACGGCGCCGGCCGTTTCGGTAAGCCAGGCTTCCAGCAGCGGCCTGAACTCCCGATGCAGGTGCATCGCGCGCTCGGTGGGCCGCAAGGAGTTGCCGTGCCGGGTCAGCAGCGGATCGCCGAACAGGTGGCGCAGGCGGCTTAGCGCGGAACTCATCGCGGGCTGGGTAATCCCCAATTGGGCGGCGGCCTTGGATACGCTGCGCAGGGAAATCAGCGCGTCGAAATGCGGCAGGAGGTGTAGGTCCACGGACTGCATCGTGTCTGATCTATAGGTCTATAAGCGCCACTATGTGTGGCAGGCCGCGCGTTGTTCGTACCATGTCCGGGGGGATTTCCCCTGCGCATGTCTTTTTACTACGACTCGATGAGAAGGATCTCAATCATGAGCACAAGGGGAAAATTCGGAACGTTGCTGGCACTGGCCGCGGCGCTCTGCGGGACGCCGGCCGGCGCCCAGGAAACGGCGGCGAAGTGGCCCGACAGGCCGGTCCATTTCATCGTCCCGTTCGCCGTCGGAGGATCGACGGATCTGGTGATGCGGCGGGTGGCCGATGAACTGGGCAAGCAGACCGATCAACCCATGATCGTGGAAAACCGGGTCGGCGGCGGAGGGCTGGTCGGCTCGTCGTGGCTGACCCGGCAGAAGCCGGACGGTTATACCCTGATGATCGGCACCATCTCCACGCATGCCATGCATCCCAGCGTATTCAAATCCCTGCCCTACGACATCTTCAAGGATTTCACGCCCATCACCATGATCGGCAGCATTCCGGACCTGATCGTGGTCAATCCGGCCGTTCCCGCCAGGACGTTGCAGGAATTCATCGCGCTGGCGAAATCGGAGCCGGGGCGCATCAGCTACGGCTCGGGCGGCCCGGGAACATCCAGCCACCTGGGCACGGAATACTTCGCCGCCGAGGCGGGCATCAAACTCAACCATATCCCTTACAAGGGCAGCGGACCGGCGCTGGTGGACGCGCTGGGCGGTCACGTCGACATGATGCTGGACGTCATCATGACGTCGCTGGAGCCGGTCAAGAGCGGCCGCATGCGCGCGCTCGCCGTCACGTCGTTGCAGCGCTCGCCGCTGATGCCCGATGTGCCGACCGTGAGCGAACTGGGCATCAAGAACTTCGAGGCCATCATCTGGTTCGCCATTTACGGGCCGGCCGGCCTGCCCAAGGATCTGCAGCAGCGCATCGCCGACAAGGTGGATGCCGTGTTGGAGCGCCCGGAGATGAAGGCCTACCTGCTGCAACAAGGCATACAGGTCGTGGCCGCCGGTCCCGCCCAGTTGTCGGCGCAGATGAAAGCCGACTACGCCAAATGGAAGCACGTCGTGGAGATTTCGGGTTTCCAGCCGCAGTAGCGCCGGTCCGATCCCCTATTGCTGCGTCATCAGGTAGATGATCCGCCCCAGCGCGCCCAGCACCAGCACCGTGGTGGCAAGCGCCTGGATGGCGAAGCCGGGGAAGCGCTTTTCGGCCGCCGCCACATAGCCGGCGAAGTAGATCAAGCGGCCAACGATCCAGACCAGGCCCAGGATGGTCGCCCAGAACGGACTCCAATAGATCGCGAACAACCACAGGGCGGGCAGGAAGATCATCATCCATTCCAGCGTGTTCGCATGCGTCCGCACCGTGCGATCCAGCAGCGGGGCCCCGGTCATCGCCGGCGGCGCGATGCCGGTTTTCATATGCGCGCGCGCGCTGGCCAGCGCCATACCGAAACAAAGCAGTCCGGACAGTAGCGTCACGAGGGCGACGCTGTAATAGGCATCCATACAAGGCTCCTGTTCAATGTCTACACCACACCGTTCCGCATCCCCGGCACGGCACCCTCCGCGCGTGTCAATAGTCCGCGCTTGTCCGCCCGATGCCGAGCTGGCCGGCGATTTCGTCGGCCTCCCGCCGTAGCAGCGCCGCGATCGCCAGGTAACGGTCATCCTTCATGACGCGGCTGCTCAGGGCCGCCACGCTCAGGGCGGCGTAGGGCCGCCCCGCCCGGGTGGGGATCGCCACGCCGACCGCGCTGACTTCCGGGAGGATGTTGTCGTGATTCAGCGCGAAGCCCAAACGGCGGGCATTCGCCACCATGCGGCGCACGACGTCGGCGTCGAGCATGCCGTAACGGGCGATGCGCGACGCATTGCGCTCGATATAGGCCTCGCATTCCGCGGCCGGCATATGCATCAGCAGGGCCAGGCTGGCGGCTGCCGCGCCCAGCGGCCGCCGGTTGCCGACGTCGATCGTCAGCGCGCGGACCGGATAGCCGCCTTCATGGCGGGCGATGCATACCGCATCGGCGCCGCTGCGCACCATCAGAAAACAGGTATCGCCGGTTTCGGTGGAAATGCGCGCCATCGAGGCCGCGGCGATTTCGCGCAGGGGGAATTGCTGTTCCGCGGCCAGCCCGAGCTCGAATGCCAAGCCGCCCAGATAGTGCCGTCCATCGCCATCCCGCATCGCCAGTCCTTCCGCGCACAGGCCGCGCAACAGCCGATGCACGGTGGCGCGCGGCAAGGCGGTGCGCGCCACGAGGTCGACAATGCGCGCGCCCTCGCGCGTGTTCTCCGCCAGGGCACGCAGCACCCGCGCCGCGAAGCTGACCAATTGCGCCCCGCGCACGGGCTCGCGCGCCTCGCCGGCCGGATCCCCCGCGTCGGCCGGCCCGGCGGCGTCCATCATGTTCACATAGTGTTCGTTATTCAATGGTTTTCACCGATTTCATTGTCCGGTCAGTTTCCTGAACTTATTATTTCCCGGCAGGCGACACAGACCGCCGCGCTATGAATATACACATAGTGATCACAAGGAGGAAGACAATGAAGCTTGCGCGTCTCTATACGCTCGGCCTGGGGGTGGCGGCCGCCTTATCGCTCGGATCGCCCTCCGCCCATGCGGCCGAACCCTATCCATCCAGGCCGATCCGCTTGATCGTGCCCTACGCGCCTGGCGGCGGCACCGATATTTCGGCGCGCGCGCTGGCGCAGCATATGGGGCAGGAGCTGGGACAGCCCGTCATCGTGGAGAACCGGCCGGGCGCCGGGACGCTGGTGGGCACGGCCTTTGTCGCCAAGGCGGCGCCGGACGGCTATACGCTGGTCTACGGTTCGGTGACGCACACCATCGCGCCGGCCCTGTACAAAAACAAGATGCCCTTCGATGCGATCAAGGACTTCACGCCGATCTCCCAGGTCGCCACCTTTCCTTTCGTATTCCTCGTCCAGTCCACCTCGACGATCACGTCCATCCCGCAACTGATCGCGGACCTGAAGGCCAGGCCGGGCGCGTTGAATTATGCGTCCGTGGGCAACGGCACTGGCACCAATCTATCGGGCGAGATGTTCAAGCTGATGACGCATACCAGGATGACCCACGTGCCATACAACGGTTCCGGTCCGGCCATCACCGCATTGCTCGGCGGCCAGGTCCAGGTCGCGATCAGCGACCCGCCCCCGGCCATGGGCTTCATCAAGGACGGCAAGCTGCGCGCGCTGGCCGTGACGACCGCGCAGCGCTCGTCCGCCCTGCCCGGCGTGCCCACGCTGGCCGAAGCCGGCGTACCGGGATTCGAGTTCACCTCCTGGTGGGGCGTGTTCGGCCCCGCGGGACTGCCGGCGGACGTCACCCGGCGGCTGAACCACGCCATCGTGAAGTCCCTGCAATACCCGGACGTGAAGGCCGCCCTCGCATCGTTCGCCGCCGAACCCGTCGGCAGCTCGCCATCGGACTTCGGTGCCACCGTGCGCAGCGAGGTCGCCAAATTCGCCAGGATCGTCCAGGACGCGCACATCTCCATCGACTGACGCTTCTGAGAGGCACGGCCGGGATCCCCGCGCCTCTCGTTCTCGCATTCGTTCCCATGTTTCATGACTTTCCGCCGCCCATGCAACCATCATTCCACTCACCCATGAAGCCCGTGCTGACACTGGACGCCGCCAAGCGCGTCGCGCAGCATGCCCTGGATACCGCGCGCCAATACGCGCTGAAGGTAGCGGTCGCCATCGTCGACGACGGCGGACGGCTGCTGTATTTCGAACGCATGGACGAAGTGCCCTGGGGCAGTGGCGAGGTCGCCCTGGCCAAGGCCGCCAGCGCCGCCGCCTACCGGCGCGATACGGCCGTCTTCGACGACCGGCTGGCCAACGGGCGCCTGGCGGTGCTGGGCCAGCCCGAGGCATTTCCCATCCAGGGCGGCGTGGCCCTGCGCATCGGCGGCCTGTGCGTGGGCGCCATCGGCGCCAGCGGCGCCCTGGCATCGGAAGACACCATGCTGTGCCAGGCGGGCGCCGCCGCCCTGGCTTCCGTGGAGAACGATCTTGGCTGACACGTCCGCGACATCCGCGCCGCTGGAGCGGCGTCCTTTCGGTTCGACCGGCCTGCGGCTTTCCCGCCTGGCCCTGGGCGGCCACGAATACCTGCCCGACGGCAGGTCGCGCGGCTTCAACGAAAACATGAAGCAGGCCGTCTCGCCGGGCTACGTGGGCGAGGGCTATGGCGGCCCCAAGCGGCGCCAGGTGCTGGCGGCCGCCTACGACCTGGGCATCAATGTCTTCGACGTGACGATCGATTCGGAAAAGGAAGCGCTGGGCCGCAACCTGCGCGAGATGCCGCCCCCTTACGACATCCACATCCAAACCCGGCCGGAAGGCATGTGCTACGGCTACGACGAGAACAACCGCAAGCTGCTGGACTACGCCCTGTTGCGCGCCGAAGTCCAGCGCGGCCTGAAACTGCTGGGCCGCGATTGCATAGACCTGTTCAACGTGGGCCTGCTGAACTGGTCCATCGACAACGATCCGGACTACATGGCCACCCTGGCGGGCAATCTGGCGGCCCTGAAGCGCGAAGGGCTGATCCGCCATGCCGTGGCGGATTCGTTCTCCGGCGAACGCCTGTACCTGGCCATGATGCGGAGCGGCGGGTTCGACGCCGTCAACGTGGACCTGAACCTCGGCGACGCGCAAGCCCTGCAAACGGTGTTGCCGGCGGCGCGCGCGGCCGGCCTGGGCTGCGTCGCGCGCGAAGCTTTCTTCAAAGGGGCGTTGTTCCAGATCGGCGCCCAGGCAGGCATCCCGGACAAGGCACTGCTGGCGCAGATGGCTTTGAAATGGGTCAACCTGCACCGTCCCGACGTGTTGATCGTCGGCGTGGACAACGCCGATCAGCTGCAGACGAACGCCCACAGCTTGCAGGCCGGCGCATGGACATCGGAAGACGAGGACCTGCTGGTGCGCCTGCGTGCCTCGCCGGCCTTTCGCCGATACGAGGCCGACAAGTTCCGCGAATTCTTTCCCCATCCCGTGGAGACGAATAGCCATGACGCCTGACCTGGACCATCGTTGGCTGAAAGACAGCCTGGCCATGATCACGACCATGCGGGCGGACGACGCCTCGCGGTGGGATCCCGGAAAACTGGTCGAGCTGGCGCGCTCGTTCTCGCTCGGGGCGCTCGGCTTCAGCGTCGGCGGCGTGACCGCGTTCTACCCGACGCGTTTGCCGGACCACCCGGTCAGCCCGTCCCTGGACGGCCGCGACCTGGTCGGCGAAACGATAGCCGCGCTGCACGCCGCCGGCATCCGCGCCATCGGCCGCATCGACCCCAGCCTGGGCAGCCCACAGGCCTACGCCCGGTATCCGGAACGCTTCGCACGCGACGCGGACGGCCAGCCCATCAAGCTGCACGATTTCTACCTGACCTGCCCCAACGGCGACCATTTCCGCGTTTTCATGATCGACGTCGTGCGCGAGATCGTCGAGCGCCATGCGCTGGACGGACTGTGGGCCAACGCCGCGCAATTCTCGCCGTGGAGTACCGGACGCTGCTATTGCGATCGCTGCCGCACCTCGTTCCGCGAGGCCTTCGGCAAGGACTTCCCCGAACGCGAAGACTGGAACGATCCCGTCTGGAAGCAATACAACGAGTGGCGCTACACGCGCATCGCGGATTGGAACCGCATGGTGAAGGCCGTCATCGACGAGGTCCGCCCCGCGTGCGCGTGGCTGCCCTTGAGCCAGGTCATCGAATCCTGGGACCACACGCGCAAGGGCGGCTGGGACATCGACATGACGATCCCGCACGCCGACGGCGTGGTGCTGGAGGCGCAGCGCCGCTACTGCAATCTATGGTGGCCCGGCATGGAAGCGCGCTACGCGCAAGGCATGGACGATCAGCGCGGGTCGGGCATCACCATCAGCTATTTCTATCCCTGGTGGCGCTTCACCCACGCGCCGGTCGCGGAGAACCGCGTGTGGGCCGCGCAGATGGTCGCCAATGGGGCGCGTCCGTGGCTGCACCTGACCGGCTATTTTTCCGAGCACTTCGACCGGCGCGGGCTGGAGCCCATGCGCGCGCTGTTCCGGTTCTTCCACGAACGCGGCGACGTCTATCAGGATCGCCGCTCCGCCGCCGAAGTCGCATTGGTGTATTCGCGCACCTGCCTGGACTATACCGGCGCGGCACAGCCCGACCTGAACTACCTGGACGGCTTTCGCGGCGCCTACAACGCCTTGATGGACGGCCGCCTGCCCTTCGACCTGCTGTCCGACAAGAATCTGTCGGCGCGATCGCTTGCCCGCTACAAAGCCGTGCTGCTGCCCAATCTGGCATGCATGGACGAGGCGCTGGCGCGGATTCTGCAGGACTATATGGAAGGGGGCGGCCACGTCGTCGCGACCTACCGCACCGGCTTCTGCGACCGCTGGGGCAATCCCCGCACGGAACCCCTGATCTCGAGCCTGCTGGGCGCCCGCTATACCGGCGAAACCCGTACCGACCTGAAAGCCGCCTATGCGCTCATCGGCCGCCGGGATCATCCGGTACTGGCGGACACGGGCGACACCGACCTGCTGCCCCTGGCCGGCGGTGTGTGCCGCTTCGAAGCCGGCCTGGCGGACGATGCCGACGTCCTGCGGCTGGTGCCGCCCGTGGAGGCGCGGCCCGGCAGCGGCATGAGCGTGCCGGAATTCAATGCCGCGGCAGGCATCACGGATATCCCGCTGTTGCTGAGCCGCAGGATCGGCGCCGGCAGCCTGGTGTATTTCCCATGGGAGCCCGACCGCATCGGCTTTCATTTCGGCCTGCGCGACCCCATGCGCCTGCTCGCGCAGGCCTTGCGTGCCGCGCCCGGGTGGTCGGATCTGGTGACGATCGACGGCCCGGGGCTGATCGATACCTCCGTCATGGACAAGCCCGGAAGCCGCGTGGTCACGCTGGTGAACTTCAACACCCACGGCGGGATGCGCAGCGGCAATCGCCGCGCGGTCGAAGAAGTCATCCCGCTGCACGAGCTGCGGCTGGCCGTGCGGCTGCCCGCCGGTGCGCGCTGCGTGGGCGCCGAGCTGGCGGTAGCCGGCACGCCTGTCCCCTACCTTCAGGAGGGCGAGCGCGTGCGCGTGACGATACCCCGCATGACGGAGTTCGAATCGCTGGTACTGTCCTGGGAGACATAGCCGCGCGTTACCGGCATTACCCGCCCTTCTTCGCGGCGCTGGCGCGCAGCGCCGCGATGGTGGTGCGCGGGGACAGCGCATCCTGGCTGACCGGCAGTTCGAGCAACGCGGGCCGCCCCGCCTTCGCGGCGCGGTCGAAGGCGGCCGCGAAGTCCCCGGTGCGTTCGACGCGCTCCGCATGCAGGCCGTAGGCTCGCGCCAGCGCGACGAAATCGGGATTCGTCAGGTCCGTGGCGCATACGCGCCCGGGATAATGCCGCTCCTGGTGCATCCGGATGCTGCCGTACATCGCGTTGTTCACGACGATGACGATGATGTTCAGCTTGTAGTGCGCCGCGGTGGCAAGCTCCTGGCCATTCATCAGGAAACAGCCGTCGCCCGCGAAGCAGACCACCGTGCGTTCCGGGTGGCGCAGCTTGGCCGCGACCGCGGCGGGCAGGCCGTATCCCATCGTGCCGCTGGTGGGAGCCAGCTGCGTGCGCACGCCCCGGTACTGGTAAAAGCGCTGCACCCACAAGGTATAGTTGCCCGCGCCGTTGGTGATGATGCTGTCCGGCGGCAGCGTCTCGCGCAAATGCGCGACCACCGCGCCCAGGTCCATGCCGCCCGGCATGGGGCCGGGTCGCAGATTGTCCAGGTAGTCGGCGCGCGCGGACTCCGTCCATGCCGCCCAGCGGCGCACGGCCGGTGCCTCCAGGCGCGCGGCTTCCCTGGCGAAAGCCGCCACCCCGGCGTTGATGGGCAGGTCCGCCTGGTACACGCGGCCCAGCTCTTCGGGATCCGCATGCACATGCACGAGTTTCTGGCGTGGCCGCGGCACGTCCAGCAGGGCGTAGCCGTTGGTGGTGGTTTCCCCCATGCGCGGTCCGATCGCCAGGATGAGATCGGCCTGGCGGATGCGATCGGCCAGCCTGGGGTCCATGCCCAGCCCCGCCTCGCCCACATAGCAGTCATGCCGGTTGTCCAGCAGGTCCTGGCGGCGGAAGGCGCAAGCGACCGGCAGTCCGTGAGCGTGCGCGAACGCCGCGACGTCTTCGCTGGCCTGCCGTGTCCAGGCGCCGCCGCCGAGCAGCGCCAGCGGCCGTTGCGCGGCGGCCAGCAGATCGCGCAGTTCCGCCATGGCCTGCGGCGTCGGGCCTGCCTGGGCGGTACGGTAGGGCGGCGCATCGTCGACCTGCACGGCTTCGGCCAGCATGTCTTCCGGCAGCGCCAGCACCACCGGGCCGGGCCGCCCCGACGTGGCGACGTGAAAGGCCCGGCTGATGTATTCCGGGATGCGGCGCGGGTCGTCGATCTGGTCCACCCATTTGGCGATGTGGCCGAACATGTGGCGGTAGTCGATTTCCTGCCAGGCTTCGCGGCCCATGCAATCGCGCGCCACTTGTCCCACGAACAGGATCAGGGGCGTGGAGTCCTGCCGGGCGGTGTGCACGCCGATACTGGCGTTGGTGGCGCCGGGGCCGCGCGTGACGAAACAGATGCCCGGCTGCCCGGTCAGCTTGCCGTGCGCCTCGGCCATATGCGCCGCGCCGCCTTCCTGCCGGCAGACGATCAGGCGGATGACGTCGCGCGCGTCGTGAAAGGCATCGATGGCGGCGAGGAAGCTTTCGCCGGGCACGCAGAAGGCGGTATCGACGCCGTGCAGGCGCAGCGCATCGACCAGGACCTGGCCGCCAGTGCGGGAAGCGAGCGTGGATGCGGTCATGATACGGAAAACTCCTCGGTCAACGGTTCGGGGGCGGACACGCCTTCCCATCGTGAAGCGCCCGGCGCCAGGCCGGCGGCGGGACAGATGAACTCGTGATTCAGCCCCGCCACGGCGGGGCAGCCCAGCAGCGCCAGGTCCACATCGATCTCGCGCGACAGCAGGCGCAAGGCATGGTGCACACCCTCCTGCCCACCGGCCGCCAAACCGTACATCGCGGGGCGGCCGATGAAGGCGGCGTGCGCGCCCAGGGCCAGCGCCTTCAGGACGTCGGTGCCTCGGCGCACGCCGCCGTCCAGCAGGATGGCCAAGCCGGGCGCGGCCGCGGCGATGGCGGGCAAGGCGTCGAGCGAGGCGACGGCGCCGTCCAGCTGGCGTCCGCCGTGATTGGATACGAACAGGCCATCCACGCCGATGCCGCGCGCGCGCCCGGCATCGGCGGCGCGCAGCACCCCCTTGACCAGCAACTTGCCCTGCCACCGTTCGCGTATCCATGCGATTTCGGCCCAGGTCATGGACGCGCGACCGGCGCGGTGGTCACCCTTCGCCGCCGTGATGATGCGGCCGCCGCGCTGCGCCGTGAAGTTCTCGAAGCGCGGGATACCCTGCCGCCACAGTGTGCGCGCGAAAGTAGCCGCCATCCAGCGCGGCCGGATCAGGCCGCCCCAGACCAGTTTCGGACTCAGGCGCAGGGGGATGCTGAAGCCGTTGCGCAATTCGTTTTCGCGGGTCGAGGCGATCGGCACGTCGACCGTGACGACCAGCACGCGCACGCCGGCGTTCGATACCCGCTCCAGCAAAGGCTGGATGACTTCCGGACGCGCCGGCAGATAGGCCTGGTACCACGTGTCCGGATTGGCCTGGACCACGCGCTCCAGCGGCGTGGTGGACGCCGCGCTCAACACGTAGGGCACCTGGGCCTGCCGGGCGGCCTGTGCCATCGCGATATCGCCCTCGTAGCCGCACAGCCCGGCCACGCCCATGGGACTGATGCCTATCGGAGCGGCGTAGCGCACGCCGAACAGTTGCACCGACTGGTCCCGCGCCGAGACGTCGACCAGCGGCCGGGGCAGGAAACGCCAGCGCGCGAATGCGGCCCGGTTGGCCCGCAACGACGATTGGTCCTCGCTGCCGCCATGGACATAGCCATAGATGCCCGGCGGCAAGCGCCGCCGCGCCACCGCCTGCAGATCGGCAATGGAAAGGGCCTGGTCCGCACGCATCGCGTCAGGCTCCCTGGCGTGCAGGCACGCTTTCCAGGCGCCCGATGGTTTCGGGCACGACAAGCGCGCCCAGCAGGAAGACCAGGCTGATGCCGCCTGTGAAGAAGGCCAGTGTCGTGGGCAGGGCCGCGGGCGTGGCCGAGGCCAGCGACACGGCCGTGGGCATCATGCCGCCGATGGCGAAGCCCAGGTTCCATGACAGGCCGGTTCCCGTGGCCCGTATCGCCGTTGGAAACCGTTCGTTCAGGAAGATCAGGATGGGCGCGTAGCCGGAACTGCCCAGCGCGCTCAGGATGATGGCGTACACGCCGATGGCGAGTGGACTTTGCGCGGACGGCAGCAGGTGATACAGGGCGGGCATCGCGAACAGCTGTATGACGCCCACCAGCAGGAACGTCCGCTTGCGGCCCAGATAGGTGCTGAGATGCCCCACGGCAATCGCGGCGATGACCACCGCCACGCTGCTGGCCATCAGGATGGCGGCCGCCACGCCGCCCGGCGCCTGGTTCACGACCTTGAGAAACGTGGGCAGGTAGCCGGAGGTCAGGTAGTACGCGCTGCCGCCGCCGATGGTCAGCAGCAGGTTCACGAAAAGAATGCCGCGGTAGTCAGGCGAGAACAGCGTGCGCAGCGGCGAAACCGGGATCTGCGTGGCGTGTTCGAGACGGGCCTGCGCCGCCCGCGCGGCCTTTTCCGCGGCCAGCTTCTTCCATAGCGGCGATTCCTCCAGGCGGTTGAAAATGAACACGCCCAGCACCGAGCTGATGATGCCGGTGAAGAACATGCAGCGCCATCCCCACTGGTCGAACTGCTCGCCCGGAAAGATCTCCGTCATGACCATATAGGTAAGCGAGGCCATCAAGGCGCCGATGCCCGCCCCGCCGCCGCCGATCAGTCCCGAGACCGCGCCGCGGTATCGCGGCGCGACGGACTCGGTGCCTATGGTATGCGTGGACGCCACCACGCCGCCGACGAATACGCCCTGCACCAGGCGCAGCACCACGAACAGCACCGGCGCCAGCAGCCCCACCTGCGCCACCGTGGGCAGCAGGCCGAATGCCGCGGTGGCGAGACCGACGCCGACCACGGCGACGATCATGGCCCCCTTGCGGCCCTTGCGGTCGGCGTAGGAACCGAATAGCGCGGAACCCAGCGGGCGCATCAGCAGCGTCACGGCGAAGGACGCGTACACCGCGGCCAGCGACAGCATCGCATGTTCCGACGGGAAGAACAGGCGGCCGACCACCGGCGCGACGAACAGCAGGACGAACAAATCGAACAGATCCAGGGCCCAGCCCAGGCAGGACGCAACGACCGCGCCCATGACCTGCCGGTTGCCCGCCGCCGGCTCGGCGGCCATGCGTTCCACTCCTATGGACATCGTTATCTCCTCTGGTTTTATGCATGCGCGCGATTCAGGTCGAACCGCGCGCCGCCTGCCGCGCCATCGCGTCGGCGATTTTCTCGGCGATCATGATCGTCGGGATATTGGTATTGGCGGACGGCAACGCGGGCATCAGCGATGCATCCACGACGCGCAGCCCGGACACCCCGTGCACGCGGCCCTGGACGTCGGTGACCGCGCCGGCGTCGCCGGCCCCGCCCATGCGGCAGGTGCCGCTGGCATGCCACACGCCGAAGACCTGACGGCGCACGAAGGCCGCCAGCGCCGAGGCATCCTCCAGGATGGCGGACATCGTCCGCCCCCCGTTGAAGAAGCGGCCGATCATGGCCCGTCGCAAGGGGGCTGGCGCATCCAGCAGTCCACCCGCCAGCCGGGTGAGCAGCGCATTGGCGCGGGTGTGGCGGCTCAGCGCCTTCACGCGCGGCGAAAATGCGGCGGGGAAGAAATCCCGCTCGTCGGCGGTCAGCGCCGATGCGCCGACGATGCCGGCCAGCAGGCGCACGCCAGCCGCCATCCGCGCGACGTCGCGTTCGTCGTCCAGCAGATTCAGCTCTACCTTGGGCGGCAAGTCCGGATCGGCCGATGCGAGCGTGACGCTGCCGCGCGAATACGGCCGGTTGCACCACAGGAAGAACAAGCCCAGCCGGTTGCCCAGGCCATGCCACGCCGCGCGGGTTGCGCTGGACAGGTACAGGTCGGAAGGCTCCGCGCCCGGAAGGCCCGAGGACAAACGCGCCGCCAGCATGCTGGCGCGGCGGCGGCTCAAGGGCATGCGCAGGCCCGGCGGCAGGAAATGGCAGAACGTCAGCGTGGGATGGTCCTGCAGATGGCGCCCGACACCCGGCAGATGGGCGACACAGTCCAACCCGAGCGCCGCCAGGGCCTCGCCATCGCCAATACCCGCCCGCATCAGCAGCGCCGGCGATTGCAGCGCGCCGGCACACACGATGACTTCGCGCGCCTCCAGCCGCAACGGCGTACCGGCGGCATCGACGGCATCCACGCCGGTGGCACGCGTCCCCGCCATGCGAAGGCGTCGCACGCGGGTACGCGAAAAAATGCGCAGATTGGGCCGCGCCCGCGTCGCCGCATCCAGGTAAGCGGTGGCCGTGCTCACGCGCCGGTCATGTTCATTGGAGAACGCCGCGGGGAAGTAGCCATCGCCGAACTCGGCGTTCTGGTCTTGCAGCGCCGCCAGGCCGCTGCGCTGCAAGCCTTGCGCGAATGCCTGGCAGAAAGGCGGCCAGTCGCCTGGGGCGATGCGACGGATGGCGATGGGGCCGTCCCCGCCATGCAGGGGATGCCCCGGAAAATCCAGATCGCGCTCCAGCTTGCGGAAGTACGGCAGCACGTCGTCCCAGCCCCAGCCGGCGGCGCCGGCAGCCGCCCAGCCGTCGTAGTCGCGCGGCAGTCCGCGGTTGGCGGATTGCACGTTGATGCTGGAGCCGCCGCCCATCACGCGTCCCTGCTCGTAGACACGCGGCGCGGCGCCACGCGTCGGCGTGGCCGCCAGCCCGGGCCAGATCCAGCGGTCGCCGCAGAAAACCGGCATGGGATAGCTATCGAGGATCTCCGCCGGCACGGCGCCGGGCGGGGTGTCCTCGCCCGCCTCCACGAGCGCGACGCGGCAGGCGCGCAGCGCGGACAGCCGATGCGCCAGCACGCAGCCGGCCGAACCGCCGCCCACGATCAGGTAGTCGAACGAACCGCCAACCGAAGACATCTTGCTAGCTGCCCCGGAACTTGGGCGCGCGCTTGCCGTGGAAGGCTTCCACGCCTTCGCGGAAATCGTCGCTGCTGCGCAGGCGGCTGTAGCAATGCCCTTCCAGTTCGATGGAGGCCGAGAGCGAGGCGTCCTCGGTGTCGTTCAACAGCTTCTTGGCGGTACGCTGCGCCAACGGCGAGAAGGTCAGCAGCTCGGCCACCAGCCGGTCGGTCGCCGCCTCCAGTTCGCCGTCGGGCACGACCTCGGTCGCCACGCCCCAGTCGTAGGCCTGGCGCGCGCCGATACGGCGCGAGCGCATGACGATGTCCTTGGTGCGCGTAATGCCCACCATCTTCTGCAGCCGCGCCGAACCGCCCGAGCCCGGGATCTGGCCCAGCTTCTGTTCCGGCAACGCATATTGCGCCGTCTCGCTGACGACGCGGAAGTCGCAGGCCAGCGAAATTTCGAAACCCACGCCGAAGCAATAGCCTCGCGCGGCGGCGATCACCGGCTTGGCGCAGCGCGCGGGCGCGGCGATATTCCAGGCCAGCTTGGACACGTGCTCGGGCGATGCTTCCAGAAAGCCCTTGATATCGCCGCCGCTGGAGAAGTGCTCTCCTTCGGCGCGCAGCACGATGACGCGCACGCGCGCATCTTCGTCCAGCGCTTCGAACACCAGGCGCAACTGGTCGCGCTGCGGCATGGAAACGATATTGAACGGCGGACGGGCCAGCACGATGTCGGCGCGCTGGCGGTCGGCGTCGATCTCGACGCGGAACCCGTCCAGCTGGGCGGGCAGGTCATGGGCGGGATGCTTGAGAGTCGTCACGGGTTTGCTCCTTCGGAATGGGAAAATCCGGATGCCGGCGCGGCGGCGGGCTTGCGCAGCCCTTCCCATCGCTCCAGCAGATCGTCATGGTGGATGCCGAACAGGTCCAGCACCCTTCCCACGGTATGGTTGACCACGTCGTCCAGCGTGGCGGGCTGGTTGTAGAACGCCGGCACGGGCGGGAAGACGATGCCGCCCATCTCGGTCACGCTGGTCATATTGCGCAGGTGCGCGAGGTTCAGCGGCGTTTCGCGCGCCAGCAGGACCACCCTGCGCCGTTCCTTGAAGGCCACGTCGGCCGCGCGGCTGACCAGGTTATCGGCCAGCCCCAGCGCAATGGCCGCCAGTGTCTTCATCGAACATGGCGCGACAACCATGCCTTCGGTGCGAAAGGATCCGCTGGCCACCGAGGCGCCGATGTCCTTGACGTTGTGCACGACATCGGCAAGATCCTCGATCTCGCCACGCTTGAGGTCCAGCTCCTGCGCCGCGGTCAACGCGCCGGAGTGGGACAGCACCAGGTGGCTCTCCCAGTCCGGGCAGCGGCGCAGGTACTGCAGGATGCGCACGCCGTAGATGGCGCCGCTGGCGCCGGTGATCGCCACGACCAGCCGTTTGCGAGGCGCCTTGCTCATCGATCGGACACCGCATTGAAGTCCACGCCGGCATCCGTCTCGATCCAGGATCCCAGATCGATCTCTTCCTCGCCGGGAATCCGGACCTTGGTGAACACGTGTTCGTGGTAGGACACGGGACGGGTGGCATCCAGTCCCATCTTGGCGCTGATGCCCTGCAAATGGGCGGGCACGGTATCGGCGCCCGCGCCGGCGGCCACCGTGGTCGACGGGTCCAGGACCGAACCCTGCGCGCCCGATATGACCACCAGATCGCGGTCGGCCTGGAAGCGCGTGGCCACGGCCCACTCCACCTGCCGCGGATCGTGTACCTCCACGTCCTCGTCCACCACCACGACCTGCTTGATGTCGTAGTGCGCGCCGAAGGCGCACAGGATGACGTTCTTGGGCTGGCCCTCATGCGTTTTGCGCAAGCGCACGAACAGGTGATAGCGCCCCACCCCGCCGATCGACAGGTGCACGTCGGACACGCCGGGGAAACTGCGCTGCAGGTGCGCCAGCAGCGTCGCTTCGCGCGGGATGGACCCCAGCAGCAGGTGTTCCATCTCGGCGGGAACAATAGTGTGGAATACCGGATCGCGGCGGTGGGTGACCAGGTCCACCGCGATCACTTCGCGCTGTTCGCGCGCGCTGTAATAGCGGGGGAACTCGCCGAACGGCCCTTCCGCTTCGCGCACGTCGTGCAGGATGCGGCCTTCGATGACGATCTCGGCGTCGGCGGGAACGTGGATATCGCTGGTCATGCAACGCGCGACCGGCAGGGGACGCCCCTGCAGCGCGCCCGCGATTTCCAGCTCGTCGTGGTCGATCGGCATAATGGCCTGCGAGGCCAGCAGCGTCAGTGGATCGGCGCCGATGACGATGGCCACCGACAGATCCTGGCCGCGCTTTTCGGCCTCTTTGTAGAAGGCATGCAAATGCCGCGGCAGCAGCAGGATAGCCATGCGGTCGCCCGCATGCACCTGGATGCGGTTGATCGAGACGTTCTGCACGCCCGTCACGGGATTGCGCGCGATGACCATGCCGGCCGTGATGTAGGGGCCGTTGTCGTGTTCGCTGTGCGTGGGCACGGGCAGCAGGGCGCGCACATCGGGGTCGCGATGCACGACCTGCTGGCAGGCCGCCTGCCCCGCCGGCACTTCTTCACAGGGCAGCGGCGCCTCGGCCGCGCGGCGGTAGGCCGCCAGCAGGCCGGATTCCGGCACGCCCATGGCCTCGGCGATCCACGCGCGGCGCGACATGAAGCCGGACACCACCGGCATCGGATGGCCGCCCGGCTGCTTGAAATAGGCAGCCTGCCGGCCGTCCAGTCTTTTGGCGATGGCCGCCACCTCGTGCTCCAGCGCGGCGCCGTCGCGGATGACGGCCATGCGCCCGGTGGCGGCCAGGTTGTTCAGCCACGCGCGCAGGTCGGTGTAGGGCGTAGCCGGGGTGGAAGTTGTCATGGAATGCAGCTCCGGGACGGATTAGGTTCGGTAATGCCGGGTCAGGCGGACTTGCCGCCGGCGGGCGCGGACGCGGCGGACGGTTCCGCGGATGCGGACGGCCCGGCCGCCGCGGCACGATCCGCGTCGTACTCGCCGGCGATCAGCTTGCGCCGCAGCACCTTGCCCACCGGCGATTTGGGTATGGCCTGCACAAAGACGTACTCGCGCGGGCGCTTGAAATTCAGCAGGTCGGATTGCCGGCAGTGGGCATCCAGCGCCGCCTCGTCCACCGGCGCATGCCGCTTGACGAACGCCACGACGCGCTGGCCCCAGCGTTCGTCGGGCAGCCCGGCGACCGCCACTTCGTCCACCGCCGGGTGCAGGGACAGGACCGATTCGATATCCACCGGCGATATGTTTTCGCCGCCGCTGATGATCATGTCGTCGACCCGGCCGGTCACGAACAGATCGCCGTCCTCGTCGATGTAGCCGGTGTCTCCGGTGCGATACCACCCGTCCAGCATGGACTTGGCATTGGCATCCGGGCGGTTCCAATAGCCTTCGAAGGCTTCGTCGCCCATCAGGTCGGCGATGATTTCGCCTTCTTCGCCGCGCGGCGCGATGGCGTCGGGCGACGATGCGCCCAGCCGCATGACGCGCAGGCGCGTGTTGATGCCCGCCCTGCCCGCGCTGCCCGGCTTGCGCGACGCGTCGGGATCCACGGCGCAGGTGTAAACCTCCGAAGACCCGTAGTGGTTGACGAACAGCTCGGGCGCGAAGACCGCCTTCAGGCGCTGCAACAGGGCGTCGTGCATGGGCGCCCCGGCAAAGCCCAGCTTGGTCACCGACGATACGTCGCCGCCATGCCGTTCGCGATGCGCCAGCATATCGTGGTACAGCGTCGGCACCAGGTACAGGCAGGTCAACCGGTGTTCGGCGATTGCCGCCAGCGCCAGCCCGGTATCGAATTTCGGCAGGCAGGCGAACAGGCCGTCCACCATCGCCATCGACAGCAGCGAACGCACCCCCATGGTGTGGTACAGCGGCATCACGCCCAGCGTGCGTTCGCCGCGCCGATACAGGTTCTGCGCGACATGCGCCAGCGCGGCGGCGCGCTCGTGGCGGTGGCGGCGCGGCACGCCCTTGGGCTTGCCGGTCGTACCGGACGTGTACAACATCAGCGAGAAATCGTCCGCCTGCGCCTGCGGCACCAGCGCCGCGCCCGCATGCGCGGCAAGCAGCGCCTCGAAGGTGACCAGGGCGCCCGGGGCTCCGCCGGCCGCCACTTTGGGCAGGCTGGCGGCGGCCGGGCTGCCCAGCACGGATTCGGCGCTGACCGGTTCGTAGAACACCGCGCGCACCTGCGCATCGCGCGCGCAATACTCGACCTCGTCGGGTTTCGCGCGCCAGTTCAGCGGCGTGACGACGATGCCCTTGAACTGGCATGCCCAATGCAGCGTCGCCATCTCGAAGCGGTTCTGCAATACCGCCAGCACGCGGTCGCCGCGCCGCAATCCCAGCGCATCCAGGCCCGCCGCGAGCGCGGCGATGTCGGCGTGCCATAGCCCATAGGTGCGCACGAGCGTCCCGTCGGCGATTGCCGGCGCGTCGGGGCTGCGCTCAACGCTTTGCAGAAAAGTTCTACCGAGATCCAGCATGCCTTACTCCCCCTGGGGCGATTCGGGTGCGCCCGCCGCGCGCCGCACGGCGGCGGTTTCCATGACCGCGTTGACGATATTGGTGTAGCCGGTGCAGCGGCAGAGATGACCGGACAGCATGTCGCGCACATCCTGCTCGGTCGGGTCGGGCTGGCGGCGCAGATAGTCCTGGCAGGACATCAGGATGCCCGCCGTGCAGAAGCCGCATTGCAGGGCGTGATGGCGGCGAAAGGCCTGCTGCAGGTCGTTGAGCATGCCGTCGGCATCGGCCAGACCCTCCACCGTATCGACCTGGCGGCCCTCTATCTGGACCGCCAGCGTCAGGCAGGCGCGCGAGGCGACGCCGTCGATCAAGACGGTGCAGGCGCCGCAGACGCCGTGTTCGCATCCCACGTGCGTGCCGGTCGCGCCGAGTTCGTGCCGCAGGAAATCCGACAGCAGCATGCGCGGCGGGCAGGCGCCGCGGCGCGGCGTTCCATTGAGGACCACGTTCAGCACGTGCTCACGATCGTGTTCGAGTCTTTTCATGCCATCACCTTGCGCAGGACGCCGGCGCCCAGGCGCCGCACCAATTGGCGGCGAAAGGCCGCGCTGACGTGGGGGTCGTCCTGCGCGCCCAGGTCCCACGCGAAATCGTTGACGGCCGCTTCCAGTTCCTTGCCGTCCAGGCGCGGCCAGCGCCGCGCCATCGGCCGGTCGGCGACCCCGCCCACGGCCAGCGTGATCCCGCCCGCATCGGCCAGCGCCGCCACGGCCACCAGCGCGAAATCGCCGTGCCGCGCCGAGAACTCGTCGAACGCGTAACGCGTTCCCGCCCGGGCCAGCGGGAACCGCACTTCCTCGATCAGCTCTTCGGGGCCGCGCGCGGTCATCAGCATGCCCTGGAAGAATTCGGCGGCCGGCAGGGTCCGGCGCCGCCGCCTGCCGCGCAGCACCACCTGGCCTTCCAGCGCGGTCAGCACCAGGGGCAGCTCGGCGCTGGGGTCGGCGTGCGCGACCGATCCGCATACCGTGCCGCGGTTGCGGATCTGGAAGTGCGAGATGAAGGGAAACGCCTGCGCCAGCAGGGGCACCGCGTCGGCCAGGCCGGTGCGCCACTCCACGCTGGCCTGCGTGGCCGCCGCGCCCACGGCCAGGCAGCCGTCCTGCTCGCGCACGTAATCGAGGTCGCCGGCGCGGGATATATCGATCAGCGCCGCCGGCTGGGCGAGCCGCATGTTCAGTACCGCCATCAAGGACTGCCCGCCCGCCAGGATGCGGCCATCGCTGCCCAGTTGCGCCAGCGCGTCCACGGCGTCCTGCGCCGATTCGGCGCGGATATAGTCGAATGCCTGTGGTTTCATTGCCGCGACTCCCGGCGGCCCAACAGGCGCCGCCACCAAGAAGGGCGCTTGCCTCCGCCCGCCTGCTGCCCCAGTTGTTCGAACAGCTGCCGCAGGACGACGCGCGCCGCGCCCTCCAGCATGCGGCTGCCCACCGCGGCAACCTTGCCGGACACCTGGGCCTCGTAGTCGTAGGTCAGCCGGGTGCCGGCGCCTTCCGCGTGCAGCGTGACCAGGCCGCTGCCCTGGGCGGTGCCCACGCTGGAAAGGCCGGTGCCGGCCAGCCGCAGGCTGCGCGGCGGATCCAGCTCGGACAGCGCGACCTCGGCCGCATAGCGGGCCTTGATCATGCCCACGCCCACGGTGACGTCGGCGCGATAGCGATGCTCGCCGATCGGCGTAAGGGCATTGCAGCCGGGGATCACCCTGGCGAGCGCCTGCGGATCCAGCAGGACGGCAAACACCTTGTCCGGCGGCGCGTCCAGGCGTACCTCGCCCTGCGCGGACAAGGAACGGCCGGCACGTTCGCCGCCTTCGCGGGCCTGCCCCGCCGGCACATGTCCGCTGGATGGCGGCGGATCCTGCACGCCGATCAGGTCCATCACGCGCGCCGGCGTCAGCGGCAGGGTCACATCGTCCACGCCCAGCGCGTCGGCCACGGCATTGGCGATGCATACGGGCGTGCTCATATTGTTGCCCTCGCCCAGGCCCTTGGCGCCCAGCGGCGTGAAAGGGCTGGGCGTCTCCATGTGCAGGATGACCGGTTCGGGCACCTCGCAGGTCGTGGGCACAAGGTAATCGGCGAAGGTGCCGGACAGGAAGCTGCCGTCCGGCCCGTATCGGAATTCCTCCATCAAGGCCGCGCCCAGGCCTTGCGCGAACGCGCCGCGTATCTGGCCGTCGGCCAGGGCCGGATTCAGGATGCGGCCGGCATCGTGCGTGGTCACATAGCGGTCGATGCGCACGCGCCCCGTATCGCGATCGATCTCCACCGCGCAGACGTCGAAGGCGAAGCCGTAGGTGGCCGACGTATTGATGCGGTCCTTCCCGTCGGGCGGGGTCAGCGATTCGGGCGACCAGAACACGGTCTCCCGCAGTCCCGGCTCGATGTCCTTGGGCAGCAGGCCGGGCGCCCAGTGCGGATTCGCGGCCAGGCGCGTGAACGGCACGGCGGCCTGCGGCGCATGGCGCGGCGCGATCGTGCCGTCGCGGAACACGATGTCGCCGGGCGCACAGTCCATTTGCGCCGCCGCGATGGTGGCCAGCTTGTCGCGCAGCCGGCACGCCGCCAGGTGCACCGTCCCGGCCACCGCGCCCGCGAAGCGGCTGGAATAATTGCCCGCGGCCACCGACCAGGCATCTTTCTGCGTATCGAACTCGACGCTGACCATGATGGCATCGGGATCCACCCCCAGCACGTCGGCCACGACCTGCGCGCAGACGGTGCGATGGCCCTGCCCCGCGGGCGCGGATGCGATCACGACGCCGACCCCGCCCAGCGGGTCCACCGACACGGTTGCCGCGGCGATGCCGCCGTTCTTGGGCCCGGCCTTGTCGCGCGCTTCGCGCGGCATCACCGTGGTGATATAGCCCATATTGGAAATCGAGGGCTCGACAATGGCGGCGTAGCCGATGCCGTACAGCCCGCCGCGCGCGCGGACTTCCTCGCGCCGCGCGTACAACGCTTCCAGGCCGCCCTGCCGCCACGCCAGGTCCAGCGCGCCGTGGTAGTCGCCGGAATCGATCAGCGCGCCCGCGGCGGCGCGATAGGGGAAGGCATCCCGGCCGATGAAGTTGCGGCGATACAGCTCCAGCGGGTCCAGCGCCAGCTCGCCCGCGATACGCTGCATCAACCGCTCCAGCGCGAAGTACACCTGGGGTCCGCCGAACCCGCGCACCAGGCCGGCCGGGGTCTTGTTGGTCAGCACCACGCGATTGCGCACGGCCAGGTTGGGGATGTCGTACGCCCCCGTCAGGCAGCCATGCATCCGATAGAAAGTCGCCGGTTCGGGGGCGCGCAGATAGCCGCCGCAATCGTCGTACTGGTCATAGGACAGCGCCTGGATGCGCCCATCCGCCGACACCGCCGCCTCGATGTGGCACAGCCGCCCGGTGGCCGAGGTGGCGCCGGCCAGATGCTCCAGCCTGTCCTCCACCCACTTGACCGGCGCGTTGGCCTTGCGCGCGGCCAGGCACATCAGTACCGCATATGGAAACACCGCCTGCTTGACGCCGAAACTGCCCCCCGAATCGGCGAAGGTACGATGCCGCAGCCGGTTGCCCGGCACCTTCAGCGCCAGCGCCATGACGGTATGCAGGGAGAACGGCCCCATGAAATTGGAGCGGACGTCGTAGCCGTCCTGCGCGGACACATATTCCGCGATCACCACGGCGCACTCGATGGGCGTGCAGGAATTGCGCGGGTAGCGCACGGTCAGGCCGATGCGATGGTCCGCGCCGGCGAAGGCGGATTCCGGATCGCCATAGCGGAAAGAGCGGTCGCTGACGATATTGCTTCCCACCTTATCGTGCAGCACGGCCGCGTCGGCGGCGATCGCGTCCTCGATGGACACGGCGGCCGGCAGCGGCTCGTATGCCACGTCCACCAGGTCCACGCCATCCTCGGCCGCGTAGCGCGACTCGGCGATCACTACCGCCACCGGCTCGCCGACGTAGCGCACCTTGTCCATCGCCAGCGCCCACTGCTCCATCGGCTGCTTGACGCCCACGACGAAGGGCCGCGACCAGCCCGCCACGTCGTCGGGCGTGAGCACGGCCCGCACGCCGGGCAGCGCCATGGCGCGCGCGCCATCGACACGCGTCACGCGGGCGTGGGCATGCGGGGAACGCACGATTGCCGCATGCAGGGTGCCGGCATGCGTGGCGGCATCGTCGCCGTACTGGCCGCGCCCGGTCAGGATGGCCTGGTCCTCCACGCGCATGCGGGGTGATCCCACGTGCGCGCGCGGCGCCGTTTCGTCCATCGCGGCCGTGTCCCGAGTTTCAGCCCTGGCGTCCATGCACTGCTCCCGTCATTCCGCCTGTATGCCCGCCGCCTGGATCACCTTGGACCACTTCGACATCTGGGCATCGAAAAACTGGCGGAATTCCTCCAGCGATCCCCCCACCGGCTCCACCCCTTGCTCGGCGAATATCTTGCGTACGTCCGGCGCCTGCAGCGCCTTGTTCAACTCGGCGTTCAGGCGCTCCACGATGGGGCGCGGCGTGCCCGCCGGGGCGGCCAGCCCGTACCAGACGGAAACCTCGAAACCGGGGTAGCCCTGTTCGGCCACCGTCGGCACGTCCGGCGCCAGCGGCGAGCGCTTCGCGCTGGTGACACCCAGCGCGCGCATCTTGCCGGCCTTGATGTGCGGCAGCACATTCGGCGTGTTGTCGAACATCGTGTCGACCTGGCCGCCCAGCAGATCCGTGACCATGGGCGCGCTGCCCTTGTACGGCACCTGCACCAGCCGGATGCCGGCTTCCTCCTGGAAGTAGGCCATGGTCAGGTGATTCGACGTGCCGGTACCCGCGGTGGCGTAGTTCAGCTTGCCCGGCTGCGCCTTGGCCCGCTTGACGAGGTCCGCCAGCGACTGCACGGGCGAGGACGCCTTCACCACCAGGAAGTTCGGCGTTTGCGCGCCGACGATGATGGGCTCGAAGTCCTTCTTCGCGTCATACGGCAGCTTGCGATACAGGAACTGGTTGGACACCAGCGGGAATCCGACGATGACCAGGGTGTAGCCATCCGGCGCCGCGCGGGCGCCCGCCTCCGTACCGATCACCGTGCCCGCGCCCGGCTTGTTCTCGACAATGAAAGGCTGTCCCATCGCCTCCTGCAGCTTCTTGGCGAAGACGCGCGCCATGGTGTCGTTGAAGCCGCCCGGCGTATACGGCACGATGATGCGCACGGCCTTGTCCGGATATCCGGCATGCGCCGGCCCCGTCATCGCGGCCGCGGCCGTCAATGCCGCCGTTGCCAGGCATTTCCCCAGTTTTCTTATCATCCTTGTCTCCACGTTTTTACGTTGTCATTCGCGAGCCGGGCCATCCGGATACCGGGTGGCGCCGGCGCCGCGCCTTAGCGGGCAGGCTGCCCGCCGTCCAGCGCACGCGGCGCGACCACGCCGGCGTCCTGGTAGATGTGCTTCACTTCCGTGAAGTCGATCAGTGCGTCGTAGCCGTGCAGGCGGCCCAGGCCGCTGCGCCGGTAGCCGCCGGTCTCGGCTTCGGCATACAGCTTGTTGTGATCGTTGATCCATACCGTGCCGTTGCGCAGCGCCCGCGCCACGCGCATGGCGCGCGCCCCATCATGCGTCCATACGCTGGCCGACAAGCCGAACTCCGTATGGTTGGCGCGCGCGACCGCCTCGGCCTCGTCCTGGAATGTCTCCAGCACCAGCAAAGGCCCGAAGATTTCCTCCTGGATAAAGAAGGCACCGGTGTCGCGGTGCGCCACCAGCGACGGCGACATGAAGCAACCCGCGGCCAGTTCGCCGCCCGGGCGCTGCGCCGCCAGCACGACTTCGTCGGCGCATTGCTGGGCCTGCTCCACGCGCGCCCAGACCTGCTCCCGCGCGGCTTCGTCGATCAGCGGTCCCATTTGCGCCTGCGGCTGCATGCCCGGACCCAGGCGGATCGCCGCGAGGGCCTCCCGCAAGGCGCGTTTCATCGCGTCGTAACGCGATGCATGCACCAGCACCCGGCGCGCGGCGGTGCACTGCTGTCCCGAGATAATCGTCGCGGCGGCCGCCAGCCGGGGCGCGGCCCAGTCCGGGTCGATGTCCTCGAACACCAGGCAGCACGATTTACCGCCCAGTTCGAGCGACAGCTTCTTCATCGTGGGCGCGGCCGCGGCCATGATGCGCTGTCCCACCTCGTTCGACCCGGTAAAGCTGATGACGTCCACATCGGCGGAAGCCACCAGCGTCCGCGCCACGTCGCTGCCGGTCTCCGTCAGCATATTGACCACCCCGCCGGGCATATCCGCATCCTCGGCAAGCGCGGCGATGATGGCCGCGCTCAGGCCCGCCGTCTGCCACGCGGGCTTGACCACCACGCTGCAACCGGCCGCCAATGCCGGGGCCAGGGCGCGCACCAGCAGCACCGCCGGCGCATTCCAGGGGATGATCAGGCCGGCCACGCCGGCCGGCTCCTTGATCAAGGTAGAGAACACGCCCGGCTCCACTTCGAAGGCATGCCCGGGGATGTAGCGCGCCAATCCGGCGTAGTACCTGATTTCCGAAATCGCCGCCGCGATCTCGCCGCGGGACTGCGCCAGTACCTTGCCGTTCTCGCGGGTCAGGGCTCGCGCCAGCGCGTCGGCCCGCGTCTCCATGCGATCGGCCCAGCGCAGCAACGTCATCTGCCGCACGCGCGGGCTTTGCGCCCAGGCCGTGGCATCGAAGGCGCGGCGCGCGGCGGCGATGGCATCGCGCGCGTCCGCCTCGCCGCTTTCGGCGAAGCTGCCCAAGGCCGTGCCGTCGGCGGGATCGCGGCGCCGGCCGCTTTCACCGGCGGCTGCCCGCACCCATTGCCCGCCGATCAGGTTCTTGCCTTCGCTATCTGCCATGTGTGTTGCTCGCTCAGACATACGCCGGGCCTTCGATGGCCGGATGCGCGGCGATGAAGGCCTCGTCGACCTCCACGCCGATACCGGGCTTGTCCGACGGACGGACGCATCCATCCGTATCGAGGGTGAAAGCGCGGTCCACCAACGCGTCGCGGAACAGATTGCCCTTGGACACATCGGCCTCGAAGTACCCGGCGTTGTCGATGGCGGCGAGCACGTGCACGGTCGCCGCCATGTTGATGCCGGTCATGGACGAATGGATATGGATGGGAAGCTTGCGCACCGATGCCATGGCGGCGATGCGCAGGGTCTCGGTGATACCGCCGGTTTTCGAGAGGTCCGGCTGCCATATCGTGACGTTGCGCTCGTCGAACAGCCGCTCGAACTCGAAGCGGGTGTAGTGGTTCTCGCCCGCCGCCAGCGGCAGGCGGCCGAAGCGGCGGGCCTGCGCGTAGCTGGCCGCGTCGTGGGCGGGAAACGGCTCTTCCAGCCAGCCGATGTTCAATTCGTCCAGCACCGGCATGACGGCACGCGCGTCATCGACGCGGTAGGCGGCATTGGCATCCGTCAGGATGGCGATGTCCTCGCCCAGTGCCTCGCGCACGGCGCGCACCCGCGCAAGGTCGCGCTGCACGGTATCGCCCAGCCGCAGCTTGACGGCGCGGTAGCCAGCTTCGACATGGCGCCTGGCCTCCGCCACCAGCGCCTGCGGATCCTGCCAGCCCAAGGCCACCCCGCCCGCATAAGCCGGAATCGCGCGCCGCGAGCCGCCCAGCAGGCGGTAAAGCGGCCAGCCCACCGCCTTGCCGCGGATATCCCACAAGGCCATATCCAGGCCGCTCATCGCGATGGCAGCGCCGGCGCCCAGGCCATGGCTGGCCAGCTGGCGTTCATAAATGCGCTGCCACACGCCCACGGTGTCCGTGGCGTCCATGCCCAGCACCATGGGCTTCAAGGCGCTGTTGATGAAGTGCGCCACGGTGGTGTGCGCGCGGCCGTGATGCGATTCGCCGTATCCGACCAGGCCGCCGGCCGTGGTCACCTTCACGATGACCGCGTCGCGCTTGACCGCCCGCCCCACGCCCAGCGTGACGCTGTTCTGCGCGGGCACGGGGAAAGAGACGGCATGGGCCTCGATGTCCCGTATCGCCAGCTCCGATGGCGAAGCCGATGCGCCCGGCGCGCGGTGGGTCTCCTGCATCCTCGTCTCCATTCCTTGTTTCTCGTGCCGTGCCGTTTGCCGGCCGGTCGTGTGAAGAAAGTCTAGGGAGGCGGGTATATCAGGTCAATTAATCTTTAATGATCATCAAAATCAGTTTTTATGATGATATGGCCATGCCATCGGTTGCCCTTGCATTGAAGGGGGGTCGGTTTCTCGTGTTCTCCATGCCCCGCTGCCCATGCAGCGTCGCGATGGTCCCTGTCCTGGCACATAAGTGTTACTGATGGAAAACGGCTCGCCGCGCGCCTCCCCCCAGCTGTTGAACGGTTTCTCGACAGCCGGGCGGCAAGCTCCTATACTGAAAATAGACATCATGTCTGAAAACGAGGAGACAAATAAATGAGAATGTCGATGCGGCAGGCGTGTGCCTGCCTGGCGAGCCTGTTGTCTATCCTGGGCGCCGGTACCGCACGCGCAGGCGATGCCCTGCCCGAGCTGATCAAGGTCATCGTGCCTTTCTCTCCCGGCGCCAGCAACGATGTATTCGGCCGTGCCCTCAGCGCGCGCCTGTCCAAGGAATTGGGGGTGAACGTTATCGTCGAGAACAAGCCGGGTGCCGGCGGTGTCATCGGCGCCGCGGAAGTGGCGCGCGCCAAGCCCGATGGCGCCACGCTGCTGTTCTCGTCGGTGTCCTTCGTGACCAATGCCGCCACCCAGGAGAAGCTTCCGTACGACGCGCTCAAGTCGTTCGAGCCCGTTGCGGTGGTCGCGCGCGGCGCCATGGTCCTGGTGGTCGGCAAATCGACGCCGTACACCAGCGTGCCGCAGTTCATCAAGGACGCGAAAGCCCGCCGCGGCAAGCTCAATTACGGCTCGGCCGGCATCGGCTCGATCGGCCAGATGGGTGCCGAATTGCTGAACATGGAAACCGGCGCCGATATGGTCCACGTGCCCTACAAAGGCATTTCCAATGCGGTCACCGACATGATAGGCGGGCGCCTGGAATCCATGATCACCACGCCCGCGTCGGTCAGCGGTCCCTTGCAGGCCAAGGAAATCCGGGTACTGGGAACGACCTCCACCACGCGGTCCCGCTTCTTCCCCGACGTGCCGACGATCGCCGAAACCGTACCCGGCTATTCAGTGGACGTGTGGTGGGGCATCTACGCGCCGGCGGGAACGCCCGTGGCCTACGTGGACAAGCTTAACGCCGCCATCCGCAAGGTCAGCGCCGAACCCGACATGCGCGAACTCTTCGCGCGCGAGGCCACCGAGCCGACCGGCATGGATCGCAAGGAAGCCACCGCGTACGTGGCATCCGAGTTGGCGAAGTGGCGCCGCCTGGCCAGCGAACGCCATATCGTGGCGCCCATGTAAATCATCCACGCCCCGTCCGCGCGTTGCGGCGGGCGTGGCGACAGCCGCCGCTCAGGAAGGGAGTTTGATCCCTTCGAGCTTGGCATAAGGCGGCGCATACATCGCGGCGTCGCCGCCCAGGTCGGCCGTCAGCCTGGCCGCCGCCGTCATCACCAGGGGCAGGGATTGATCGAACACCGCCTTATTGAATCGGAATAGCGGAATACCCAGCGACACCGCGCAGACCAGGCGTTGCCTGACACCGAATACGGGGCAGGCGATCGCGGCGCTTTCGGACTCGCGCTCCGCCAGCGAGACCGCGTAGCCGGCCTTGCGGATCCGGTCGTAGACAACGCCTTTTTCACCGCCGAAGGCCAGCAGCACTTTGCCGGCGGCCCCCTTGTACAAGTCGACGCGTTCGCCTTCGCGCACGTGCATCCGGACCGAACGCGGCTGCGCCATGCGATGCAGGCAGATCCGCTCGTTGTTTTCCCTTATGTAGATCGCCGCGGTTTCCTTGGTTTCGCGTATCAGTTCGCGCAGCACCGGCGCCGCGTAGTCCCATAAGCGGAAGGACTCCTGGTACAGCATGCCCAGGTAAAAGGGCGCGGGTCCGAGCATATAGCGGCCGTCCTCGAGCCGCTTGATGAAGCGGAACTGTTCGAGCGATTCGCAAATGCGCAGGATGGTGCTGTGGTAGAGCCCGGTGGCATTCATCAGGTCGGTCAAGGTCATGCCTTCGACGCTGTCTTCGAATGCCATCAGGATGGACAAGGCCCGGTTGACGGACGCGACGCCCGCGTCGGCGGCTTTCGCCATGATTGACTCCTAGGTTCCGGTGTAGCTACGAGGCGCGGACCCTATACCGCCTGGATCCGTGAAAACGCGCGGGGACGATGGAGACGCGCGTTCCTGAAGCGACGGACATTGTATATTCTGCAAAATAGACATTATGTCTATTTTCTTGGTAAGCTGGAAAAATGGAATCGACAACCACACATCGCGCATCGCTCAAGCGCAAGGATTTCTCCGCCCAGGCGCAGGGCCCGCTGCGCGGGCTGCGCGTCATCGACCTATCGCGGTTGGTCGCGGGCAACATGCTGACGTTGCAGCTGGCCGATTTCGGCGCCGACGTCATCAAGGTGGAGCCGCGCAACGGGGACACCCTGCGGGCATTCAAAACCGGGGGCGTCGAGGCGTTCTGGAAGGTCTATTGCCGCAACAAACGCAGCGTATGCATCGACTTCCGGCATGCGACGGGCATCGATCTGCTGCGCCGCATGCTCGACAAGGCCGATGTGCTCGTTGAAAGCTTTCGTCCCGGTGTGCTCGAAGAGATGGGCCTGGCGCCGGACACCCTGCATTCGAGCAACCCGCGCCTGGTGATCGTACGCATTTCAGGGTGGGGGCAAACCGGCCCGTTCAAGCGGCGCCCGGGCTTCGGCACCCTGGTCGAAGGCTACTCCGGTTTTGCCAGCATGAACGGCTTCGCGGATCGCGAACCGGTTCTGCCCCCCATGTTCCTGGGCGATATGACCGCGGGCCTGTATGGCGCGAGCGCCGTCATGACCGCCCTGTGGGAAGTCAGGGTCAACGGCGGCAAAGGCCAGGAAATCGACCTTTCGCTGTTCGAACCGATGATCTCGGTGCTGGGCCCGCAAGCCGCCAACTACCGCATCACGGGCAAGGTCAAAGCCCGCACCGGCAGCCGCTCCAGCACGACCGCGCCGCGCAATACCTACCGTACCGCCGACGGCCGCTGGGTCTGTGTGTCGACCTCCACGCAAACCATGGCGGCGCGCCTGTTCCGTGCCATCGGCCGCCCGGAAATGAACACCGATCCACGCTACAGCAGCAATGTGGCCCGCCTGGAGCACGTGGCGGAAGTCGACGCCATCGTGGCGGATTTCGTCGGGCAGCGCACCCTGGACGAAAACCTGCGCGTATTCGAGGCGGCCGACGTCACCGTCGGCCCCATCCATGACGCGTCCGATCTGCTTTCGGACGGCTACGTCATCGCGCGCGAGAGCCTGGTCGACGTGCGGGACGAAGAGCTGGGCTACATGCCCATGCACAACATCGTGCCGCGCCTCTCCGCCACCCCGGGCACCCTGCGCCGGCCGGCGCCGCGCAAGGGCCAGCACACCGCCGAATGCCTGACGGAACTGCTGGGTGAAATCGATCTGCGGCCGTTGGTCGACGACGGCGTCATCTTTCCCGAGGCGCCCCCGGCGGCCTGATTTGCTTAATGGAGACGAGCGAATGAGCATGATAGGAAAACCCATCGCTTCTCCGGGCGCCTGGAAGGGCCCGGAGATCGACTGGACGAAGGAAGGGTTGCATGTGCTGTCCGACGCGGAACAGCGCGAGATCGATCTGGCCCTCAAGCACCTGCTGGCGCAGGGCAACCTGGACTTCCCGGACATCACCCCCGAGAACTTCCCGCTGGACAAGGTTGGCGAGCTGATGCGCGGCTTGCCCGAGCGCCTGCGCCATGGCCGCGGCTTCCTGATGCTGCGCGGCCTGAATCGCCAGGCGTATACCGATGACGACATGACGCGCATCTACTTCGGCCTCGGCTCGTATCTGGGCAGGCCCATGACGCAGTCCTACCTGGGCGATATCCTGGGCCACGTCATGGACGTAAGCGACTACGAACCGAAGTCGCGCGGCTACCGCAAGGGCGGCGGCCAGCTGATGCATACCGATTCCTGCGACATCATCGGCCTGATGTGCCTGCGTTCCGCCGTCTCGGGCGGCGACAGCCGCATCGCCAGCGCGCTGGCGGTACACAACGAGATGGCCGAGCGCTACCCCGCACTGCTCGAGGTCCTGGCGCGCGGGCTGTTCCTGAAGCGCACCGACGAAGACGGCCGCCGCGCCACGCGTACCTTCAGCGCCGAACGCGTGCCCTTCTTTCATGAAGAAAACGGCGAAGTCACCTGCTACCTGCCCACGGGCTACGCCCGCCTCGCGGAAAAAAGCGGTCAGTGCGGCTACACGCCTGAAGAATCCGAAGCGCTGTATCGCGTGCGCAAGGTCGCGGCCTCGCCGGAGCTATACCTGGACATGGGTTTCAAGGAAGGCGATATCCAATTCCTGAACAACCGCATGATGGTCCACGGCCGCACCGACTACGTCGATGCCAAGCCGCTGGAGCAGCGCCGACATCTGCTGCGCCTGTGGTTCGAAGTGCCGAGCTGGCCCGCCATGCCGCAAAAGCAGGTTTTCCACACGGCCGAAGACCGGCGCCTGTGGAGCCAATACCGCAAGCCCCTGATCGAATTGCCGTCCATTCATTATCAGATGCTGCTGGAAGGCAAGCTCGGCGAGATGGTGGAGTAAGCCGTGCCCGGTATTGCCGGCGCGCCATCGAGCAGCCGGCAATGCCGCTTTCCCATGCGTCTCCAGGCAAAAGCGCGGCAGGCCGTCTGGCCTGCCGCGCTCAACCGCCTGGCACCGCCGGTTCGTGCCACCCGGCGGATACCTTCTAAATGACGTACAGATCCACGTACTCGTGGACCGGCATGGCTTCCAGCTTCTTCTGGTCGAGCGACACATCCAGGATGCGGTTTTGCTGCCGCGCCGGGAACTGGCGAGCCAGATTGGTGCGGAACTTGGCCTCCAGCAATGGGATGCCGTCCTGGCGGCGGCGCCGGTGCCCGATGGGATACTCGCACACCACTTCGCCCAGCGTGCTGCCGTCGTTGAACTCGATGGTCAGCGCGTTGGCGATCGAGCGCTTGTCCGGATCGTGATAGTCCCGCGTGAACGCAGGGTCCTCCACGCATTCGATCTTCTCGCGTAGCGCGTCGATGCGGGGATCGCGGGCGAACTCATCCTCGTAATCCGCCGCCGTCAGGTGGCCGAAGATCAGCGGCACAGCCACCATGTACTGGATGCAGTGATCGCGGTCCGCCGGGTTGTTCAGCGGGCCTTTCTTGTCGATGATGCGGATGCAGGCTTCGTGCGTGCGGATGGTGATCTTCTTGATGTCCTTGGCCTGCTTGCCCTGCGCGGCCATCTGCTGGTGCAGCTGCATCGCGCATTCCACCGCGGTCTGCGAATGGAATTCGGCGGGATAGGAAATCTTGAACAGCACGTTCTCCATCACGTAGCTGCCGTACGGGCGCTGGAACTTGAACGGCTGGCCCTTGAAAGAGACGTCGTAAAAGCCCCAGGTCTTGGCGGTCAGCACGGACGGATAGCCCATCTCGCCGGTGCGGGCGATCAGGGCCAGGCGCACGGCGCGGCTGGTGGCATCGCCCGCCGCCCAGCTCTTGCGGCTGCCCGCGTTCGGGGCGTGCCGATAGGTGCGCAGGCTTTGGCCATCGACCCAGGCCAGTGACACCGCATTGATGATCTCTTCGCGGCTCAGGCCCAGCATTTCGGCGACCACGGCCGTGGAGGCCACCTTGACCAGTACGACGTGGTCCAGCCCGACCTTGTTGAACGAGTTCTCCAGCGCGATGCAACCCTGGATTTCGTGGGCCTTGATCATGCCCGTCAGCACGGTGCGCATGCTCAGGGCGGGCTTGCCCGCGGCGACCGCGTTGCGCGACAGCCAGTCCGCCGTGGCCAGGATGCCGCCCAGGTTGTCCGACGGATGGCCCCACTCGGCGGCCAGCCAGGTGTCGTTGAAGTCCAGCCAGCGGATCATGGCGCCGATGTTGAACGCCGCCTGTACCGGATCGAGCTGGAACTGCGTGCCGGGCACCTTCGCCCCATTGGGCACCACCGTGCCGGGAACGATGGGCCCCAGCAGCTTGCGGCAGGCCGGATATTCCAGCGCTTCCAGCCCGCAGCCCAGCGTGTCGATCAGGCAGTTGCGCGCGGTCTCGTAGGCCAGCTCGCTCTTGATTTCATAGTTCAGGACGTAGTCGGCGATGTCGACCAGGACCTGGTCCGGCTGCGGCCGGACATTGGAGATATGCGAGGACATGATGTTGCCTTCCCGTTGCGTGAGGCGGATTACTTGCGCTTTTCCAGGGGGACGAATTTGCGGTCTTCCGGCCCCACGTAGTTGGCCGTGGGCCGGATGATCTTGTTGTCCACGCGCTGTTCGATGATGTGCGCGGCCCAGCCCGCCGTGCGGGCGATCACAAAGAGCGGCGTGAACATCGCCGTGGGCACGCCCATCTTGTGGTAGCTGACCGCGGAATACCAGTCCAGGTTGGCGAACATCTTCTTGGCGTCCCACATCACGCTTTCGATGCGTTCGGCGATGTTGTACAGATGCATGCTGCCGCTGTGCTTGGACAGCTTGTGCGAGATCGCCTTGATGACTTTGTTGCGCGGGTCAGAGACCGTATAGACCGGATGCCCGAAGCCGATGACCACTTCCTTGTTCTCCACGCGGCGGCGGATGTCCGCTTCGGCCTCGTCCGGCGTCTCGTAGCGGCTTTGCACTTCGAAGGCGACCTCGTTGGCCCCGCCGTGCTTGGGACCGCGCAGCGCGCCGATGCCGGCGGAGATCGCCGAATACATATCCGAACCGGTCCCCGCGACGACCCGGCAGGTGAAGGTCGAGGCATTGAACTCGTGCTCCGCGTACAGGATCAGCGAGCTGTGCATGGCCTTGACCCAGTCATCGCTGGGCTGCTCGCCGTGCAGCAGGTGCAGGAAATGGCCGCCAATACTGTCGTCGTCGGTCTCGACGTCGATGATGCGCCCATTGTGGCTGTAGTGATACCAATACAGCAGCGCCGAGCCCAGGCTGGCCATGAGGCGGTCGGCGATATCGCGCGCGCCCGGCTGATTGTGATCGTCCTTCTCCGGCAGGATGCAGCCGAGCACCGACACGGCCGTGCGCATCACGTCCATGGGATGGCTGGACGCGGGCAGGGCCTCCAGCGCAACCTGCAACTGCGCCGGCAGGCCGCGCAGCGCCCGCAGTTTGCGCTTGTAGGCTTGCAGTTCGGCTTTATTCGGCAGCTTGCCGTGGACCAGCAGGTGGGCGATCTCCTCGAACTCGCTGGTGTCGGCGATGTCCAGGATGTCGTAGCCCCGGTAGTGCAGGTCGTTGCCGCTGCGGCCCACCGTGCACAACGCCGTGTTGCCGGCCACCACGCCCGATAGCGCGACCGATTTCTTCGGCTTGAATCCCGTTGTAGCGCTTGCTTGGCTCACTTTGCCTCCTCCTGGTGTGACAAGGCCCCTGTCGGGGCCGGATTTACAGTCTACGCATCCCTGGTCGCCATGTCAGGTTCATCTACGTGAAGGTTGGTAAAGCGCGCAGCGCCGATTTGCGAAGTTTGCGAATATCATGGATATCCCGCGAACTCTTCGAACCGGGTTTTACCGACGATGCGCAAGATTTTCATGGGGGTGCGGCTGCGCCGCCTCCGCGAGGAACGCAAGCTGACGCAGGCCGCGCTGGCCGGGCTGCTGCGGGTCTCGCCCAGCTATCTGAGCCAGATGGAGAAAAACCAGCGGCCCCTGACGATGCCCGTGCTGCTGCGCCTGCAGGAAGTCTTCGGCGTGGGCGCCGACGCGTTCTCGGAGGACAGGGAACGGCGGATGGTGGCGGCCTTGCGAGAGGTCGCCGCCGGCCTGCCGGCCACGCATGGGGACGGGCCCAATGACGCCCGCATCTCGCTGGCCGAGATACGAGAAGTGGCGGCCAGCATGCCGGCCGTGGGACGTGCGCTTATCCAGCTGCATCGCCGGCACCGGGAAGCGGTGGACCGCCTCGAGGCCATCGCTGAAATGGTGGGCCCGGACGAGGGCTCGCCCGACATCGACAGGCCCGTCATGCCGCCGCCCCCGTACGAAGAGGTGCGCGACTTCTTCTTTACGCATCACAACCATTTTGCCGAACTGGACCTGCGCGCCGAACGGTGTCACGAGTCATGGGGTCTGGCGGACTGCACGCCGCAAGGCCTGGCGGAGCGGCTGGCCCGGCGCCTGCGCGAGCGGCACGGCGTTTCCATCGAAACGCCGCGGCTGGCGATGGGCCTGCAGCGGGCCTACGATCCGCAAGAGCGGCGCCTGCTCCTTCCCGCCCATCTGGAGCCCGGCCAACAGGCCTTCCAGATGGCTACTCAGCTGGCCTTCCTGGAAACGGACGGGGTGCTGCGCCGCATGGCTGACGCACCGCGCTTTTCGGGCGCCGCGGCAAGGCGGCTGGTACGCATGGGCCTGGCCAACTACTTCGCGGCCGCGCTGATCCTGCCCTACGGCCGCTTCCTGGAATCGGCCGAAGCCCTGCGCTACGACATCGACCTGCTGGGCCAGCGCTTTGGCGTGAGTTTCGAAACGGTTTGCCACCGCTTGAGCACCATGCAGCGGCCGGAAGCGCACGGCGTGCCCTTCTTTTTCATTCGGGTCGACCGCGCGGGCAATATCTCCAAGCGGCAGTCGGCCACGCATTTTCATTTCTCGCGCGTGGGTGGCACCTGCCCCCTGTGGAATGTGTACGAGGCCTTTTCCCAGCCGGGGCGCATCGTGCGCCAATTGGCCCGCATGCCCGACGGCCGCGTCTATCTGTGGGTGGCCCGCACGGTATCGCGCCACGCGGGCGGCTTCGGCCAGCCGGGCAAGGTTTTCTCCGTTGCGCTGGGCTGCGATGTCGAACACGCGCACCGCCTGGTGTATGCCAAGGGCCTGGACTTGCACGACGCCGAAGCGCCCACGCCCATCGGCATGGGCTGCAAAGTATGCGAACGGCCGGACTGTCCGCAGCGGGCCGTGCCCTATATCGGCCGCGAGCTCGACGTCAACGAAAACGTCAGCAGCTTTACCCCGTACCCGATGGCCAGGTAAGGGCCCCCGCGGCCCCTGCCCCATTCGCGTTCGGCATGCCGGCGACGGCGATTCACTCGGCCGCGGCGCCGGCGGCGCGCGCCAATTCCAGGCGATTTCCGCCCAGCGACTTCGCGCGGTACAAGGCGCGGTCCGCGGCCGCGAGCGCGTCGGGCAGCGGGGGAATACCGCTTTCGAAATACGCCAGCCCGATGCTGACCGTTGCCGGTATCCCGTGGCTGTCGACTTTATCCACCGCCGCATCGGCGAAGCGCTTTGCCACGGCTTCGCCCAGCTCCCGGGCATCAACAGCATCCTTGCCGGACAACAGCGCGGCGAACTCTTCCCCGCCTATACGGGCAAGAATCGCATCGGCCCCAAGAACCGCGCGCGCGGTTTCCGCGAACGATTTCAGTACCCGGTCGCCGATGTGATGGCCATGCAGGTCGTTGATCGCCTTGAATTGATCCAGATCGAAGGCCAGGACCGCCACGGGCCCGTACCGCTGCCCGTCGCCCATGATGCGGGCGCCCTCTTCGAAAAACCATCGGCGATTGCCCAGGCGGGTCAGGTAGTCGGTTTGCGATTCGCGCAACAGCTGGCCGTGGGTCTCGTCGCGGATGAGCTTGAGCAGGGCCATGGGCAATACGACCGAGTACAGGACGCCCTCCAGCATGGTGATCTGGCTGGCGATCGACTGGGTCGCCGCGCCATACGCCGCCACCAAAGCGGGAAGGAGGACAACGCGCACGGCGTAGACCAGGGCATGCAGCCCGGCCAGCGCCACGACGACGTACCGCGACGGCAGCGCGGCCATCGCCTGGCAGCGCATCATCTCCCAGGCCGTCAACCCGCTCGCGATGGCGATGGGCGCCGCGCTGAGGTAATTCCAAACGACGTCCTGCCATCGGGCACCGCCGACCGCCCACATCAGCGCGGCCGCCATCAGCAAAACCGCCGACGCCCCGCGATACCGCCGGCCGCTCAACGAGCCGACACCGCCAAGGATGAGCAGATACCCCGACAGGATGACGAGGTTGCTGATGGCAAAACCCGCCGGCGCGGGCAAAGCCCCGCGGAAGAACACCGACGCGCAGCCGATGCCCAGCGTGGCATATCCCGCTGCCAGAATCCGCAACGTCGCGCCGCGCCTTGGATTGGAGCGATGTTCCCAGAACGTCATGCCGGCACTGGCGAAAAGCGTTCCGATCGCAAGGAAATAAAGGGTCAGGAGATCGAAGTGCATCCTGGATATAAAGGCACTGCGCCGATGTGTCCCGGCGGCTGGGCGATTTTACGTTGAAACGCGGTGCCATACCCGCCCTCCGCCCCCTTTGCGGGCGCCCGGAAATGCGCGTACAACGGAAATCCCCCAAGCCGCACGGTCCCTATCGCGATGGAAGAAACCTTCGAGCCCCTGCTCTCGCGCCGCGGCATCCTGATCGAGCGCATTACTTCCCATGGCAACGTCACGCCGGCGGACCGCCCCTATCGCCAGGAACGCGATGAATGGGTCACGGTCGTATCCGGTGCCGCGCGGCTGCTCATGGAAGGCCAGGAGCACACGCTGCGTCCCGGCGACCATCTGTTCATTCCGGCCGGCGTGGAGCACTGGGTTACCTACACCTCGCCCACCGAGGCAACGGTGTGGCTGGCCGTGCACATGCCGGCCGGCTAGCCGGCCACGCTCCGTACCCCGACACGATTGTCACTCCGCCGCCGGGATCCGCGGTGCCAGAATGCCCGTACCGCACACACCGCGCGATACGCGCGAACGGCCGCGGGCCGCGCGTGCCTCGCGCGTTCCGTGACATCGCACCGCAACCAGGAGAAGGCCATGACCGCATCAACCGGAAACGCAACCCAAGCCAAGCAATCCTTCATGCGCACGCCGCCCGTCGTATCGCCGCGGGATTGGGAGGCGGCCCGGCAACGCCTGCTCGTAAACGAGAAAGCGCACACCCGCGCCCGCGATGCATTGGCCGCGGAGCGACGGCGCATGCCCTGGATGGCCGTGGACACCGCCTATACCTTCCTGGGCCCCGCCGGCAAGCTCAGCCTGCTCGACCTGTTCGATGGCCGCCGCCAATTGATCGTCTACCGGGCCTTCTTCGAACCGGGCGTGTACGGATGGCCCGAGCACGCCTGCCGGGGCTGCTCCATGGTTGCCGACCAGGTCGCGCACGTGGCGCACCTGAACGCCCGCGACACGACGCTGGTCTTCCTGTCCCGCGCGCCCCAGCCGGATATCGCCCGGCTGAAACAGAGCATGGGCTGGCATATGCCCTGGTTCACCATTACCGACAGCTTCGATGCCGACTTCGGCGTTCATGAATGGCATGGCACGAACGTGTTCTATCGCGACGGCGACCGCGTGTATCGGACCTACTTCCTGAACAATCGCGGCGACGAACAGATGGGCGGCACGTGGAACTACCTGGACATCACGCCGCTGGGCCGCCAGGAAACCTGGGAGGACTCGCCCGAAGGCTACCCCCAGACGCCGACCTACAAGTGGTGGAACTGGCACGACAGCTACGTCGCGGACGCCGCGCCGGACCGGAAGTGGGTAGAGATATCGGATGCCGGCGAGGCGGCGTTCCGCAAGGAAAGCGCGGCGAAAAGCGGCAAGCCGGATGCCGCCCCGCCGGCGGCATGCGTGCATTGCCGCGACGACTGAATCACGCCTGGCCCGGCAAAGTCCGGGCCGCGTTCCATCCCATGGCGTTGTACACGTGGTAGCGGGCGATACCGATGTACTCGTGCAAGGCGAAATCGGCCACCGCGAAGTTGTACGACAGCGGCAGCCAGGACGATACGGCCGTCAGATAGTCGGCGCGTGCCGCGATGGCATCGATACCGAAATGCGCGAAGTACATCAGGCTGCGCCGCATATGTATGCCCGAAGACACCAGCAGCACGCGATCCGCGCCATGGCTTCGCAGCATGGGACCGGTGAACTGCGCGTTCTGCCATGTGTTCAGGCTGTTCGGTTCGAGCAGGATATCCACGGCGGGTATCCCCAACCGGACGAGGGCGTCCCGGTAGACCGACGCTTCGGGTTTGCCGTATCGCTGGGCGTCGCCGCCGCTGGCCACGATCTTGCAATCCATGCGCGCTTTGCGGCAGTCCAGGTAAAGGCTGGCGGCTTCGACCAGGCGCGGATACGCGAAAACGCCGGGTTCGAACTGGCCCGTGCCCGGGATCCTCGCGGTACCGGCGCCCAGCAGGACGATGGCATTGCGCGTCCCCCACTCGAAGGCCGGCCGGCCCTGGTAGGGGGATTGCAGGCCCCCCAGCAACCACGCCGGCACCGGGCCGCAGCCCACGGCCAGGAACAGGACGAGTGCCGCCAGGTACAACGCCGCGCCGACGCGCCGCCGATGCAGCACGATGCATAGCGTGGCGATGGCGAGAATGGCGATCAACAGGGTTAACGTCATACGGTGCGTCGGTGCTTTCGGGCTGCATGGGGTCGCGGGATTCGCGACGTGGGACCACAAAGTACCATCGCGGGCGCGATCGTTCCCACCGCGCCCCCGCGCACGGCGCACCGCGGCGCCGGATTCTGACAATCCCATGAAATCGCCGCGCGCCCCGTTTTGACAAGGCGCGGGCGTCTGGCCGAGAATCTAGCCCCATCCCTGCCCGCGGCCCATGCGCCCGGAGCGTCCCTTCCGGAACGGCGGCGATCGCCCCCTTCCCCTACCGCAGCATCCTGTGAACCCGCACAGCAACTTTCGCGTCATCGCCGTGGTGGTCGCCACGACCCTGTTCATGCAGAACATCGACAGCACCGCCATCGCGACGGCGCTGCCGGCAATGGCGCGGGACCTGGATGTCAATGCGGTGCACCTGAGCGCCGCCATCACGTCCTACCTGGTGGCCATGACGGTCTTCATTCCCGTCAGCGGCTGGGTGGCGGACCGCTTCGGCGCCAAGCGCATTTTCATGTGCGCGATCTTCCTGTTTACCGCGGCATCGTGCGCCTGTGCCCTGTCCAACGGACTTGGCGGATTGGTCCTGGCGCGCATCGTGCAGGGCGCCAGCGGAGCGATGATGGTCCCGGTGGGGCGGCTGGTGCTGCTGCGCGGCGTGCGCCGGGAAGACCTGCTTTCGGCGACCACCTGGCTCTCGATGCCGGCCATGGTCGGCCCGGTGATCGGCCCGCCGCTCGGCGGATTCCTGACGGACACCTTCTCCTGGCGCAGCATTTTCTGGATCAACCTGCCTATCGGCATCCTGGGCCTGGTATTGGTCTGGCGGCTCATTCCGCATACGCAGACCGAACGGCCGCCGAAGCTGGATATTCCGGGCATGACCTTGATGGGCCTTGCCATCAGCGTATTCATGATCGGCGTGGAGACCGTCGGTCGGGGTATCGTGGCGCCGGAATTCCCCTGGCTGGCGATTGCCCTCGGGCTGCTGCTCTTCGGGCTGACGGTCAGGCATTGCCGGCGCGTGCCGAATCCGGCCATCGATTTTTCGCTGCTGTCGATTCCCACCTTCAAGGCCGCCACCGCCGCCGGCAGCCTGTTCCGCGCGGGCGCGGGCGCCCTGCCCTTCATGGTGCCCCTGACGCTGCAGCTGGGGTTCGGCCTCTCCGCATCGCGCAGCGGCATGCTCACGCTGGCAAGCGCGGTCGGCGCGTTCTGCATGCGTCCCATGGCGCAGTTCTTCCTGCAGCGGTTCCGGGTGCGCACCATCCTGCTGGGCGGCTGTTACGCCTTCGCCGTCACCTTGCTGGTGTGCGCGACGCTGACGGCGGACTGGCCGGAGACCGCGATCTTCGCGCTGCTGCTATGCGGCGGACTGGCCCGCTCGCTGAACTTCGCCTGCATGAACGCGCTGACCTACGCCGATGTGCCGCCGCAAAAGCTTTCCGCCGCCACGTCCTTTTCCGGAACGGCGCAGCATCTGCCGCGCGCGGCGGGCGTCGCGGTGGCGGCCGGGGTCATGCAGGTGTCGATGGTGCTGTCGGGCCGCGACCATGCCGCCCATTGGGATTTCGCCTGGTCGTTCATCGCGATCGCGGCGGTGGTGCTGGCGTCCGTGCCGGGCTATGCGGCGCTCAGGCCGGAAGCCGGAGCGGGCATTTCGCGGGGACGCTCGCGCAAGGCCGCCTGATCGCCCCGTCCGCCCACATGGCGGCGGCATGCATCCCCGCGCGCGGGCCATCGGCCAACCTCGCCGCGCGGCGCGCGACACCCGTGCCTACCATCCCGCCACTTCGATGACCGCGTTGGCGAACTCGCGCGGCGCTTCCTGCGGCAGGTTGTGCCCGATGTCGCCGGGCAAATCGATGTGCCTGTACTTGCCCGTGAACTTCTTCGCATACGCCGCGGGCGATGGATGCGGGGCGCCGTTGGCCGCGCCTTCCATGGTAATGGTCGGCACGGCGATGGCGGGCAGGACGGCCAGGCGCCTTTCCAGCGCGTCGTACTGCGGTTCGCCTTCGGCCAGGCCGAGGCGCCAGCGGTAGTTGTGAATGGTGATCGCCACATGGTCCGGATTGGCCAGGGACGCGGCGGAACGTTCGAAGGTGGCATCGTCGAACTGCCACTTCGGCGAGGCGGTCTTCCAGATCAGTTTGGCGAAGTCATGCCAGTTCTTTTCGTAGCCCAGCCGGCCGCGCTCGGTGGCGAAATAGAACTGATACCACCAGGCCAGTTCCGCCGCCGGCGGCAGCGGCTCGCCATTGGCTGCCTGGGTGCCGATCAGGTAGCCGCTGACCGACACCATCGCCTTGCAGCGCTCGGGCCATAGGGCGGCGATGATGTTGGCCGTGCGCGCGCCCCAATCGTAGCCGCCGATCACCGCGCGGCGGATCTGCAGCGCATTCATCAGGGCGATGACGTCCGCGGCCACCGCCGATTGCTGGGCGGTGCGCCTGGTGTCGTCGGACAGGAAGCGGGTGGTGCCATAGCCGCGCAGGTGCGGCACGATCACCCGGTATCCCTTGGCCGCCAGGATGGGTGCCACTTCGACATAGCTGTGGATGTCGTAAGGCCAGCCGTGCAACAGAATGACCACCTGCCCGTCGGCGGGTCCCGCCTCCGCGTAGCCGATGTTCAGCGCGCCGGCGTCGATCTGCTTGATGGTGGCGAACGCGGCGGCGCGGGCGCGGCCGGCTTTGCCGCCCTCCGGCGGGACAGCCTTTCCGGCCGGGGCGGCGGTATCGGCGTGGGCCAGGCCGGCAAGGCCGAGTTCCATGGCGCCGATACCGGCGGCGGCGGTACCGAGAAAACGGCGGCGGCGATTATTGATCTGGTCCGACATGCTTGACTCTCCCTGTGCAATTTGACGGGGCGCCGCGCTGTCCACAGCGGGCGGCCCGGCCGCATCCGGACAGTTCTCCCTCCCGGTCCCGGCTTGCACGCATTACATCGGGCCGATGTATCGGGCGTTTCTCGGCCGGGGCCCCTCCCGTATCGCCATGTAGCCGCCCATGCCGCCGAATACAGTGCGATACATTCCGGCGGACAGGCCCGCCCGCGCCAGGTATCCGCCACTTCGCTAAGATACGGGCGGCGCCATTGCATCGTATGGGGCGACGGTAGTTCATCACCACGGAGCGAACATGCAGCCAGAAAGCCACGCCGCAATGCCGAGATCGGCCTGGGTCTATCCCCTGCTGGCCGTGGTCTTCTATATCGCGGCGTCCGCCTACGGATACGCGACGCCTTTCGTCCCCACCCTGGGCAATGGGGCGATCGCCATTCTGCTGGCCGTCGTGCTCTTCGGCACCATTTTCGCGGCCGTCTACCATGCCGAGATCATCGCGCACGTCACCGGCGAACCCTACGGCACCCTGGTCCTGACCGCCGCGGTGACGGTGATCGAAGTCGCGCTGATCGCCTCCATCATGATTTCCGACGAAAGCGGCAGCCCGGCGCTGGCGCGGGACACGGTGTTCTCGGTGGTCATGATCGTCTGTACGGGCCTGGCCGGCATCTGCATCCTGGGCGGCAGCCTGCGGTTTCGCGAACAGCGCTACGGCAGCGTCGGGGCCTCCGCCTATCTGACGGTGCTGATCGTCCTGGCGACGCTGACCCTGGTCCTGCCCAATTACACCCAGGAGGTCAAGGGCCCGTCCTATTCCGACATGCAGCTGGTCTTCGTCGCCGTGATGACCCTGGTGCTGTATGCGGCGTTTCTCTACATCCAGACGGTCAGGCACCGTGAATACTTCATCACGCTGTCCGACGATACCCCGGACCACACCCATGCCATCTCCGGCCGCATGGTGGCGACCAGCATCGTCCTGCTATTGATTGCCCTGGGCGCCGTCGTGCTGCTGTCGAAGAAATTCGCCAACGTGGTGGAGTTCGGCCGCGAGGCCATCGGCGCCCCGCCCGCCGTCACGGGCCTGGTGGTCGCCATACTGGTGCTGCTGCCGGAGGGCATCTCGGCGTATCAGGCGGCCCGGCGCAACGAACTGCAGAAGTCGCTGAACCTCGCCCTGGGCTCGTCGCTGGCCACGATAGGCCTGACCTTTCCCGCCGTGACGGTACTCAGCCTCGCCCTGCACAAACCGCTGGTGCTGGGTTTGGAGCCGGGGGAAACGGTACTGATGACGCTGACCCTGGTGGTCAGCATCCTGACCCTGGGCAGCGGGCGGACCAACGTGCTGTACGGATTCGTGCACCTGGTGATCTTCGGAACGTTCATTTTCATGACATTCCTGCCTTGACGGCCAACCCGCCCGCGGCCCGGGGCTCCTTCAGTTGGGCTGTATCCCCGCGTCCTCGGCGATCTTCTTCCAGAAAGGGATTTCCTGGGCGATACGATCGGCGAAGGCCTTGGACGTACTGCTGGCCGGTGTGATGGACATGCCTTCCACCCGTTTGCGCACGTCCTCGTCGGCCATGATGGTCTTGATCGTCTGCTCCAGCCTGGCCACCACGGGCGCCGGGGTCCCGGCGGGCACGAACAGGCCGCTCCACAACTCGACGTTCATATCGATGCCCAGCTCCTTCATCGTGGGCGTATCCGCCAGGAAGCTGGTGCGTTGCGGCGACGTCACGGCCAGCGCGCGCACCCTGCCGCCGGACATGCCTTGCATCGCGGGCCCGGAATCCACCAGGGTCATGGTCACGTCGCCGGTACTGACGGCCATCATCGACTCGTAGCTGCCCTTGTAGGGGATGTACTCGAATTGCGTCTGCGTCCGGCGCTTGAACAGCTCGGTGATCAGCTGGAACGAGGCAGAGCTGGCGCTGTAGTTGGACTTGCCGGGATGCGCCTTGGCGTAGGCGACCAGGGCCGGCAACGAGGCGGTATCGGGATTGGCTTTCTGCGTAAGCAGCACCAGAGGGAAGGTACCGACCAGCGAAACCGGCGTCAGGTCCTTTTGCGGATCGTAGGGCAGTTTCTTGTACAGGGAAGGATTGAACGAGATCGGCCCGCTGGCGCCCATCAGCAAGGTGTAGCCGTCCGGCCGGGCCTTGGCGACGAAGTTCGCGCCGATGATAGAACCGGCACCGGGTTTGTTCTCCACAATGACGGGCTGCTTGAGCAGCATGGACATTTTCTCGCCCACCACGCGGGCCAGAAGGTCGTTGGCGCCGCCGGTGCTATAGCCGACGATGATGGTGATGGGCTTGGACGGATAGGCGTCTTCGGCATGAACGGCGGGGGTGCCCAGCACGGCGGCCATCACGGCAACCGCGCCCAGGCAGCGCGTGGGGAAACGCGTCAGGGTCATCGATGTCTCCAGGTGTTATCGCTACTTGCATCGGCTTCTACGGCCGCATGGCGGATTGGATCGGGGTCAGGCACTGTGGGCGGGCAGGCTCTCCTTCAACTGGATGGCGCGGGCCAGCTCCAGCCCCTTCACCAGTCTAAAAACGGTGCGGCACGCGGTCACGTCGACGCCCAGGCGGTCGCCCTCGCGCACGACATAGCCGGTCAGTTCATCGATCTCGGTGGGCACGCCCCGCGCCAGGTCCAGCGCCATGGAACCGGCATGCCGCGTGATGGGACGCTGCCCCGCGCGGGTCTGCTTGACCAGTTCCATGGGGTCGAAGGCCAGGCGGCCGCCCAATGCCGTGACGACGGCGACGCATTCGCGCGCCAGGTCGTCGATCAGGTCGCGCACCTCGGGCGCGTCGTAGCGGGCGCGGTTCACGCCCAGCAACAAAGCGCCCACCGGGTTCATCACGGCATTGAAAACGAATTTCGACCACACCGCGTCCATCGGATCCGGGATGGCCTGCGCGGGCAGCCCCGCGTCGGTCAAGAGCGTCGCCAGCCATGCGCAATCGTCCACCGTACCGCGCACGGGCCCGATCCAGGTGGCATTGCCGCGGATCAGGTGTTCGACGCGGCCCGGGCCCAGGAAGCGGCCCGCGTCCAGCGTGACGCCACGGGCGACCGGGCCGTTCCCGCCGGCCAGCAGGGTCTCGCTGTTGCCCATGCCGTTCTGCAAAGTCAGCAGCAAGGGCGTGCCGTCCAGGACCTCGCGCAGCGCGGCCCACGCGGCGGCGGTCTGGCCGGACTTGGTCAGGAAGACGACGGCGTCGAAGGCCACGCCGGCCAGCTCGCCGGCGCCCGTCACGGCCCGCAGCGCGACCGTGCGCGGTTCGGCCCCTTCGACGCGCAGGCCCTCGCGGCGGATCGCCTCGACATGGGTCGCGTTGACGTCCAGCACGGTCACCTGCGCGACCGCCTGCAGGTGGGCGGCGAAAATCCCGCCCATCGCGCCACAGCCGACGATCAATATGCTCCGCATCGCCGCCTCCTTACAGCGCGGCGACGCGCACGTGCATGACCGCGGCCTGCCCCGCGTCGACGGCGGCCAGGCAGCGGGTGATCGCGGCTTCCAATTGTTCGGGCTCGGCGACGTATTCGCCGTGCGCGCCGAAGGATTCCGCCACGCGGTCGAAGCGGCGTTCGCCGCGGACCGCCAGTTTGGCCTGGAAGTTGTCCACGCCGGCGGCTTCGCCGTCGGGATAGACGCGCAGCACGGCTTCCTTGACGGCCTGCCAGCCGCCGTTGTCCAGCACCACGGTGAAGATGGGCAACTGGTATTGCTGCGCGACCGCATAGACCGACGTCGGCGTGGAAAAATGGAAGCCGCCGTCGCCGACGAACTGCACCACGCGCGCGTCGGGCCGCGCCAGTTTGACGCCCAGCGCCATGCCGCCGCTATAGCCCAGGCCGCCGCCGGAACATCCCAGCAGGCTCAGCGGCTTGCTGCGCGGAATCTGCCCCAGCACCGCCGGCGAGTTGCGGATCGCCTCGTTCACGACCACGTCATCGCTGGAGATGGCGCGGCCGACGGCGGCGCACACATATTGCGCGGACAGCGCCTGCGCCGTACCCGGCTGCGAGGCGGCGCGCGCCAGGTTGGCCTTGCGCTGCTCGTTGTCCGCGGCCCAGCCGTCGCGGCGCTGCCGCGCCCGCTGCTCGAACTCCGGCGAGGCCAGGCGTTCGACCGCTTCCAGCACCTGCTCCAGCGCGCGGCCGCAATCCGCCTGCAGGCGGCGATGCGTGGGAAACCCCCACATCTGGAAATCCTGCTTGACGGGGTCCACATCGATGTGGGTCCACGCGGTCCGCGGATTTTCGCGGGCGAAAGCAGGCAGCCAGGGCACATCCACATCCAGCAGCATGCCGAAGTCCGCGCCCGCCAGCCCGGCCTTGGGATCGAAGCCGCCGAAGCAGGCCGCGTCGCGCGGCACGTTCATGTAGGTCGGCATGAATTCGTAGACGCGCATGCCGCAGCGGTCCGCCAGACGTGTCAGGGCATCGACCGCGCGCGCACTGCGGCCGAGGTAGGCGGTCACCACGATGGGCGAACTCGCCGCGATCAGGTCGCGCGCGACGGCTTCGGCGTGTTCGGGATCGATACCGCCCAGTGTCACCGCGCCGTAGCGGTCCGCGGGATAGGCCGGCATCTTCGATTCCGGCCAGGATTCGGCCAGCGTCTCGCGCGGCAACGTCATATAGACCGGCCCCGGAGGATCGCTTTGCATCATCGTGTGCGCGCGGCGCAGCGCCTCCTTGGCGACGACGCCGGACGGCAGCGTGTACTCCCACTTCACATAGGGGCGCACCAGGCTGCCGATGTCGAAGGGGTCCTGGACGAAGTGCACGTAGTTGTCGCGCGAGGCAGGCAGTTCGCCGCGCAAGGTATACGGCGCCTTGCCGGCCATCAGCATCACCGGCAGGCGGCTGCGGAACATGTTGTGCATGCCCATCGCCGCGTTGGCGGTACCCGCGTCCACATGCACCATCACCGCCTGTCCGCGCCCCGTCATGGCGGCGTAGCCGGCTGCCATATGCATGGCCACGTTCTCGTGCGGGCAAAGCACCGTGGCCGGCGCGCGCCGGCCTTCACGCTGCCAGCGGGCCAGTTCCTCGATGAGCGTCACATGGTCGGTGCCCAGGTTCGAGAAGATGTACTCGACGCCGGTATCGGCCAGCCCTTCCAGGAAATAATGCGCCGCCGTGCGCGTGGTTGCCGCGCCGGACGCTGCGTGCTGCTTGTCCATATGGTCTCCGTTGTTGTGTCGTTGCTGTCGTGGCCGACGCCACTGCTGCTGTCGTTGTTACTGGCGGTGCTGCCGCGGTCGCTTTGCGGGGTGCTCCGGCTCAAACGCCTGTCTCGAAGTAGTAGTGCTTGGTCTCCAGGAAATCGTTGAGCCCTTCCGCGCCGTGCAGGCGGCCGTACCCGCTGTCGGCATGGCCGCCCGTTTCGGCCTCGGCGAACAGGCGGTTGTGGGTGTTGGCCCAGACCGTGCCGAAGCGCAGCCTGGCGCCCACGCGTTCGCCGCGCACGCCGTCGCCCGTCCACACGCTGGATGCCAGGCTGTAGCGCGTGGCGTTGGCGCGGTGGATCGCGTCCTCTTCATCCTTGAAGCGTTCAACGATCAGCAGCGGGCCGAACAACTCGTGCTGCACATAGTCGGAATTCAGGTCCTCGATGGCCACCAGGCTGGGCGTCAGGAAAGCACCCTTTGCAAGCGCGCCGCCCGGCGCTTCGCCGCGCACCAGCACCTCGCCGGCATCCGCGGCGCGCGCGACGAGACCGGCGATACGGTCGCGGTTGGCGATATCGATCAGGCTGCCCATCTGCGATTGCGGATCGCTGCCCACTCCGACTCGAACCGCGCGGAAAGCGTCCGCCAGGCGCCGAGTGAAGTCGGCGTAGACGCTGTCCTGCACCAGGACGCGAGCGATGGCGGTGCATTGCTGCCCGGCCATGATCAGGCTGCCTGCCGTGATGCCCTTGACGGTGGCATCCGACGCGCCGTCGGCGAAAACCAGCGCGGGCGCCTTGCCCCCCAGTTCCAGCGACAGGCGCTTGAGCGTGCCCGCGGCTGCGGCGGCGATCTTCTTGCCCACCGCCGTCGATCCCGTGAAGCTGACCACATCCACATCGGGCGACTCGCACAGCGCCTGGGACACGGCGGAACCGCTTTCGATGACGGAATTGACGATGCCGGCGGGCAGGCGCGGATCGGCCGTCAGGCACTCCAGGGCCAGGTTATGCGCCAGCGCTGTCTGGAAAGCGGGCTTGATCACCGTCGCGCAGCCCGCGGCCAGCGCCGGGGCCAACGAACGCACCAGCAGGGTAATGGGCGCGTTCCATGGCAGGATGATGGCCGCCACGCCGGCCGCTTCGCGCCGCAGCGATGCATGGCAGCCTGGCTCGACCTCGATGACCCGGCCGAACAGATTGCGCGCCAGACCGGCGTAGTACTTCAGTTCGGAGACGCCGGCCAGGATTTCACCCAGCGCCTCGCGCCGCAGCTTGCCGTTCAGCGTGACCAGCCAGTCGGCGATCTCTTCCTTGCGGGCTTCCAGGCGCACGGCGAAATCCCACAGCACGTCGGCGCGCAGGCGCGGCGACCGACGCCAGCTGGGCTGTTCGAAGGCGCGGCGCGCGGCATCGATGGCGGCCCGCGCTTCGTCGATGCCGCCGTCGGCGAAATGCGCCGCGGGCTCGGATGTCGCGGGATTTTGCGACAGGCCCTGCCGGCTTTGTCCCGCCACGGATTCGATCCAGGCGCCGTCGATATAGTGCTTGGCAAGCTGCATGCGTGTAGTCCTCCTGTATTCGGTGCAAATGTGGCGCGGCACGGACAACGTCGCGGCGCCGCGAAGGCGTGCGTATCCATCGCGCTCGGTCGCCCGCTGTCTCGGCGTGGCGGCCGGCACGTTCTGCTTGGGTAGTCGGTAGGCGTCGCGGGGGCATGCCGCTTTGGCGCGCCTTCGCCGCGTGACGGATTGCGCTATGAAGACCGGCCTTGCGCCAGACCGGGCGCAAGCGTGTGGGAGAAATCCGGCACCCGACCGGGCGCGCGGCGGCATGCCAGCGAGGGCATCAACGCAGGGCTGCGAAGTAAAACAGAATGTACGAGGGCACGGCGGATGCCGGCGCTGCTACACATGGCCATGACAGTCTCCATATAGCTGGCCGCACCGCGCGGCCGCTATGCCCATGTCCGGCGACATCAGTCGCCCCGGGCTCTTGGCGGATTCATCGTGCCGGCCTGTGCCGCCGCGATCGTCCGTCCTCTTTGTCTATCGTCTTCGACGGAAATTATCCTGTCGGAGCCATGCATTCCGAAATGAATTTAAATTATCAACCATAACGCCCGGGATATACCTCGCCGGGCGTTGGGGGGCGACAGCGCCGCCCTCCCGTGGGGAGGCGTCGCGTAGCGACAGGAGGGCAGCGGCGCCGCGCGGGATCAGCCTTTCAGGCACCCCAGCGCCTTCAGGCGCGCGTCGACCCAGCTGGTGTCATGCGTACCGGCCGCGATATTCGCGAAGGTCTTTTCCTCCGCCGCGTTCTTGGCCTTGCCCGCTTCGTAAACGGCTTCGACATCGGCATAAGGAATGCACAGCAAGCCATCCTCGTCGCCCAGGATCAGATCGCCGGGTTCGATCGTCATGCCATCCAGCGCGATCGTGCAGTTGATTTCGCCCGGGCCATCCTTGTACGGACCGCGGTGCGTGATACCCGCGGCGTAGACTGGAAAATCGCTGCGGCGCAGCGCGCCGGCATCGCGTATGGATCCGTTGATCACGATCCCGCCCAGCTTCCGGCTCTTGGCGTAGGTCGCCATGATCTCGCCGATGATGGCATTGGTCAGGTCGCCGCCGGCATCGACCACGATGACGTCGCCGGGCGCCGCGACATCGAGCGCCTTGTGCACCATCAGGTTGTCGCCGGGCCGCGACCGCACTGTCAGCGCCGGGCCGGCCATGTACGTGCCGTCATGCATGGGCCGCAGGCGAGGGCCGCCGGCCGTCATGCGCGACATGCAGTCGCTAAGATTGGCCACCGGCATGCCGACGAACTTGGCGGCGACGTCGGCGGAGACGGCGCGTTGGCGGGGGTGGATTGCAAAACCGATCATGAGAGATTCTCCGTGTGTGGCTCGTTCGGTAACAGATTCGGGCCGCCGTCAAGCGCCCAGCGGCGGCAGGGCAGTGCCCACATCGTAATCGACCGAAGCTGGCGACGCGCTGGCAGTCGGCTGCCCGCCGCCGCCGACCGTGGCTGAAAACCGGTATTGACAAGTTTTTATTGTCAATCAAGTCAGTGTTCCGTGGCTAGGCCGACCGGCTCCGGATCCCTAAAGTGGCATCCAACGCGGCACCGGACTTCAAGCAAACACGCCGCGCCCCACTGATCTCAAAACCTACGGGAGTACCGCCATGACGACCTCATCCTCTTCCTCCATCAAGCGTGTCTGGTTCATCACCGGCGCCGCGCGCGGCCTCGGCGCCCTGATCGCCGACGCCGCGCTGGCCGACGGCAACGCCGTCGTCGTTACCGGCCGCAACGTCGCCGCCCTGGCGGAACGCTTCGGAGATTCGCCCAACGTCCTGCCCGTCCAGCTGAACGTGACCGACGCGACTCAGGCGCAGGCCGCCGCCAGTGCCGCGGTCGCGCGTTTCGGCCGCATCGACGTCGTGGTCAATAATGCGGGCTTCGGCCTGCTGGGCGCGGTGGAAGAAGCCGACGACGCCGACGTGCGCCGGATGTACGACACCAATGTCTTTGGCCTGCTGAACGTGACGCGCGCCGTCCTGCCCCATATGCGCGAACGGAAGACCGGCCATATCGTGAATATCTCGTCTATTGGCGGCTACCGCGCCGCTGCCGGCTTCGGCGTGTACTGCTCCACCAAGTTCGCGGTAGAAGGCCTGACCGAAGCCCTGCACGACGAACTGGCGCCGCTCGGAATCCACGCCACCGTGGTCGAGCCGGGCTATTTCCGCACCGACTTCCTGGATGCATCGTCCCTGGTCAAATCGCCGGCCGTCATCGCGGATTACGCCGAAACAGCCGGCAAGGTGCGAGAGCATGCCGCGCGGATCAGCCACCAGCAGCCGGGCGATCCCAAGCGCCTGGCAACGGCCATGATCAAGCTGATCGACGCCGAACGTCCGCCGCTACGCATGCCCTTTGGCACCGACACCCTGGCCGCCATCGCCGGCAAGAATGCGTATGTCGCCGAGGAAACCGCGGCTTGGCGCGAACTTGCCGCCTCGACGGATTTCCCGAAGCAAGAGATAGCCGCCAGCATCACACCTTGAGCCGAATCCTTCGCCTGGGCGCCTGCTTGCCGGCGCCCAGTTCCTCTTGGTTCAAGTGCCATTCCGTGCTGGCCAGAAGCCGCTCCGTCATGAAGTCGATGAACAACCGCACGCGTGCCGGCATCTGCGTGCGCCGGGCGTAGCACAGATACATCGCGATCCGCTGCACCGTGTGCGGCAGCAGCAACGGCACCAACTGCCCAGCCCGGATCAACGGCACCGCGGTGAAACTGGCCAGCTGCCCTATCCCCAGCCCCCCCAGCACCGCGCGGGTTTCCAGTTCGGGATCATTGATGCAGAAGGACGGCGGGATATCGCGATAGACGATTTCTTCTCCCACCTGGAATTCCCAAGGCGCCACCTTGCCGGTATTGGGTTGCAAATAGCCGGTGCAGCGGTGCGAAACCAGGTCATCGATGGTCGCGGGAGCGCCATGCCGCACCAGATAGTCCGGCGAGGCGCAGACGATCAGCTGGATGGGCAGCACCCGCCGCGCGATGATTCTTCCGTCCGGCTGCTGGCCCGCCCGAAAGCCGACATCGATGCGTTCGGCCACCCAGTCCTGGAAACGATCCTCCATCTGGATGTCCAGCTGCACGTCCGGGTATGCCTGCGCGAATGCCTCGAACAACGGCCACAACACGGTACTGCCCACGCTGCGCGGCGCCGTGACACGCAGGGGGCCGCTGGCCAGATCCGCGTGACGGGCGCTGGCCATGGCGTCGTTCAGCGCCTCCAGCGGCGATTGGACCGACTCCAGGAAGCGCCGCCCCTCGTCGGTCAGACTGATCTGCCGCGTGGTGCGGTGGAACAGGCGTATGCCCAGGTGCTTTTCCAGCTGCGTGACAGCCAGGCTGGCGGCCTGCGGCGTCACACCTTGCTCGATGGCGGCCTTGCGCAGGCTGCCCAGCGTGGCCGTCCTGACGAACAGCGAAATGGCGCGGATTTCGTTCACTGGATTCCTTACTCTGCCGCTGGACAAGGATGCCGCATGAAGCGGCAGGTCGCTTGTCAGCGCGGAATGATGCGAATTTCCATCGTCTCCGCCATCAATCCAGCCCTTCCGGCCGCCGCTCGTGCCAGCGCGTCGCCTGCTCGTATGCATATGCGGCACGCAGGATCACAGGTTCATCGAACCCGCGCCCGACGAATTGCACCGACAACGGCAACCCCGCCGGAGAAAAACCCGACGGCACCGCGATCGAACACATATCCAGCAGATTGCCCATGCGATTCAGGCGCGCCAGCGTCGACGTGGTCTGGTCCACCTGGTCCACCGGAATCGCGGGCAGCGGCGTCGTCGGCAGCAGCAGGAAATCCGCGCCATCCATCGCCGCCATCATTTCGGACTTGGCCCGCTCGCGCGCCTTGAGCAGATTCAGGTACTCCGCCGCGCCGATGGCCCGTCCCGACAGCACCCGCCGCCGCACATATGGATCCACCACCAGGTCGTCGCGTTCGGCGATGGCACCCAGATTGGCATAGCCTTCGGCGCTCATGATCCCGCCCGCCATGTTCATGGCTTCCACGGACCCTTTCGGCAAGCGCCGCCGCACCACGCGCAAGCCCAGCGACTGCAGCGTGTCCAGCGCCTGGTCGTAGGCTGCCAGCACGGCCTCGTCGACGCCTTCGCGTTCCTCGTCCGGCATGGCCCAGACCCGCATGCCATCGGCGCCAACGCGCAGGCCCGGCAGCACGGACCGTACCGGCGCATGGCGCGAAGCCGGATCGAGCGGATCCAGACCGGCGATCGCATCCAGCATCAAGGCAGCGTCCGCGACGGTGCGCGTCATCGGCCCCACGGTATCCAGGGTCGCGCTAAGGGGCATCAAGCCGTCCCGGCTGACCAGCCCGACCGTCGTCTTCAAGCCCACCAGTCCGCACATCGACGCCGGAATGCGCACCGAACCGCCCGTATCCGTGCCGATCGCCGCGCAAGCCAGCCCGCCGGCCACGGCCACGCCCGATCCGCTGCTCGATCCGCCCGGCACCCGGTGCGTACGCATGTCCCAGGGGTTGCGGGGCGTTCCGAAGGATGAATTGGTACCCCACCCGCCAAAGGCAAACTCCACCGTCTGCGTCTTTCCCAGCACGATCGCGCCCGCGCCTTGCAGCCTGCGGACCACGGTCGCCGTATGGTCGGAGATGCGTGCCGGCAGCGACTTCGAGCCGTACGTCACCGGCCGGCCGGCGATATCGAACAGATCCTTGATCGCCACCGTGACGCCATGCAGCGGCCCCAGCACGATGCCCGCCTCGCGCAACTGGTCCGCGGCCCGCGCCGCGGACATCGCCGCGTCGGCGTAGACGTCCATGTAAGCGTGGAGCGCGGGATCCAGCCGCTCGATCCGGTCCAGCCGCGTGCGCACCAGCGCCTGGCTGGTCAACGCGCCGCTGTCCAGTTCGCGGCCGATCTGTTCAAGGGAAGCAAAGGCATCAACGGAACTCATGGGTTCCTCCAGGCTGGGGGAGCGGGCGATGTGACGCGACATCGTACCTCCGCACGGGGCCCGTAGGACGGTCTTGCGGACGATCTCGCCCAACGGGATAGCGAAGACTGGTTTGATAGCCCGCGGCACCGCGCCCCATCCCCCCGGAGGCCGCCTCAAACGGCCCGAACCGGGCGGCCGTGCAGCTGTCGCCGGATGATGTTAGAATCTTTGGCTTCCTTCCGGCGCCCCTGTGGGCGATCGCCAGGAGAAAATAAAGGCGCAATGGCAGAGTGGTTATGCAGCGGATTGCAAATCCGTGTACGTCGGTTCGATTCCGGCTTGCGCCTCCAGACACATCAAGGCCCGCATCGCTCGATGCGGGCCTTTTCGTTTTGCCTGTACGGCTGCCAGGCGCAAGCCGGCAGACCCATTCCGATTTTGTTGGGACTGGCGACTGGCCAGCGGCCACTTAAGGCAGCCACCTAAGGTAGCCACTTAAGGCAGCCACCTAAGGTAGCCACTTAAGGCAGCCACCTAAGGCAGCCATTCAAGGCAGCCACCTGCACCGTCAGGCAATTTGGCGATGATTTCCAAATTACCACCCATGGCAGATCAAATACGTACAGCGTTTGATAGGGTGCCCATCAAGCTGCCGAATCAAGCCAGCACATCAAGCCCGTGCTTCTTTATGACCTGTAGCAGTCGCGCCGCGATACCGCTCGGCTGCTTCGCGCCGCTTTCCCACTTCTGCACGGTGGAAGTGCTTGTGTTGAGGTACTTGGCGAACACGGGCTGGCTGACTTTTGCTGCCCTGCGAATCTTCACAATGGCCTTTGCGTCGAAGTGCGGGGGCGCAGCGAGACACATCTCATCGAACTCTCGCATCGTTTGTTTGCTCACCACACCAGAACGCTGAAGGCCGGCGGCCGCGCTATGAATAGCCTCGAACGCATCACTTTTGAATCGAGATTTAGTCGCCATTACTGACAATCTCCCTGAGTTCCTTGAGCTTGAGCTGGTCATCGAGCTGCGCACTGCTCATGGCCGCGAACAGCGTAGCAAATCGTTTGAACGCAGCCTCTTCAGCCTGATCGATGTTCTCACGATCATTCTTTGCGTACAGATACACGAAGAACCAGTGGTCCCCCACCTTCTCAACGACAATGCTGCGATGCATGTTCTTGTGGAGGCGCTTTTTCCAGACATTACCGCCCAGGTTGTCGCCTTTGCCCTCGGCCAGATCTTTGCCGGCGCGCAGCAGTTCTTCATCGAGAATCTGTGCCTTGGCAGCAAGCTTGGCAAATGCCTTGGTCTTGAAAAAACGGGGTTGTTTTTTGCGCATTGCATCTGCCATCTGGATTTGCAAATATAGCACTGGGTGCTAGATTTTTAAAATCGGTTCCGGCTTGCGCCTCCAGACACATCAAGGCCCGCATCGAGCGGTGCGGGCCTTATCGTTTTTCCCCACTTACCCCAGTTGCTGCATCAGCCGCGCCTCGACGGCACGCTTCAGCCGGGCCAGGGTTTCGGCCGAGGTGGGATCCTCCACGTCGATCATGACTTCGGTCCAGGTGTCGATCGGTCCCATGCCGGCTTGCTGGGCGAACGGGGATTTTGCGTCGATAGTCCAGACGGGCGAGCTATTGCCGTCGTCGATGCGGTCCTTGATGGCCCCGACGTACTTCACTTGCCGGAAATCGCCCGTTGGAATCTGGTTTTCGGTAATTACTCGCTGCATGGCTATCTCCCGGTGGGTAAGCCTTCGATGGTACTCCACAAAGGACGCCGGCCCGCATCGGCGCCGCCTGCCTGGAATGCCGCTCGTGCCCTGCAGCCGAAATCGCGGCGCAAAAAAACCAGGGCCGCTCGCGGCGAACCCTGGTCGAATGGCGTCAGCCCGGTCCGGCGTTATCGCACCGGGGCGGGCTCCGCCCCTACCTCCTTGCGCACCTTGGCGACCTGGTCCGCGCTGACCGCGGGGGCCTGGTTGCCCCAGCTATTTCGCACGAAGGTCACAACCGCGGCAACCTCCGCGTCGGTCAGGCGATAGTCGAAGCCCGGCATCGCGTACGCCGTGGGTGCCGAGCGGGTACCCGGCATCTGCGCGCCCTTGAGCACCAGATGAATCAACGAGGCGGGATCCTTGCTCAGTACCGTCGAGCTTTGCGCCAACTGAGGGAAGGTTTCCGTGTACCCCTTGCCGCTGCTGCGGTGGCAGGCCGCGCAGTTGTTCAGGAAGGTGATGGCGCCGTCGCTCTTGTCGCCGCCCGTGCGCAGGGCCTGGCCCGTCGCATCGTTGTAGGCGAGCTTGGGCGCACCCTCCTTATCGGCGGGCTTCAGCGTCTTCAGGTAGGCCGCGATGGCGTTCAGGTCGGCGTCGCTCATGTATTGCGTGCTGTCCTGCACTACCTGCGCCATGCCGCCGAAGGCGGCGGAATGCGCGTTGCGGCCGCTCTTCAGGAACGCGACGATGTCTTCCTTGCTCCACCCGCCCAGTCCGCTATTGACGTCGCCGCGCAGGTCCTTCGCCAGCCAGCCTTCCACGACGCCGCCGGACAGGAACTCGGGACCGTCGGCGTCGGTGGATGCCTTTTCCTGCAGCGCGAAGCCGCGTGGCGTATGGCAGGCGCTGCAGTGGCCCAGGCCCTCGACCAGATAGCGTCCGCGCAGCACCTCGGCGCCGCCGGCGGCCGCCGCCTGTTCGTCGGCGCCGGGGGCCGGCTCGGCGGCGACGTCCGGCGCGAACAGCGCCCGCCAGATGCCCAGGGGCCAGCGCATCGATAGCGGCCACGGAATATCCGCGTCCTTGTTTTGCTGGCTGACCGGCGCCACGCCGTGCATGAAGTACGCGTACAGCGCTTTGACGTCGTCGGGCCGGATATGGGCGTACGAGGTATAGGGCATGGCCGGGTACAGGTTGCCGGTGCCCTTGCCCACGCCATGGCGCACGGCGCGGTCGAAGTCCTCGTAGCTATAGCCGCCGATGCCGGTGTCCTTGTCGGGCGTGATATTGCTGGAGTACACCGTGCCTATCGGTGTCTCGAAGGGCAGGCCGCCGGCGTAGGGCTTGCCGCCCGGCACGGTGTGGCAGGCCACGCAATCGGCCGCGCGCGACAGGTATTCGCCTTGCTTGATCATTTGCGCATCGGCATTGCCCGCCGCGGGCGCCTGCGCCCAGGCCTGGGTAGCCGCCAGCGTGAAGGCGGCGGCGATGAGATGTGGCTTCATCATGTTGACGCCTCCTTATGCCTGCACCAGCGGGCCGGGATTCTTCAGATACTGCTCGCGGATATGGTGCGCGGCCCAGTAGGCCAGCCCCCCGACCAGCCCCGTCGGGTTGTATCCCATGTTCTGCGGGAACAGGCAGGCGCCCATCACGAAGACATTGGAAACGTCCCAGCTCTGGAGATACCGGTTGACGACGCTTTCCTTGGGATTCGTTCCCATGATCGCGCCGCCGGTGTTGTGCGTGCTCTGGTAGACGCGGGTGTCGTAGTGCGAGCCCTTCTTGCGCACGGCGATGAAGTGCTTCTCGGGGTTCATGGCCTTGGCGACTTCGTCCATGCGCGTGCCGAGGTGCCCGATCATGTCGAACTCGTTATCGTGCCAGTCGAAGGTCATGCGCAGCAGCGGTTGGCCGAACGCATCCTTGTAGGTCGGATCGAGCGACAGATACGCGTCGCGATAGGACATGACCGAGCCCGAGATGCCGATGCTCATATAACGCTGGTAGGTATCCTGCACGGCTGCCTTCCACCCGCTTCCCCAGCGCGGCGCGCCCGGCATGGTGGGCGTTTGCGCGATGGGCCGGCCGCCATAGCGGATATGCCGGATCGAAGCGCCGCCGATGAAACCCAGCGGCCCGTGATCGAACTGGTCGCCGTTCAGGTCGTCCATCGCTACGCCGCCCGCCCCCGTTCCGACGAAGGGATTGAGCTGCGTGCCCTTGGGCAGCAGAACATTGACCGCGCCGTTCATTTGGTAGGCGTAGTTCTTGCCCACCGTGCCTTCGTTGGTGACGGGATCGTAGGGCTTGCCGATGCCGGAAAGCAGCAGCAGGCGTACGTTGTGCATCTGGTACGCGGTCAGGATCACCAGATCGGCCGGCTGTTCGACCTCGCGCCCCTGCGCGTCGATGTAGATGACGCCCGTCGCCTTCTTGCCCGACGAATCCAGATTGACCTTGAGCACGTGCGAATGCGTGCGCAGTTCGAAATTCGGCTTTTTCAGCAGAACGGGCAGGATGGTGGTCTGCGGCGAAGCCTTGGCGTACATATAGCAGCCGTAGTTCTCGCAGAAGCCGCAGAAATTACAAGGCCCCAGGCGCACGCCGTAGGGGTTGGTGTACGGCTCGGATGCGTTGGCGGCCGGCGCCGGATAGGGGTGGAAGCCGACCTCGCGCGCGGCTTTCTCGAACAGCTGCGCGCCCAGGGTATTGGGCAGCGGCGGCACCGGATAATCCTTGCTGCGCGCGCCTTCCAGCGGATTGCCGCCGGGCACGATCTTGCCCTGGAGGTTGCCCGCCTTGCCCGACGTGCCGCACACATACTCGAACTGGGTGAAATAGGGTTCCAGTTCCTCGTAGGTCACGCCGAAATCCTGGATCGTCATGTCCTCCGGGATGAACTTCTTGCCGTAGCGTTCCTCGTAGCGCGTGCGCAGCTGCAGTTCCTCGGGCAGTACCCGGTAGTGCATGCCGTTCCAATGGAAGCCCGCGCCGCCCACGCCATTGCCCAGCAGGAAGGACCCGTTTTGCCGGTAGGGCACCGCAAGGTCGTTCACCCCGTGGCGTATGGTCACGGTTTCCTTGGCCAGCTCCTGGTAAAGCTTGCCGCGTATCGAGTACGCCAGTTCGTCGATGACCTTCGGATACTGCGCATCGGTCGGCGTATCCCGCATGGGGCCGCGCTCCAGCGCCAGTACATTGAGGCCCGCTTCGGTCAACTCCTGTCCCATGATCGCACCGGTCCAGCCGAATCCGACCAGCACCACGTCGACTTTCTCTCGCTTGATCGCCATCGCTCAGCCCTTTTCCCCGGAAATGGATACGGGCCCGTACGGGTACTTGACGTTGGGCTGGTCGGTCCAGTCCGCGAAGTCCGCGCGGGCGCCCGGAAAGCCCACCATCTTCCACCCCGCCATCTGCTTGTTTCCCCCGTAGATGGGGTCGGCGAAATAGCCTTCTTTCGTGTTGGAAAGCAGGAAGTTGAAGAAGGTGCGCGACGGCACGTTGTCGAAGGCGATCTTGCCCGAGTCCAGATCCTTGAGGACTTGCTCCTGCAGCGGCTTGTCCAGGTCGACGAATACCTTGCCGTGCTGCTGCTTGCACCATGCATCGCACGCCGCGATGCCGTGGCGATAGACATCGCGCGGCGTCTGGTTGATCTGGTAGCCCAGCTCCGGCACCACGTCGGGATGGAACGGGCCTTGCATGTACCACAGCTGGCCGTGGCCCCAGGGCGTTTCCATCTGCCGGTCGATGAATTCCGGAACCCCGGCCTCGATAGCGCCGGCACCGTACTGGTCGGCCGGGATCAGGTGATCCACCGCGGCAGCGACGAACTTCCATTCCGCTTCGGTGAAGTACGTGGGGGTGTAGGGCTTGGGGGGATTCGCGCTTGCCGCCGTGCCGGTCTGCGCCGGCTGGCCGGTACAGCCCGTTTGGCTTACCGCGGCACCCGCGGCCAGGGTCGAGGCGGGCACGATGGCCAATACCTGTTGCAGGAAACGCCTGCGCGGCTCTCGCTCTTGAGTCATGAAGCTTCTCCGTGGAAACCGGCAGCGAAACAGCCTCTACTATCATCTTTCGGGCTGTACTTCGCCGGAGCCGGACCCGGCACTTATATCAGATACCGCCTTACAGGGTGTTAACGCGCATCGGCCGCCGGCGCCAGGATGGTCCCGCCCGGCGCCAGCGCTACCGCTTCAAACGCTCCTCGATAAGGATCGTTTTTTTGGATTTACACCCCGCGCCGCACCCTCTCAGCGCACGCAATCCTTCTGGGCGGCCGTCGGCGGAGCATCAGGCCGGTAGTCGTCGGTCAGCGTATTCAGGAAGCAGATCAGGTCGTGCACGTCCTGCTCCGACATCGGGGGCTTGGAACCGGCCGGGCGGCCGTCCAAAGGCATCTGGGTATCGATGTTGCCCCAGTATCGCGCGGGCAGGTCGTTGTACTTTTGCACTTTGCCCGTCCCTTTCGCATACTGCACGGTGATCAGCCCGTAGGTCGGGTAGTCCTTGTCGTAGCCGGGGTCGCCCGGCTTGAGCACCTTGCCGCCGACGGTCGGATACCACAACTCCGGGTTGGTATCGCGCGTGTTATAGAAGCGGATCGCCTGTTCCAGCGAGTGGATGACACCGTTGTGGAAGAACGTCTGCCGCAGCGCGACGTTGCGCAGCGTCGGGGCCTTGAACATGCCGCAGAACCTGCTGGGCTTGCCGTCCTCCGTCAAGGCATGATCCGGCCGCTGCGGGCCGCACAGGCCCATATCGAAACGGCCGGCGTCCTTGTCGTTCGCCGGGATATCGTTGCGATTGGCCAGCGGCCGCGTCGCGTGGGCATCGTTGCGCGGCACGCCGATGGCCTCGTACGAGAAGTCCGTGAACAGGGCGCTGCTGCCGCGAAAACCCGCCCCCTGGTAATGGCACGAGGCGCAATTTCCCGTGTCCGGATCGGTGAAGACCTTCATGCCGCGCAACTCGGCCACGGTCAGCTCGCCGCCTTTCTTGTTGGAGGTGTACAGGTCGAACTTGCTGTTGTACGGCCGGAAACTGATATCTTCCAGCTGGAAGGCCTGTAGCGCCGCGGTAATGTCGCGGAAGGCGGCGGCGGTATCGTCGAAGGCATGATCGCCGAAAGCCTGGCGGAACAGCGGCGCATAGTCGGCCGCCTTGACCTTGGCCACCACGGCGGCGGCCGATGTGTTGGCCATTTCCACCGGATCGAGCAGCGGTCCCTCGGCCTGCCCGGCGTGATCCGCGGCGCGGCCGTCCCAGTCGAAGCCGCCGCCGGGCCCAGGCACGCTGATCGCGTCGGGATTGTCCAGCAAATCGGAATACGGCGGCGTCTTGTCCTTGTACCGCAGCGAAGGCACGGCACGCACGCCGCGATCGGCCAGGGCGGCGCCACCCGGTTGCGCGGCCAGGTCGTTGGGCGGACCGTAGGCGAACTTCGGGTCATGGCAGGTGGCACAAGACATCTTGCGCGAACCGGACATGTTGTGGTCGAAGAACAGCCTCTGCCCCACCTGGGCCGCCAGGCTGAGCGGCTTCTGGCGGATCACGGGGTTGTTCCACGGGGCTTCCCGCGCGGCCTGCCCCGGCGGGGACGCGGCCGTACCCTGCTCGCCGCTCCCGCCCGCGGCCACACCCGCCACGGCTGCCATCGCCAGCAGCGCGACCGCCACCGGAAAACGCTTGCGCATGCAAAATCCTTTGGATTGCGGAAGTTTCACTTCACCGCCCAGACGCTCACCTGCGTCTTGTCCGGGCCGATCTGCGGCGGCGTGGCCGCATCGGTCGACTGCTTCTGGCGATAGTCGGCTGGAATCACGTAGGCGTGATTCATCGGACGAACCGAGTCGAAGTGCGTGTCGCCGCTGTTCGCATACTCCGGCAGGACCTGCAGGTGTTCGGCGATGAACTTCTCGGTGTACTTGGCGCGGTTCATGTACGAGCCGTCGATGGCCGGGTCGGCCAGCTGGAACATGTCCTGCATGGTGCGAACGAAGGAGAAATGGCTGTATGCGTCGCTGTCGACCACGCCCTTGGGCGCGTTGGGCTGGTTGGTCACCACCAGGAAGATCGAATTGCCGTGCCCGTGGTTGCCTTCCGTGTAGTTGACCACCGAGGGGTCCGGGGTAAAGCTGCCGTCGGGGTTCTGCTTCAGCGGCTGCGATACCGTGCTGTTGCTGACGTTCCAGCCGCAGCAGGAATTGAAGCCGCTGCTGGCGGTGGCCTCGTCGAACATGATGACGATCGCCGAGCGCTGCTGGGTGTTCTTCCACACCCGCGACCCCTGGATCTTCTTGATGATGTAATCGACGTAGTTATCGCCGCGGGTAATGATCGCCGGGGCGGCGCAGTCCGTGATCGGCGCGCCGCCGGTCGTCTTCACCGTCGTGCCGTGCATGTCGTCGCACTGGTCCGGGATCAGGAAGTTCAGCGCGCCGACATCGCCGCTGTCCAGGTCCTTGCCGAACTGGTCTACCTCATAGTTGGCGGGAACCACATATTTGGTGCCGTTCTGCATATTGGCGTCGAACTGTCCTCCACCCAGGGTGCGATTGCTGAAGAAGAAGTCCGGCAACAGGCGCGCGTCCTGGTAGGGCATGGCCGGATGGTGCTTCGTCCGGTACATATTGCTGGCCAGGGGCACCGTGCCGCCCGACGGGATGGGGGTGGGGTCGTTGCCTATGCCGTTCGGATATGCGGTATCCACACCGGTGATGGCGGCGTCGGCGACACTGTCCGTACGGGGGTCCTGCCCGGGGTTCATCGTTTCGCCGTAGACGCGCCAGTTCATGCCGGCGTTTTCCAGCGCCGTGAACAGGTTGGGCGCCGTAATGTTGTGGTTGGTGCCGTTGCAATTGGCCGTCGCGTTGAAGGGCGAAGACACCAGGCCCGGCTTGTCATGGGTGGGCAAGGGGTCCTTGGGCGCGTTGGCGCCGGTGGCGCTGCAGTTCCACTGCGAATCGTCGGTGATGCCGAAGTCGTCGCCGCCGCCGACCGCGGTGTAGTTGGGTTCGCTGGGCTGGCCGGTCGAAAAATAATTCGTCAGCTGGTTGTTCTCTTTCAGGTACTTGGCGATCTTGGGCGCGTAAGGCTGGTTGAGAATCGTATTCGAGCCCTTGTTTTCCAGGAACAGAACGAATAGATGGTCGTAGCGTGGGATGCCCTCCACGTTGAAGGCCGCCTGTTGCGCCTGCAGGAAGGTGATCGGCTTGCGGGTCTCCGGCGTGGTCGCCGTCTCGGGCGTGACGTTGATCTTATTGGTCAATTCCGGATCGCCACCGGCCACGGCCAGCGCATCGGGATACAGGTCCCCGCGATCGAGCTTGGTCGTGGCGTAGGTGTAGCGGCTGCCCAGCTGGTTGGCTTCGAACAGCAGCGACGTACGGGTGGCGCCCTGCGTGGCGTGCACGTCGACGATGACGTCGGCGGCCTGCACGTTCAGGCGGGCGGCCAGGTTGGCCTTCTCCGCGGCATAGCTGCTGTCGTCGTCCTCGACCATGCGCTGGATTTCGCTGGACATCGGGCTGATGACGATCTTGCCGGCCCCCTGGTCCTGGATCTCTTCGGCTGAGACGCGCAGCGCCATGCGCCTGGCGACTTTCATTCCGCTGGCGCTATTGACCGCGTCGGTGCCGACGTCGGCCAGCAGCGCCGCCACCGCCGGGGCCTGCAAGGAGAAGGCGCCGTTGCCGTTGGTGGTTACCGGGTTCTCTTCCGGGTCGCATTTGCCGTTGGTGTTGGCATCGATACAGACCTTGGCGTTCTGGAAATAAGCGGCATCGATGTTGGGATTCGTCGTGCTGCCCGGCTGGTAATTCGAGCCAGTCACCACGCCCTGCATGGTGACGGTGGCAGGCGCGTCGTTGCTGGCGGCGGGACTGGACGAATTGTCGTCGCCACCATTGCAACCGGCCAGGGCCAGCGCCGCGGCGATCGCCGTCAGCGAGGCGTAAAGCGGCGCGCGCCGCGAGTCACGAGAGTGCTTGGATACGATCATGGACCTTTCCCTCTACGGAATGAGGTGTACGGAATGGACGGATTCAGACGGCCAGGTTGACGGCGGGCACGCCCGTGTCGACCGTCACGGTCGTGGTGCCGGCCACCGCCGGCGCGGCGGGCAGCTCGCCATTGACCAGCGGCTTCATCTTGCGGAAATCGCAGGTCAGCCGGTCCGCGGTCAGCGTCACCACGGCATAGCCCTGGGCGTCGGTATCGACGTACTTCAGCCACGCGTTGAAGGTGGACATCGTGCCGTTGAGCTTATTGGTCACGTTCTGGTAGACCAGCGGCTGCAAGCCCGCCAGCGAGGGCTGCGCGTGGACTTCGTCCACGTAGAACCTGAACAGCGAAGTACTGGACACACCGGCCGTTACCAGGTCCACCATCACCGGCGTCGGCGAGCTGGCGTCGAAATCGTCCATGACCGGGCCGGAGAAGAACGCATGGATGTCGCCTGTCAACGCCACCACGTTCGGAATGGTGTTGTTCTTCAGGAAGGCCATCATGTCCTTGCGCTCGGCGTTGTAGCCGTCCCACTGGTCCGCGTCGAACAGGATGACGTTCAGGAACGACACCGGCGGCAGCATCGCGTTGATCGCCGCGACGGAAGCGTTGACGGCGTCCACGCCGAATGCCGTGTCGAACAGCGCATGTATGGCGGTAAAGGCGCCAGGCAGCGTGCCCGAGGTCTTGATCGCCTGGATGTCCTGGCGAACGGCCGGCAGAATGGCCGTGTTGCGCAAAGGCGCCAGGTCGCCCGGGTCCGTCGCCACGATGGCATCGGTGACCAGTTGCACCACGGCCTCCTGGCCATCGACCTGCATGCGCAGCAACGACACCTCGTTGCCCCACAGGCGCCAGGCGGTCTTGGGCTTGCTTGCCAGCATCTGGTCCTTCCACCAGGCCAGCTGCGTGCTGCCCAGCATGGACTGCGTACCGCCCGCGGCGATCTTGGCCTGCTCGGCGGCGGCCAGCGTGTCCCGCCCGACCAGGTAACGGCTGCCGAGGAATCCGCCGGTCGCCGATTCCGGAATGACATGGTCGTCGCGGTACAGGCGTTCGTCGGTCATCACCAGCGTGGCCAGCGAGCCGAAGGTGAAGGAACGGTAGATCTGGATGTTCTCGAAGGACGGATTGTTCAGGTCCAGCGTGACGTCCGCGGGCATGAACTCGAACCACGCCTGGCTGGCGCTGCGGCGGCGGGCGAGCTGCTCGGTCTCGTCGTCCGTGGCCGTGTAGGTCTGGTGATCCTGCCAGGCATCGTCGGAGAACTCATGGTCGTCCCATATCGCGATCATCGGAAAACGCGCGTGCAGGGCCTGCAGCCGAGGATCCGAGCGATAGCTCTTGTACAGGGCACGGTAGTCCGCCACCGTGGTGGCGTAGACCGACCCGTCGTCCAATTTGGTCCCGTTGGGCAGGACCAAGGGCGCATGCGTCTTCTCGGTCTGGCCGGTCAGCACGCGGGCGGGGAGGCTTTCGTAGATGTAGTCGCCCAGATGGACGACGAAGTCCAGGTCTTCATTCAGCATTTCGCCGAACGCCGCCCAATGGTTGGCGTTCCAATCCTGGCAGGCGATGAAGGCGAACTTCAGTTGCGCGACGCCCGCGCCATCCGCCGGCGCGGTTTTGGTGCGACCTGCCATGCTGGTGACCGTGCCCGCGACGAAGCGATAGAAATACGTGGTCGTGGGTTCCAGGCCGACGACCTTGTGACGCACCGTGTAGTCCCACGACGGATCGGCCTCGATCGTATCGTTGACCAGCAAGGCCGAGAACGTATCGTCCGTGGCGACCTGGACGATTACCTTCACCGGGTCCGTGCCGTTGGCGCCTTCCACACGGGTCCAGAGGATGATGCTGTCGGACCGGGGATCCCCCGATGCAACGCCCTGCGCGAAAGACACCGGCGCGGGATTGCCGGGGCCGGCCGGGGCCGTCTCGCTGCTGCTGTCATTGCCGCTGTCGTTATTGTCGCCTCCGCACGCGGTAAGCGTGCCGGTCATGGCGACCGAGACAGTCAGGAAGCTGCTCCACTTGATGAAATTTCGACGGTCCATGTTCACGGATGTATGGGTTGTCGATCGTCGAACCGTTTGAATGCGCGAACGCAAGGACCGCCGACCGGATTGGAAGTGCGGCATTACCCCATACGCACATTGCGCAGCGGTTACACAAAATCGCGCTTGTGCATGACACTGCCACAATGCGTTCAGCCATTCGCAAGCAGTTCATCGCCAAGTCGTCATATCGCGCGCATCGGCGGGAAGCGTCGTCATCGTCGTGGCTTCCCGTCGTCGTGCTTCGGAAGCGGGACAACGATGGCCTGCAACATGCGGGACATACCATCGTCCCCATGGCCATCACTGTCAGATTCTCCGATCAGGTGCGCGACTGGATCGCGCACAACCTCCACCGCGGTGTCGCCGCGCGGGACATCGTTTCCGAATTGATCACGCATCGCACGGCACCCGACCTGGCCGCCGCAATGGTGGGCGCCGTCGCGCACGCGCTGGCGCACGGCACGCCACTGCCGGACGGAAAGCTGGTGCTCGATGCGAACGTGGACGGGGAGGCCGCGCCTTCCGCCTATCGGCCGGACGCCATGCGCCTGGCGGCAGGACCGCTGATCCGCACTCCCGACCGCGATGTGCGCGTGCTCGCGCGCATGGTCCGGCCCAGTACCGCGATCCTGGCCGACGTGTTGGATACGGACGAATGCGCGCAGCTGATCGCCGCGGCGCGGCCGCGGCTGCGCCGATCGCTAGTGGTGGATCCCATAACGGGCCTGGATGTGGCGAAGGACCACCGCAGCAGCCTGGGCATGTTCTTTCGCCTGGGCGAAACGGCATTGATCGAGAAAATCGAGCGGCGCATCGCCTGCCTGATCGACCGCCCCGTGGAAAATGGCGAGGGGCTGCAGATCCTGCACTATCCGGCCGGCGCGGAAAGCGCCCCGCACTTCGATTACCCGATGCCCGCCAACGAGGCCAACCGCGAGTCCGTGGCACGCAGCGGCCAGCGGGTATGCACGCTGATCATGTATCTCAACGACGTTCCAGCCGGCGGTGAAACGACGTTTCCGGAGTCGGGCTGGTCGGTGTCGCCGCGCCTGGGCCACGCGGTGTACTTCGAATACGGCAACGCGGCCGGACAAACCGACCCGGCCTCGTTGCATGCGGGCGCGCCGGTGCTGGCCGGCGAAAAATGGATCGCGACGAAGTGGGTGCGCAGCCGCCGCTTCGTGCCGCGCGGCGCTTAGTGTCCGTAGCGATTGTCCTTGGCGCCACGGCTTCCGGCCGTGCCGCCCGCCGGGTCGCCGAGCGAGCCGGGCGCACCCTGGCTGCCCTTGACGGTGCCCTGGGCCGGCAGGCCGGACGAGGGGCCGCCCGGCGGCGATACGGACGTGGGTGGCGTCGCGGTGCCCGGCGTCACGGCCGGCGTACGGGGCCGCTGCGCGTTCGGCCCCATGTCCGACCCGGGCACGGGCTGGTTCAGCCCCGTCCCGGCGGGTTGATTGCCCGGCATGAGGGGCCGTGAGCTTCCCGACGACGATCGCTGGTCCGCGGCCTGCACGCCGGATACCGCCCACGGCGCCATCGTCAATGCGATGGCGGCGGCGATGCAGATCAGGACGCGCGCCGGCGGATGTTTTTTCGCCTTTTTCATGATGAGGCTCCATGTGTGGGGACCGGAGGCAGCCGGCGCGGGACCATGCGCCCCACGCGGCGCGACCCATGAGCGCACCGCAAAGCGTGTTCCCGCCGCTTCGGATGGGCATACCTATAATCGCCCGATGAACCGCAACGATCCCGCGCCCGTATGAACGAGGACAACAACACGATACTGCGTCTGCAGCACGGCGATGCCAGCGTCGATATCTGCCCCCATCTGGGCGGCACCCTGCTGCGCTATACATGGCGCGGCGTGCCCATCCTGCGGCCCAGCGACGGCGTACCCGGGATCGCCCGCCTGACGGCCTGCTATCCGCTGCTGCCCTTTTCGAATCGCCTCGCGGGCGGCAGGCTCGCGTTCGGCGGCAGGGTTTATGCCATTCCGCGGACCGTGGACTACGCGCCCCTGCCCATGCACGGAGTGGCCTGGCAGCTCCCATGGCAGGTGCAGGCCAGCACCCGCGCCAGCGCGGACCTGGCGCAGGCGTACACGCCCCGCGGCACGGAACCCGGATGGCCGTTCCCGTACACGGCCCGGCAGGTTTTCCGGCTGGACGACGACGGCCTGCACATGACGCTCTCGATCCGCAATACCGGCGCGGAACCGCAGCCGGCCGGCCTGGGTTGGCATCCGTATTTCCCGCGTACGCCGCGAACGCGGGTGTGGGCCGATGTCGGCGACATGTGGACCAACGATGACGCCAACCTGCCGCTGCGCCTGCAGCCCGCCCCGGCTGCGCTGGCATCCGGCATGCTGGCCGAACACGCCAGCTACGACAATGTCTTCCGCGGCTTCGGCGGCCACGCGGCCATCGCCTGGCCGGAACGCGATACCGCCGTCACGCTGCGAGCCGACGCGACATTCAGTCATCTGGTCATTTTCACGCCGCCCGGCAAACCCTATCTGGCGGTCGAACCCGTTTCGCACATGACGGACGCGTTCAATCGCTATACGGCCGCCGGCGGCACGGGCAATCCCGGACATGACGCGGACACCGGCACCGCGGTGCTGGAGCCTGGCGCGACGCTGACGGGCGGCATGTCGCTATGCCCCTCGACGCTGCGCGACGCCGGCATCGCCTGACCCGCCGGACGCCGCCATCGCGGCATATCGATACACCCCGTCGCGAGCGACACCGCGCACGATGAACACTTACCCAGGAGACCATCATGGACGCCTCCGTACTCGACGCCATCGCCCGCTGGCCCAATGTACCCGCCGTGGCGGGCTGGCTATCGCTGAATGCCGCGGGCCAGTGGCGGCTGCATCCGGAAGGCGACGCGGCGCGCGGCGGGGCGGGCGTATCCATCGGCAACCCCGCGATCCTGGCCTACATGGCACGCAACTACGATCACGACGACCTGGGACGCTGGTTTTTCCAGAACGGTCCGCAGCGGGTCTATGTCCGGCTGGATGCGGCGCCCTATATTCTTCGCACCGGCGCCGATGCGTCCACCCTGGAGACCCACACCGGCCTGCCGGTGCACGAGGTAACCGCCTGGTACCTGGACGAATCGCACCGGCTGTATGCACGGACCGACGCCGGCCCCGGCATGGTCGCAGGACGCGATGTGCCGGCCCTGATGGACGCCATGCGGCTGGAAGACGGAACCGACGCGCTGGAAGCGGCAGCCCGGCTGGACGATACCGGCGGCCTGCGGGTGCGCCATCCGGTATCCGGCAGCGCCGTGCCGCTGCGCCGCGTCCATCGCGACGCCCTGGAACAGGAACTGGGTTTCGTCGCCAATCCGCTCCCTTCCCCTGCCGACCGGGCTAGCCGTTAGAATCGGCATCATGAGCGAAAAGCCCACCCACTATTTCCCGGCGCCCCGCCGTGCCAACTTTTGCAGCCAGTGCGGTTCCCCCGTCAACCGGCGTGTGCCGGACGGCGATAACCGCGAACGCGATATCTGCGATCACTGCGGCGCCATCCATTACCAGAATCCCCGTGTCGTGGTGGGTACCCTGCCGGTCTGGGAGAACCGTATCCTGCTGTGCCGTCGCGCGATCGAGCCCCGCTACGATACCTGGACCCTGCCGGCCGGCTTCATGGAACTGGGCGAAACCACGGCCCAGGGCGCGGCGCGCGAAACGCTGGAGGAATCCGGCGCCCGGGTGGAATTGGGCCAGCTGTTCACCGTCATCGACGTGCCCCAGGTGGATCAGGTGCATATTTACTATCTGGCCCGCGCGCTCAGCCCGGACCTCGATCCCGGGCCGGAAAGCCTGGATGCGCGTTATTACGACGAATCCGAAATCCCTTGGGATGAGCTGTCGTTTCGCACGGTGGTCACCACGTTGCGGCACTTCCTGGAAGACCGCCGCCGCGGCGTCTTCGGTGCCCATCGCTATTCGCTAGAACATCATTGAAGCTGCCCTGGGTTGATCCCGATACGCCTCTGCCGCCGGTCGAGTGCGCGATGAGCGACCCCGACGGCCTGCTGGCGGCCGGCGCCGATCTGTCGGTGCAACGGCTCACGGAAGCCTATTCGCGCGGCATATTTCCCTGGTATTCGGAGGGCGAGCCGGTCCTGTGGTGGTCGCCCGACCCGCGCATGGTGCTGGCCTGCGACGACTTCATCGTCTCGCATTCGATGGCCAAGCTGCTGCGCCGGCTTGCCCGCGAGGAACAGCAGCCCCATCCGCGCGTGCAGGTGCGCGTGGACACCGCGTTCGAGCGGGTGCTGGCGGCCTGCGCCGCGCCGCGCGATCGGTTGTCCGGCACATGGATCACCGAAGACATGCGCGACGCCTACGCCGCCTGGCACCGCGCGGGCGCGGCGCACAGCGTCGAAACCTGGGTGGACGGCGAACTGAGCGCGGGCCTGTACGGCATCAGCCTGGGCGGCATGTTCTATGGCGAATCCATGTTCACCCATGTCACCGATGGTTCGAAGATCGCGCTGGCGCACCTGGTGCGATTTTTGCAGAATCACGGGGTTCCATGGATAGACTGCCAGCAACAGACCCGTCACCTGGCCACCCTGGGCGCGCGCCCCGTGCCCCGCGCGCGCTTCGTGGCCCGCGTGGCGGAATTGGTAACGTTGCCGGCGCCGCCCTGGCAGTGTGGCAGGCTCGACACGCATGGACGCCTGCTGCCTTTAGCCGAGACGACGTCCTAGCGCCTTAGGCGTTATCATGTCCGCAGCGCCACAGGGCCTCACACCTGCTGGCGAGCGCGCATGAGCCAGCTAAAAGAACTCCCTTTTTCCACCCTACAGTTCTATGCCACGGCCCCCTACCCTTGCAGCTACCTGCCTGGGCGCCAGGCGCGCTCACAAGTTGCCGCGCCCGGGCACCTGATCCACGCCGGCACGTATTCGCAACTGGTGGAACAGGGCTTCCGGCGTAGCGGCCTCTTTACCTATCGGCCGCACTGCGACGGTTGCCAGGCATGCATCCCGGTGCGCGTGGATACCGCGCGCTTTGCGGCCAGCCGCAGCCAGCGGCGCGCATGGAAGCGGCATGGCGATCTGCGCTCCTTCGTGGCCGAGCTGGCGTGGTCGCCCGAACACTACGAGCTCTACACCCGCTACCAGCAGGGGCGCCACCCGGGGGGCGGGATGGATGAGGATAGCCGGACGCAGTATGCGCAATTCTTGCTGACCAGCCGGGTCAACACGCGCCTGGTGGAGTTCCGCGCGCCCGACGGCACGCTCGCGATGGTCTCGATCATCGATGTGCTGGACGAGGGGCTGTCCTCCGTCTACACCTTCTATGACCCGGAACTGCCGGGCAGCCTGGGTACCTACAGCATCCTGTGGCAGATCGAGCAGTGCCGCGCCCTGGATCTGCCCTGGCTATATCTGGGCTACTGGATCGCGGCCAGCCGCAAAATGGCCTACAAGGCCGGTTTCCGGCCCGCCCAGTTGCTGATCGACGGCAACTGGCGCGACCCGCCCGCCGAGGACGATACGGCGTCCTGACGCGCGTCCCGCGGCGCCCCCGGCGCTCTCGCGGCCCCGCCCCGGCTCGCACCCGCGTGCGCTGAAACCCGCTCGAACGCGCCATACGCAGGCGGATCGCTCTACAATGCCGCCCCATGTCTATCCTGTTCCAAGCCTATCCCCTCGCGCGCCGGGCGCTGTTCGCCATGGACGCGGAAACCGCCCATGAAGTCACGCTGAAAACGCTGCAGCGCGCCTACGATTGCGGCGCGACCCGTTCGCTGATGCATGCCGCGCCGCTCGCTCCCATCACCCTGATGGGCCTGCGCGTCCCGAACGCCGTCGGCCTCGCCGCGGGCCTGGACAAGAATGGCGCCCATATCGATGCGCTAGGCAACCTGGGCTTCGGCTTCGTGGAAGTCGGCACGGTCACGCCGCGTCCGCAGCCGGGCAATCCCAAGCCGAGGCTGTTCCGCCTGCCCAGCGCCAACGCGCTGATCAACCGGCTGGGATTCAACAATCTGGGCCTGGACGCTTTTATCGCCAATGTGCAGCGCAGCCAGTGGCGCGCGCGCGGCGGCATTCTGGGCCTGAACATCGGCAAGAACGCCGACACGCCGATCGCCCAGGCCGCGGACGATTATCTGAAGGGCCTGCGCGGCGTTTTCCCGCACGCGGACTATGTGACGGTCAATATTTCGTCGCCCAATACGCAGAACCTGCGCTCCCTGCAGGGCGGCGACGAGCTGAACCACCTGCTGGAGCGCCTGCGCGAGACGCGCAAGGAGCTTGCCGATACCCGTGGCCGGGATGTGCCGCTGGCAGTCAAGATCGCCCCCGACCTGGACCCGGAGCAGGTCGACGCCATTGCCGATATCCTGCCGCGCTATGGTGTGAACGGCGTTATCGCGACCAATACCACGCTGTCGCGGGCGGCCGTGGCCGGCCTGCCGCATGCCGAAGAGGCCGGCGGCTTGTCCGGCCCGCCGGTGCATGAACTCAGCCTGGCGGTCATCTCGCGGCTGAAACAGCGGCTGGGATCTGCCTTGTCCATTATCGGCGTGGGCGGCATCCATAGTGGGCGCCAGGCCGCCGAAAAGATGGCCGCGGGCGCGGATGCGGTGCAGTTGTACACCGGGCTGATCTATCGCGGGCCGGCCCTGGTCCGCGAATGCGTGGACGCCACCGCCGTACGGGCACGGTAGCGCCCCGGCGCACCACAAAAAAAAGGGCCGCCCATTAAGGCGGCCCAGCTCCAGCTCTGCTCAAACTGGTCTACCACGATAGCACCCGCGGCAGCGGGGCGCCGATGCCGGCCCGAAAGACTCAGGCGGCAGCGCGGCGGCTACGGGGCGATGCAACCTTATTGGCGGCGTCGGCGGCATCCGAAGCAGCCTTGAAGGTCGCGTTGGCGGCGGCATTCAAATTGGATTCGGCGACTTCGGCGGCCTGCTTGGCGGCCTTGCTCATCGAATCGTACGCGCTGGTGGCGGTCGCCAGCGAAGACTTGATCAGCGCGACGGCACCTTCCGTGCCGGTCGGGGCGTTCTTGGCCAACTGATCGATGGCTTCGGACAGCTGCGCCTGGTTGTCGGCGATATGCTCTTCGCCCAGCTTGACCAGTTCGCCCTGCACGCCGGCGACGATGTCATACACATGCTTGCCGTAGGCCAGCGCCTTTTCCGCGCTGGGTTGCACCAGGCCGGTGGAGAAGGCCAGGGCTTCCTGCGGGTCCTTGACGTCGGCGGCTTGCTGCGAACGCAGCGCGACTTCATCGATCGAGGCCTTGATAACCTTCAGGTTCAGGTCCACGAGTTTCTCGAAGCCCGCGAAAAGCGCGGACTGCGTGGCGATCAGGGTGTTGATGCCGGCCTTTTGACGGGCAAAGACTTGTTGCGGAATAGCGCTCATAGGGAATCTCCTCGAGTTGCCCCTTCGCAGGGGGCGCAAATGGCGGGATGCGGAAGAAGATGCGAGGGTTCCATACTGCCGAAACACCCCAGGCTCGCGGCTACCACAATTCCCGAGCCGTTGTGCACTGCACAATTCACATTTTAGACATAGCCGGTTCGATGTCAAGCACTTTTGGTGCGCCGCAACAAACCCACACAATTCGGCGGGGTATCGCGTTCCGGCACCACGGGACTATCGCTTCCGGGGCAGCATGGCGCTTCAGTATGACGGCGCATCGTGACAGCGCATCCACCGGCGAAAGATAGAGAGACCGTGAAAAGGGCGCAACATGGGGAAACAACTAGGGTGACGCGTCCCTGCTTATTGCCTAGACTGGCATGCAGAGTAGGCCCGTAGAGGCTCTCGTAGCGATTGCACTTGCACCCGTATGCGGGTATGCACCCGCAAATTGAGGAGACAACATGCCTTTCCGATCCCGTCGGCTAGCTGCCGTTCTTGCGGCTGTCGCGCTATCCGCGGCCGGTGCCGCCCAAGCAGAGTACCCGGACCACGTCGTCAATATGGTGGTCCCGTTCGCCGCCGGTGGGCCTACCGACAACGTCGCGCGATCGCTGGCCGAAGCCATGCGCCCGTCGCTCGGCCAATCGATCATCGTGGAAAACAAAGGTGGCGCCGGCGGCACGATCGGCACCACCTTCGCCGCGCGGGCGCCGGCGGACGGCTATACCGTCCTGCTGATGCACGTGGGTTTTTCGACGGCGCCCTCGCTCTACAAGGACCCCGGCTACGACCCGTTCAAGAGCTTCGAACCGATCGGCCTGGTGGTCGACGTGCCGATGACCATCCTGGCGCGTGACAACTTCCCGCCGAACAACATCAAGGAATTGGCCGAGTACGTCAAGAAGAACGCCGACAAGATCACGCTGGCCAACGCGGGCATCGGCGCCGCCAGCCACCTGTGCAGCGTCATGCTGAACGAGGCCTTCGGCGTGCAACTGCTGACAGTGCCCTACAAGGGGACGGCCCCTGCCATGAACGACCTGCTGGGCAAGCAGGTGGACATGCTGTGCGACCAGACGACGAACACCACGCAGCAGATCAACGCGAAAAAGGTGAAGGCGTATGCGGTCACCAGCCTGAAGCGGGTTGCCACCCTCCCCGACCTGCCGACGATGGACGAATCGGGCTACAAGGGGTTCCAGGTCGGCATCTGGCACGGCATGTGGGTGGCCAAGGGCACGCCCAAGCCGGTGGTCGACAAGCTGGTCAAGGCCCTGCAGGCCGGCGTGAAGGACCCCAAGTTCCAGGAGCGCATGCAGACGCTGGGCGCCACGGTGCTGGTGGACGACGCCAACCCGCAGGCCCTGGATGCCAAGGTCAAGCAACAGGTGCCGCAATGGGCCGAGTTGTTCAAGAAAGCAAATATCGAAAAACAATAACATCCGCCGCGCGACCCGCGTAGCGGGACAGCGCGTGAACCCCGGTCCGCCGGGGTTCGTCGAAAGCCCGGCCCGTGCTTGCACCGTCCGGGCTTTTTTTATCGCGGGCCCCCACGGATGCCATCCGGGCGGGGACAACGGGTTCAGGCGGCCTGGGCGCCATCCTGCCGGCCGGCCACCGCGCCATCCACCTCAGTCTGGCCGAACGCCGTTTCGGCGACGCGGACGTCATAGCCCAGCGATGTGGAAATCCGCGCGGCCGTGTCCATCAGGCGCGCGATCCATTCGTCCTGCATGCGTTCGGCGGGCGCCGAAATCGACAGCCCCGCGACGAGCTTGCCGCTATCGTCATGGATGCCGGCGGCGATGCAGCGCACGCCGACTTCCAGTTCTTCGTTATCGCGTGCATAGCCGTGGCTGCGCACTTTGGACAGCTCTCGCTCCAGCAGATCCAGCCGTGTCAGGCTGTTGTCGGTATGGCCCTTCAGCCCGGTGCGCAAGGCGTAGGCGCGGACCTGCCTGGGTTCGGCCATGGAAAGGAAGAGCTTGCCGGTCGACGTCAGGTGCAGCGGCGCGCGCCCGCCGATGGCGCGCACCACCTGCATTCCGGAGCGTTCGCTCCAGGCCCGGTCGATATAGACGATCTCGTCGCCCTGCTGCACCGAGAGATTGACCGTCTGGCCGGTCAGCTCGTGCAGATCGTGCATAGGGGCCTTGGCCGCGTCGCGCACGTTCAGCCGCCCCTTGACCAGGGACCCAAGCTCCAGCAGACGCATACCGAGCTGGTACACGCCGTTGTCCACCCGTTCGACGTAGCGGCCCACGACCAGATCGTTCAGGATGCGGTGCGCCGTGGACGCGTGCAGGCCCGTCGTTGCGGCGAGCTCTTTCAAGGTGACCGGTTCGGGCTGGGCCGCCAGCGCATCGAGCAGCCGCATGGCGCGTTCGATGACCTGGATCGCGATGGTCGCGTGGCCATCGCCTGGCTGATGGGCGCTGCTGGCTTGGGATGAGGGGCGGGTCATAAGCTCTGCGCGCCGGTCCCGCGTAGTCCGCGCGGGAAGCACGGCAATGCGGCGGCGCAATATTTCGTTATTTCCCGTATTGTGAAATACGTGGCGCGCTTTGGCAACCTGAACCGCCGCCCGGGAGCCGCGGGGAGCCAGGCCGTCGGAGTTTCTTGCCACACCAAGAGGCCATGCGGATGGGCAAGGGGCCAGGCTGGGGACGGCTGCCGTCACGCCCCCGGGTGAAGCGGACGGGTCAGGCGGACGGCGTCAAGCGGCCACCCAGGCGCTCTACTTCGGCGCGAAGGTAATTCATCGCTTCTGCCGCCGCGTCCGGTTCTCCCTTGACCCCAAGGTCGATGTGGGGCGATTTGCCGTCTTCGCCCACGCTGGGCAGGCTGAACGCCTTCACCCCGGGCCAGCGCGCCTGGATTTCCTCCATGACGGGCGCGATGCGGGATTCGGGCAGGCCGTAAACCAGGAAGGCATGCTCGGCATGTGCCGTTTGATGATGCAGATGGCGGTATCGCGTATCGAGCGTCCACTCCAGCATGGGCCAGGCCATGACGGGAAAGCCGGGCACGAAGGTATGTTCCCGGATGAAAAACCCCGGGATCCGGTTGAACGGGTTGGGAACGATCTCGGAGCCCTGGGGAAAGCGGCCCATTTCCAGGCGGCGTTGGTTTTCCGGGGTACTCATATCCGTGCTGCCCTGCCCTTTCGCGGCCATTTCGGCGCAACGCAGCGTGATCTCGCGTTCGGCATCGGGATGCAGCGCCAGCGGCAGATCCAGGGCCGCGGCCGCCGCCTGGCGGGTGTGGTCATCCGGCGTGGCGCCGATACCGCCGCAGGAGAAAACGATATCCCCGCTGGCGAAGCTGCGCCGGTAGGCGGCGACCAGGGTGTCCCGGTCATCCGGCAGGATTTCGGCCCAGGCCAGTCGCAACCCGCGCGCGGATAGCAATTCCACGACCTTGGAAAAATGCTTGTCCTGCCGGCGACCGGACAGGATTTCATCGCCGACGATGATAAGGCCGACGCGGGGCGTCGCGGGATCGAGAGACATTTCGGATTCCATCAAATAAGGTCAGCGGCCCATCTCGATGACTTTTTCCTGGCGCAAGCGCTGCAGGGCATCCAGGCCGTAATGCGCGAAGACCAACGCCGAAAACACCGGCAGGAATACCCAGGCGGGCGGCAGCAGATTGATCAGCGAGCACACCAGCCCGATGATCCAGAAGCCCGTATTGTGCCGGCGCATCAGGATGCGCCTTTCCTCCGGGCTGGCGTGTTCGACGATGGCATCGATGCGCATCATGCGCGAAAACGCGAAGGCCCACCAGAAGATGGACAGCAGTACCGCCATGGGAGGCACCAGCCATAGCGGCAGGGTCAGCAGCCATCCCAGCGCGAATGCCAGGCTGACCCATATGGCGTTCCAGACACTGACCGCGGTACCGAACTTGCCCTGTTTGCCGACGGCCGCGTATTCCCGTTCGCCGACGTGGCGCAAGACCAGCGGCATGACGAAAATCGCCGCGATGGCCAGGCCCAGGATGCCGGACACCGGCAGCAGGATGGCCGCCGCCACCACGGGCACCAGGTACACCTTCAGTGAAAACAATCCGACCGCAACCAGCCATTCGTCGACGCTGTTGACGACGCTCCATTGCGACGCCTCGTCGCGCAGCCAGTCGGTCAGGGGCGTCCAGCAGAACCACAACAGCAGGATCGCGCCGATCAACGCGATCAGGAAAGGTAGCAGCACCGCGAACAGCATGGCGGGATGGCATTGCGATACCGCCGCGCGCCTGAAGGCCTGCCAGACGCCGGCCAGGCCGGCTGACGCGGGCGGCGGATTCGTCGGGGAATAGGGGGAGGCGGGCATGAGGATCGTCCGGTTGTGCATCGCAGGTATGATAGTTAAATACTTCCGCTGCTGCCGATATGTCAGTCCTAGAACCCGGTAAAGATCGTGCCGCCCTGCGTGGCCTGCTTCAACGTCCCGACATCGACCTGGTCGCCTGCTTCTGCGCCGCCTGGTGCGATACCTGCCGCGAATACCGGCCCAAGCTGGAACAGCTCGCCGCCCAGGCCGATACGGCGGTCTTCGTCTGGATAGACATCGAAGACCATCCCGAACTGCTGGGGGAGGAGGAAGTGGAAAACTTCCCGACGCTGCTGGTGCAGCGCGCGGGCAAGACGGTTTTTTTCGGCCCCATGCTGCCGCACATCGGGCATCTGGAACGGCTGATCGCGTCCTTGGGACCGGACAGCGCCACGCTGCCTACCCAGCTGCCCGATATCCGCGCGCTACTGGCGGAATAGGCCGGGCAAACGATTCAGGGGTTCAGGAAGGCTTGCGCGTGCCGCCCAGCAGCACGGCCACCTTGCGTTTGGATGCGGCGGCCCGGTCGGCCGGCGCGTCGCCCTCGGGATTGGATTCCGGCGCGGGGTTGCTGGGCACGTAAGGCTTGAAGAAGAAGTCGTCCACGGGTGCCTGCCGCGCGCCCGATTCGCCATAGCGCCGTTCGCCGGACGAGCGCCCGCGTGGCTCGCGGCGGTCGCGGGCACCGCGCGCTTCATCGCCATGACCGTGGCTACGGCTGCGCGAAAGCAGCTCAGCCGGCACTTCTAGCTTGCCGCGCGGCACCGGCCGCTTGATCAGTTTTTCGATATCCAGCAGCAGGCGTTCTTCGCTGGGGGTGAACAGCGCGATGGCTTCGCCGGAGGCGCCGGCGCGGCCCGTGCGGCCGATGCGGTGCACGTAATCTTCGGCGTTGTACGGCAGGTCGTAATTGATCACGCAGGGCACGCCCGCCACGTCCAGCCCGCGGGCCGCGACGTCCGTGGCCACCAGCACTTCGAGCTGTCCCGCCTTGAAGGCATCCAGCGCCTTCATGCGATCGGCCTGGCTTTTATCGCCGTGGATGGATTCAGCCTTGATGCCGTCGCGCTCCAGTTCGCGCGCGAGCCTGGCGGTGCCGATCTTGGTATTCGAAAAAACGATGACCTGGTTCAGATTGCGCGACTTGACCAGGTGAACGACAGCGGCGCGCTTTGCTTCGCTGCTCATTTCGTAGGCGATCTGCGTCACCGTGTCCGCCGTGGCATTGCGCGCCGCGACTTCGAGTTCGACCGGGTGGCTGAGATACGAACGCGCCAGCTTGCGGATTTCGTTGCTGAACGTCGCGGAAAACAGCAGGTTCTGGCGCTGCTCGGGCAACAGCCTGATGATGCGTTCCAGGTCGGGCAGGAAGCCCATGTCCAGCATGCGGTCCGCTTCGTCCAATACCAGGATGCCGACCTGGCCCAGATTGACGTTCTTCTGCTCGACATGGTCCAACAGCCGGCCAGGGGTCGCGACGAGGATCTCGCAGCCGTTGCGCAGGCTTTCCTTCTGCGGCCCGATGTCCACGCCGCCGAACACCACGGCCGAACGCAGCGGCGTGCGCTTGCTGTAGCGCTTGACGCTTTCGGCGACCTGGTCGGCCAGCTCGCGCGTGGGGGTAAGGATCAAGGCCCGCACGGGGTGGCGCGCCGGCGAGGCGCTGCTATTGGCCATCGGCATCAGCCGGTGCAGGATGGGCACCGTGAACGCGGCCGTCTTGCCGGTACCGGTTTGCGCCGCGCCCATGACGTCGCGCCCGGCGATCACCACGGGGATGGCCTGCGCCTGGATGGGGGTGGGAACGGTGTAGCCGGTTTCTGTAATCGAGGCGAGCAGCAGTGGATGCAGATCGAAGTCCGAAAACGCGAGTGTCGGCGCATCCGTTGAAGGTGCTGCGGAAGGATTGGTTTCAGTCATGGGGTAGGCAGATACCGGTGCCACGTGCAAGCACGAAAACAGAAGGAATCAGGCCCGGATTGCTGTGGATAAGTTCATTTTAGCGCAGGTAGGACTCCACGCCAGTTCTGTAGCGAATTTATTCGGGACGGAACGCTGACCGGGCGGGGCCGGTCAAGCGCCCGCTGGCGGGGCGCTCGCCGCCCGAACGGCGGCGCGAACGTTCCTGCACAGCCGCCATACACCCCGTGGCTAAGGCGCCAGCCAGCGCAACCCCCACAGCACGAGCATGCCGCTGACGATGACGAGTACCGCGCTGCGCGTGCGCAGGAAAACCAGCACGCCGACGATGCCGGCCAACAGCTTCATATCCAGCAACGGCCCGACGCCTGCCCGCCACGGCAGCAGGTCCGGGATGATGATGGCCGTCAGGGCCGCCGCCGGCGCATAGCGCAGGGCGCGCCGCACGCTGTCGGACAAGGGCAGGTAATCCCCGAACACTTGATAGCCGGCGCGGGTGATCAGGCTGCAGAGGGTCAATAGCGCGATGGCGGCATAGACATATGCGTCCTCGGATGCCATGTCCAGGTTCATGCGCGGCCCCGCGCGCGGCGTTCCACCAGCATGCCGGCCGCCACGCCGGCAAACACCGCGGCCGCCAGCCCGAGCCGCAAGGGAAAGACCTGGCCGAACCACGCGGTCGCCGCCGCGGCCGCCATCGCCGCCAGCATCGGCCGGGTCGTCGCCAGGGGCACCACGATGGCAAGCAGGGCCAGCACGGCGGCGAAATCCAGCGACCAGGCGGCCGGCACCAGCGAACCCAGGTAGATGCCGGCGATCGACGTTCCCTGCCAGACGAACCAGCTGGGCGCGATCGTCCCGATGAAGAACCAAAGCTGTTCGCGCGTGCCGCGCACGCGCGCATCGCCGTAGCGCGGGATGAACAGCACGAAACCCATATCGGTGGTGAAGTAGCCCAGCGCCAGGCGGCGCGGCCACGACAAGTGGCGGAAAAACGGATGCAGCGCCGCGCCGAAAATCAGGAAACGCAGATTCACGACGAAACCGGCGGCGAAGATCAGCCACAGCGGCGCGCCCGTAGCGATCAGCGGCAGCGACGTCAACTGCGCGGATCCGGCATACAGCGCCAGCGACATCAGCAGCGCCATGTTTTCGGACAGCCCCGACTTGACCATGGCGATCCCGGTCACCAGCCCCCACGCGCCGGTGGCGACCATGGTAGGCGCGACGGCGCGCAAGCCTTCCCTTGCCGCGGTCCAGCGCGCCTGGCGGACCGCAAGGCCTTCGGAATCGGAAACTGCCGGTTCGGACGACAAGGACTGACCTGAGCTGGAAGGGAAACCGGCCGCGCGGCCGGACAAAAATGCACCGCGGACGGGCCCGGGGCGCACTGGAATGGGGCATATTGTAGCCGGCTGCTTGATACAATACGGCCCACTCAAGGAGAACGAACATGTCGATGGCCGACCGCGACGGATTCATCTGGTATGACGGCAAACTGGTTCCCTGGCGGGATGCCACGACGCACGTCCTGACCCATTCGCTGCATTACGGCCTGTCCGTGTTCGAAGGCGTCCGTGCCTACAAGACGGATGGCGGCACCGCCATCTTCCGGCTCAAGGATCACACCAAGCGGCTCTTCAATTCCGCGCACATCTACCAGATCGCCATCCCCTTCGACGCCGAAACCCTGGAAGCCGCGCAATGCGAAGTGGTGCGCGCCAACCAGCTGGAATCCTGCTACCTGCGTCCGCTGGTGTTCTACGGCTCGGAAAAGATGGGCGTGTCGCCCAAGGGGGCCAAGGTCCATGTGGCCATCGCCGCCTGGCCCTGGGGAGCCTACCTGGGCGAGGAAGCCCTGGCCGAAGGGATACGCGTCAAGGTCTCGTCCTTTGCGCGCCAGCACGTAAACGTGACCATGCCGCGCGCCAAGGTGGCCACCACCTATGCCAATTCCATCATCGCCAACGCGGAAGCGCTGCAGGACGGCTATGACGAAGCGCTGCTGCTGGATACGGAAGGCTTCGTCGCCGAAGGTGCCGGCGAAAACATCTTCATCGTCAAGGACGGCGTGGTCGTGGAACCCGAAATCGCCTCGGCGCTGACCGGCATCACCCGCTCCACCATCCATGCCCTGGCGGCGGACCTCGGAATCCCCGTCCTTACCCGCCGCCTGACCCGCGACGACGTCTATATTGCCGACGAGGCCTTCTTCACCGGCACGGCGGCCGAGGTCACCCCGATCCGCGAAGTGGACAACCGCCGCATCGGTACCGGCCGGCGCGGCCCCGTCACGCAGCGGCTTCAGCAAGCGTTCTTCGATCTTGTGCAAGGCCGCAATGCCAAATACCAGCACTGGCTGACCAAGGTTTGACCCGAGGGGATGGGCCGCGCCACCGCCGGTCAATGACTGCGGGACGCACCTACTTACCCGGATATCGATTCCTCCGCTATCGTTGCGCTATTCATCGCACCCACCGTTTTCAGGAAACACCATGACCTCTGCCGCCACCGCCTCCAAGCACGAAACCATCGAGGTCGGCGCCGAAGACCTGCCCGTTTACTGCCCCGGCCCCAAGGCACCGCTCTGGAGCATGCATCCCCGCGTCTTTCTGGATGTGGCTCACACGGGTTCCGCGCGCTGTCCCTATTGCGGTGCCGAATACCGGCTGAAGCCTGGCACCCCGGTCGGCGGCCACGGGCACTGAAAGCCCACGCCTGTCCCACCCCTTTCGTCCACTTCGTTTTCCGCTCGCCACGCCGCCCATGTTTGCCACGCCGCAAGAAACCGAAGACGCCTTCTACGAGGCACTGGAACATGCCGACCTGACCCGCTTGATGCAGGTCTGGGCGGATGATGAGGAAGTCGTATGCATCCACCCGGGTGGGCTGCGCGTGGTCGGCCTCAAGGCGGTGGAAGAATCCTGGCGGGCCATTCTTGCCGCCGGACCGCTGCACATCCGGCCGATGCAGCCCGTGGTAATGCAAACCATCGCCAGCGCGGTACATATCCTGGTCGAGCACGTCGAAACCGCGCGCGGCCCGCATGACGGCTATGTCAGTTGCTACGCCACGAACATCTATCACAAGGGAGCGACGGGTTGGCGCCTGGTCATGCACCACGCATCGGCGGCGCCGGCGGAAGCCGGACTGCTGGATCTGAGCGACGTTCCCGGCATGCTGCACTAGGCGGGTAACAGCTTTTGGCCACCGCTCGCCTGGATACCACTCCCTGCCCCGTACCGCGCTGGTTGCCCGATGGGCATAGCCAGACCTTGTACGCCGCCACCCTGGCCCGCTATCACCGCATCGCCTTCGTGCGCGAACGCGTCGATACGCCGGACGGCGATTTCATCGACATCGACTGGACCGGCCCCGGCTTGTTCCCGCATAAATCCGCGGACGGCCAGCCGGCGACGGCGCCTCCGGTAGTAACGGCCAAGACCGCGGCGGCACGCTGGATCACCGAAGCCGATTGGGCATCGCTGCCCCAGTTGCCGGGCACGCCGGCACTGGTGCTTTTTCACGGACTGGAAGGCGGCAGCCTGAGCCGCTATGCGCAAGCCATCGCCCAGCATTTCCGTGCCCGCGGATGGATCGTGGCCATCGCGCATTTCCGCGGGTGCTCCGGCACGCCCAACCGGCTGGCGCGCGCGTACTATTCCGGCGACTCCGACGAAGTGGGCTTCATGCTCGACAGCGTTCGCGCGCGTGTGCCCCATGCGCGCTGGCATGCGGTCGGCGTCTCGCTGGGCGGGAACGCGCTGCTGAAGTACATCGGCGAACAGCAGCAGGCGGTGGACTGGCTGGCGGCCTGCGCCGGCATTTCAGTCCCGCTGGACCTCGTCGCCGGGGGCAACAGCCTGTGCCGCGGGTTCATCAATCGCCATGTCTACAGCGCCTATTTCCTGCGCACCATGAAGCATAAGGTGCTGGAAAAGGCGCGCCGCTTTCCCGGCGCCATCGATGTCATGCGCATCGCCCACGCGCGCAATCTGCGCGACTTCGATGACGCATATACGGCACCGATGCATGGATTCCGCAACGCCCTGGATTACTGGACACGCGCGTCCAGCAAGCCGTGGCTGGCCGCCATCGCGGTCCCCACGCTGGTGCTCAACGCACGCAACGACCCGTTCTTCCCGGAACCCGCGCTGCCCGGCCCGGCGGACTGCTCCGCCAAGGTACTCCTGCATCAGCCCGCGAATGGCGGCCACGCGGGCTTTCCCACCGGCGCCTTTCCGGCACATCTGGGATGGCTGCCGCAACGCCTGGGCCGGTTCTTCGAAACCGGCACCTGAGGTCCGGCCAGCGCGGTCCGCCCGGCCTTGCGTCTTCAACGAGACCCGATCAGCTTTTGAAGCGCTGCAACAGCTGACGCTGCTCGTCCAGCTTGTCCCTGACTTCCTTGATCTGCACGTCGATCTGCGACGACACGTAGAAGTCGCGCGATATGTCGCGCGCCTGCCGCAGTTGCGCTTCCGCCGCCGGCAAGGCACCGATCGCCGTGTAGTAGGTCGCCATGTCGCGCCGGGCCTGTACGCGGTCGCCGGTCCTTTCTTCGCTTTGCGCGAGCAACTGGTAGAACACGGGCTCGTCCTCGCCCCATTGCTTGACGCGGTCGCGCAGGAAGGCCTGGGCCTGGGCATCCCGCCCGGACTGCTGCAGGGCCTGCACATAGGCGATGGCAATGGCGTAACGGCCAGGCCAGGCTTTCCACGCGGCCTCGGCCAGCGATAAGGCGCGGGCATGGTCCTTCTGCGCATTGGCCAGATCGATGGCCAACCTGTCCAGTTCCGGCGCGGACCGACCATCGGCCATGGCCAGTTTCAGGTAATTATCCGCCGCGGCCAGATCCTCGCGCCGCATGGCACTCAGCGCAAGGCCATAATAAGCGGCCGATTGCTGCACACCCGTCAGCGTGCGCGTCTCGTCCTGGAACAGCTGGGTGGTGGTGCGCAGTCCCGCCGTATCCTGCCCCTGGATCACGCGCATCTTGGCGCGCACGTACCAGTAGTCGGTACTGTCCACGTGATGCCCCGGCGGCAGGTTGCGCACGCGGTTTTCGATATCGGACATACGGTCGATGGACAAGGGGTGGGTGGACGCCCAGGCACCTCCGCCGGTCCCCTCGTTCAGGCGCGATGCGCTCATCAAGCGCTCGAACATGTGCGACATGCCGCTGGGGTTGTACCCCGCGCTTGTCAGCATCTGGAAGCCGGCCCGATCGGCTTCGCGTTCGGCATCGCGCGAAAAACCGAGCTGCCGATCGATCGCCGCCGCCTGGCCGAAGGCGGCCACGCCAGCCGCCAGGTTGCCGCCGCCGCCGGCCAGCGCGGCGAGCAGCGCGCCCGCGATGGAGGCCAGCATGATGGCGCTCGTCTGGTTGCCCTGCGTCATCCCGCGCGCAATGTGCCGCTGCACCACGTGGCCGATTTCGTGCGCCAGCACCGCGGCCAGCTCGGACTCGCTCTTCGTCGCCACGACCAGGCCGCTATTCACGCCGATATATCCTCCCGGCAGAGCGAACGCGTTGATCTCGGGATCCCGCACACCGAACATATCCACAGTGGGCACGGCACCGGGCGAAAACGACGCCAGCTTGCGTCCCATCGCAGTCAGGTATTGGTTGATTTCCGGGTCCGCGATATACGTCGGGTCACGGCGGCCTTCGGCCATGATGACGTCGCCCAGCTGCCGTTCCGCGTAGGGCGACAACTGGTCCGCCGACGCGGCGCCCATCGAGGGTAGGCCGACCGGCTGAGTCCATGCGGACGATGGCGCTCCACTTAATAATGAAGCACAAAGCAACAGCATGAGCGGCTTATTTACGTAGGCCAACCGCCGCGAAGTCCCGTGTTTCATGCGAGTATCATACCCAGGCACAAAGTATTCTTTCCCTAGCTATAGCGATATTTCATCATATTGAGGCTCCGATGCGACCCATAAGAAAAGCTGTATTTCCCGTTGCGGGCATGGGCACCCGCTTTCTGCCGGCCACCAAGGCCATGCCCAAGGAAATGCTTCCAGTCGTGGACAAGCCCCTCATCCAGTACGCCGTGGAAGAGGCCGTGGCCGCGGGCATCACAGACCTCGTATTTGTCACCGGCCGCAACAAGCGCGCCATCGAAGATCACTTCGACTCCGCACCGGAATTGGAGTCTGACCTCGAAAAGAAAGGCAAGTTCGAGCTGCTGAACATGGTGCGGGGCATTCTGCCGGCCGGCGTCAACTGCATTTATATCCGGCAGTCGGCTCCCCTGGGGTTGGGCCATGCGGTATTGACGGCCGAACCCGCCGTCGGCAACGAGCCCTTCGTGGTCGTGCTGGCCGACGACCTTATCGATGCCGACACGCCTGTGCTCAAGCAGCTGGTGAATACCGCCATCAAGTACGACGGCAGCGTACTCGGCGTACAGGATGTACCGCGCTCCGAAACGAAGAAGTACGGGATCGTGGCCGCGCGCAAGGTTGACGAGCGCACGGAACGCGTCACGCATATCGTCGAAAAGCCCGAGCCGGACGACGCGCCCTCCACGCTGGCCGTCGTCGGCCGGTACGTGCTGGAGCCGGAAATCTTCGAACACCTGCGCGCCACCAAAATGGGCGCCGGCAACGAAATCCAGCTGACCGACGGTATCGCTTCGCTGATGCGCGAACGCGCGGTCTTCGCGCATCGCTATGAAGGCACGCGCTACGACTGCGGCAACAAGCACGGGATGTTCCAGGCGACCGTCGCGCTGGGACGCAAGTACCACGGCCTGGAGCCGGATCAGGAGTAAGGCCGGGCCGGCCGACGGTCGGGTTGACGCGCGCTAGCGGATAGCAGGCGGCGCCGTCATCCCGACACGCCCGCGCCGCTTGCGCGCGGGCAGCCGGCCTTTGCCGGACAAGCGCATCAGGGTTCCCAGCGCAACCAGCAGGCCGATCAATTCCACCAGCGCGGCGGGAATCCACATCGTCAGGCCGCCTATGCTCTGGTCCATCAGCGCCGGCATGGGAATCGCCCGGCCGCATAGCTCGAACAAAGGATAGAGATCGCGCTGCGTCAGCGCGATATAGGCGCCGGCCACCATTTGCGGCGCCATGGTGAAGATCGGCGACAGCACCCGCCCGCCCGGCGACATGGCGGCTGGCGGACTGGGGCGCCGGTCCAGGATCAGGTTCCAGTACAGGAAACCCGTGATCACGACGGACCAGTTCATCAGGCGGTACAAGCGCCAGTCCAGCATGGAATAGAACTGCACCGTCGGCAGCAGCCACACCACAACCAGGAAAACAAAGAGAACCGGTACCAGGATGGGTTGGGTCAGGACGGCTTCCACGCAGCGTCCCGCGACCGTGGCACGCATGCGATGCAGCCACTGCCGGGCGACGGATGGCAGGCCGGCGCGCATGGCCGAACCCGGGTAGGCCGCCATAATGACCAGCGGCCCAAGATGATGCAGGACCAGATGCTGAATGCGGTGAATGAAGAACATCCGTTCCGCGTAGTAGTCCAGGCGCGTGTGCAGCGACAGGTAGAGCAGCACCATCCCGCTCCAGAACAGCGCCTTGCGCGCGCCCGAGACGCGATGCACGCGTCCGCCACGGACGAACAGGATTCCACCGGCGGCGAACAGGGCCACCAGCGTCGGCGAAAACTCCCAGGGGGTGAGCCAATCGAGCAGGAGCACGGAGACGATCCTGAAGCGCGCGCCACCGGGATGGCGATGCGCGGATAGTCCATTGTAGTCGCCGGCCGGGACGGCGGCGCCTTCGCCCCGGCCGCGGATGCTAGAACTGGTGGGTGATGCCCACCGCTACCCGCGTCGTGTGCGAATTGGCGGGATCGAACTGATTGTCCAGGGTGTAGTTGCGCGCATAACCGGCAAAGGTATACAGGCTGGTGCGCGGTGAAAGCGGATAGATATAACCCAGCGTCGCCACCTGGGCGGTGCGCGCCGCCTTGCCGTCCTGCCAGGACCAGGAGGGCTTGGCGGGAGACCACTGCGCCACCAGGCTGCCCGGGCCCAGCGGCACCGTCGCGCCGATATACCAGGCGTCCACCCGACCGCCATGGACAAAGGCGCTAGGCCCCAGGCCCAGGCCCAGCCCATCCGGATCGCCGCCGTCCAGCCCGACATAGCCGTCTTGCTGGCGCGACCAGGCCACCGCGATTTTGACGACCTCGAAATCGTAGGCCACGCCCAACTGCAAGGCACGCGGACGGGCGCCCATTGCGACGGGCGCCCCCAGGCGCATTTCGTCCCAGGTGGCGATCGCCAGCAGCGGACCCTGCTCGTAGTGCAGGCCGATGCTGTACGCCCGATTGTTGTTGGCCGTGCGGAATCCGGACGCGCTGCCGTCGTCCGCATTGAAGGAATAGCCAAGGCCGACCTTCAGTCCGCCGACCGTGGGAGAAAAATAGTTGACCGTATTATCGAACTGGAAGTTGTCCGATGCCTTGAATGTCGAACCCAGGCCCATGTCCTTCCAGCCGGCCTGTTCGAGCTCGCCGCCGAACTGGCGGCCGATGGTGGACTGTCGTCCCAGGCGGACTTCGCCCAAGGTGTCCCTTCCCAATCCTACCCAGGCGTTGTAGTTGAACAGACGGCCGCTGTCGTCTTCCACCAGCCCGTCCGCGGCATTGAAACCCGTTTCCAGCTGGAAGGACGCATGCCAGCCGGCACCCAGATCTTCTTTGCCGCGCATGCCCCATAGCGAATCCGTCTGCCCGCCCGTGAGCAGCCCGTTGCTCGTGCCTTGGCCGGAAGTGTGCTGGCTGGCGACGGCCAGATCGATCAATCCGTACAGCGTGACGTGGGTGCCAGGAGGATCGTCATCATCCGCGCTGGCGATGGCGGGATAAAACAACGCCGCGCTCGTAAGCGCGGCGAATAAAACAAATCGCTTCATTGCATGCAGCCCCAGAGATCAACGCCGCGTGCAAGTCTACCCTTCAAATTGCCGCACCGCGACGGTCGCCGAAGTGTACGTGCGCGACATTCGGATGCGCCTGCAATTGGCGCGCTTGCGACATAAGTATCGATCTCATTTCAGCAGGGCATTTAACGGTGATGCACGCCGAAGCCAGCTGCCTGTCCCCGCCCTGATCGACCTGCATCCTCGATACCGTCAGGCCCGCGGCCTTGAAGTCGGAGAAGATGTGCTTGCGCACTGCGCTCAACGCATCGCGCGGGCAAACGACGGTGAGCCGCGAACTGGCATCGCGGCGATCGGGCATGGCGGCACGGTCCACGCCGGCACGGCGCAGGAACAAGTCGAAAACACGCATAGTGGCCTCCTTGCGAAGCGGGTGCCGCGTGGATACGCGTCGCGCCACAGCCTGCAATGCCCATGCCAGGCATGGCACGGGACGATTGCGGACGATGACGGCTGACGATTCGAACGACTTCGCTGCATAACGGCAGCCCGTGCTCGCGCTGCATCCTGGCCGGGAAGGCGCTCGACGGAGCACCGGCCTGGATCGGCATACCGATGGGCATGCCAGGAAAGCGAGACGGGGAAGTACGGCGGCAAGCGCTATGCGGGATCCGAAGAGGGCGACGGGCACGACGGCATCGGGCCTGGGCCTTCTTCGGGCGCCCCGGCCGCAATGCGGACGGAACGATAGAGCTTGCTGGACAACCGCACCCTGCGGGACAGGGCGCGGCAGAGTTGATCTGCGTGAACCCTATCAGGCAGCGACGCCGACACTAGGTCGACTACTACTGTCGCCGGAATCTGTATTCACGTAGCAACTCCTGGGGATTCGAAGCTGCTATTGTAATCGGGTTTACCCCCATGCTCAATGGCCGAGCCTGCTTTTCAGGCGTAGAAATGCCAGCCGATGTAACCGGCAAACAACGCATACAGCCCGCCCACCGCGGACAGCGTGCGCAGGCTCATGGCTTCCTGGCGGAAACGCAGCCAGAGCACGCCGATGGAGAGCATGGTAAACAGGCCGGCGGCGATCAGAGTGCCATCCAGCAGCCAGGGGGTAAGGAAGATGCCCAGGGCGCTGGGAATGGTTGCCTGGATCATCATGGCCCCGGAAATATTGGCCAGCGCGAGGCGCTCCTTGCCCTGCCGGACCCAGATGATGGCGTTCATGATTTCAGGCAGCTCGGTGGCGACGGGCGCCAGGAGCAAGGCCGCCACATGCGGGCTGGCGCCCATGAACTCGCCCAGGGCTTCGATCTGCACCACGAAGATGCGCGAGGCGACGGCGATGACGGCCAGCGCCAGTATCGTCTGCAGACAGGCCCAACCCATGGTCGGCTCCGCATCGCGCGGCCTGAACTTCAGCGGTTCCAGCACGTCGGCCTCGGTACAGGTATCTTCCGCGGCCAGCGCCCGCTTGACGTACAGCGCATAGGCGAGCAGAAAGAGTATGCCCAGCCACGGCTTCCAGGCGAAGGCCAGCAGCCCCAGGCCCACTTTGAAGATAAAGATGCCCATGAACCAGGCCTGGTCGCGTGCCAGCCGCTGCTGGTCCGCCTTGATACTGGGATCGCCGGCGCTGGCGGGCTGCCGCTTGCGCAGGCGCATCAACGCCAGGCCCACCACCGCGTAGGCGAGCGTGGACAAGACCAGCGGCCCGCCCATGGCGGCGCCCACCCCGATGTCTTTCTGGTCCGGCGTCGTGCCGAACACCACGGCCATGAATGTGACGGCGCTTTCCGGCAAGGCGGTGCCGAATGCAGCCAGCACGGTGCCTACCGCCGTAGCACCCAGCTCGAGCCGGTGCCCCACCCATTCGACGCCATTGACGAAGTACTCGCAGGCGAGATAGATCGCGACTGCCGAGGCGAAAAACAAAACGAACGTGGAAATCATGATGACACAGCCGGACGAGCGGATACCGATGGCGCGACGACACGGCTCGCCCGGCTGGGTTAGCGTGTCGTGGCCAAAGGTCTCGCCTGGCTGGTTTGCGCGGCGCGCGGCGTGCGCGCACGTGGCAAAGGCCGTTTGCGCCATGGGGCCAGGGGCCGCCAAGTGTGTTGACGCAAACTCCTTGGGGTAAGGATGGCTACTCCCCAATGACAACGGGCGGATTGTAGCAGCAGGTTAACGCGCCTGTACCGCGAAATTCGCGCGCCGCGCGGTAAAGTAGCCGCTCGGACACAGCCGGATATGCCATGAGCCTGCCTCCCGACGACCTCGCTCCCCAGATTGCCCGCCGTCGCCACCTACAGGCGCTGATGCGATCGGCCGGGGGTGGCATTGCCCTGCTGCCCGCCGCGCGGACCGCCGTGCGCAATCGCGACGCGGAATACCCCTATCGGCAGGACAGCGACTTCCTGTACCTGACCGGCTTCCCGGAACCGGACGCCTGGCTGGTGCTGGTTGCCGGGGACACGGACCGCTCCGTGCTGTTCTGCCGCGACAAGAACGAAGAGCGGGAACTATGGGAAGGACGCAGCTTCGGCCCGGATGCCGCCGTCGCGCGCTTCGGCTTCGACGAGGCCTATCCGGTCGACCGCCTGGACGACATGCTGCCCGGCATGCTGCTGGACCAGCCCATCCTGTTCGCGAGCTTACTGCGCGATGAGCGCGTCGACGAACGCGTGCGGCGGGCCGTCGACGCGGCGCGCGCGCAATCCCGCACGGGGCAACGTCCGCCCGTCCGCCAGCAAGACCCCCTGCCCCTCATCGCCGAGATGCGGCTGGTGAAGGACCCGGCGGAGATCGCCATCATGCGCCGCGCCGCGCGGATTTCCGCAGGCGCCCATGCGCGCGCCATGCGCCATGCGCGACCCGGCATGCGGGAATACGAGATCGAAGCCGAACTCCTCTACGAGTTTCGCCGCCATGGCGCGCAATCGGTCGCCTACAACACGATCGTGGCGACGGGGCCGAACGCCTGCATCCTGCACTATCCGGCGGGAGAGGCGGTGCTGGAGGACGGCCATCTGGTCCTGGTGGACGCCGGCTGCGAAGTGGACGGCTATGCCGCCGATATCACCCGCACGTTTCCGGCGAATGGTCGCTACAGCGGCCCGCAACGCCTGCTATACGACCTGACCGTGGCGGCGCAGGACGCGGCCAGTGCCGCGACCCGTCCCGGCCTGACATGGAATGACGGACACGAGGCCGCGCTGCGCGTGCTGGCCCAGGGCATGATCGACGCCGGCCTGCTGCAAGGCTCGCTGGATGGCGTGCTCGAATCGAAAGCCTACAACCGGTTCTATATGCACCGTACGGGCCACTGGCTGGGCCTGGACGTGCACGACGTGGGCGACTACCGCATGCCGGATGCGCCCGCGGGGCCGGACCGGCCCTGGCGCATCCTGGAAAAGGGCATGCTGCTGACGATAGAGCCCGGGATCTACGTGCGCCCCGCGGACGACGTGCCGGAAGCGTTCTGGAACATCGGCATCCGTACCGAGGACGATGCCCTGGTCACGGACGAAGGCTGCGAACTGATCACGCGCGGCGTGCCGGTGGATGCGCGCGAGATCGAAGCACTGATGCGCGAATAGGCCTGCGCGGATGCGGCCGCGCGGCCGCATAACCGCGGGGCCTGATGCTGGCGCCGGCCTTGCGCCCAAGGCGATGCGCCGCCGGCGTCAGAGGACGTAGCCCTCCAGCCACCCCATGGCCTGCCATACGTAGACCACCACCATGGCAATGGCGAACATGGTGCAGATGGACCCGATCAGCACCGCGCCCAGCGCGACCAGCACCGGCCCCCATCCCGTGCGCGACGCCCCGGCAAGGCCGGGGTTGTACGCGCGATCGAATTTTTCATCGGCGCGCAGGCTGAGCACGGCGCTTTCGATGAAGCCTTCGGTCATGGGAATGAACAGCAGGAAGAAGGCCGGATTGTCGTACCACACCGGAAACCACCGCGTGGCGGCCAGGCATGCGACGGCGTAGAGCGTCACCCAGATGGCGCCCCGGCGTCCGAGATACCACCAGTGCGCGCCCATCCAGCCAAGAAAAAGGGCAAGCAGGCCGGCGCGCACCTTGGTACGGGGCGCGCGGCGCGACGACTGCAGAACGGAGGACGCTTCGGCCATGTATATTCCATCGCAGACAGGCTGCGTCGCGAATTGTAGCTAGAATTCCGGCATGAAAGATTCGGCATTTCCTATCGCGATCCTGGGCGCCGGCCCGGTGGGGCAGGCGCTGGCGCTGATGCTGGCACGCGTGACCGACGATGCCTCGCGCATTGCCCTGATCCAGGGCGCGCCTCACGCGCCGGCAGCACCGGCCGCACCGGCCGGTGCTGCCGCCGGGGCCCGTGTCCTCGCCCTGAACCACGGCAGCCTGGTACTGCTCGAAACGCTGGGCGCGCGGCCGCGGGGCGCCGCGCCCATCCATACCATCCACGTTTCCCAGCGCGGGCGCCTGGGCCATACCGTGATCCGCGATACGGACTTCAACGTGCCCGAGCTGGGCGCCGTCGCGCCCTATCCCGCCGTACGCGATGCGCTGGCGCGCGCGGTGGCCCAATCCGGCGTCACCGTGCTGCATGCGCACGGCTCGCGCGTCGCCGGCCGCGATGGCGACGGGGTGATCGTGCGGGCGGCGGACGGACAGGAGATCCGCTGCGCCGTGGCGGTCGTATCCGACGGCGCGGCGGCGGGACAGTTGCGCCGCGAATACGGCCAGGACGCCGTGCTGACCACCGTCCGCGCCACCCGGCCCCGCGCCAGCTGGGCCTTCGAGCGATTCACCCGCGAAGGTCCGCTCGCCCTGCTGCCCCATCCCGCCGGCGACGATTGCTACGGCGTCGTGTGGTGCTGCGCGCCGGCGCACGCGGCCACGCTGGCGACACTGGATGCGCCGGCGTTTTCGCATGCGATCGGCACCGCCTTCGGCGACCGCCTGGGCGCCCTGACCTGTATCGCTGATCGCCACGTTTCATCCCTCTTCATGAGCATGCGCCGCGCGCAGGTCGACGGGCGCGTGGTCGCGATCGGCAATGCGGCGCAAACCCTGCATCCGGTCGCCGGCCAGGGCCTGAACCTGGGACTGCGCGATGCCGCCGGCCTGGCGCAATCCCTGACGCCCTGGCTGCGCGACCCCACCCGCGATCCGGCCGCCTCGCTGCGCCAGTTCGCGGGCGCCCGCCGTGGCGACCGCTGGATTACCACCGCCCTGACCGATCTGCTGCCGCGCGTCTTCACCACTGGCCTGGCGCCCGTGGAACACGCCTGCGGACTGGCACTGCTCGCCCTGGACCTGGCCGCGCCGCTGCGCGCGCCCCTGGCCAGGCATCTGCTGCAAGGCTGGCGGGCCTGATAGCGGGCGTCGCAATGCCCGTCCGGCTCGCCGGCGCGACGCCAAATACCCAGGGCCCGCCGCATAGACGGGATGCGCGGCGACCCGGCCCGTCAGGGCTATTCCGGGGGGGCCGCAACAGGGCGTAATCCGGGCCGCATCCGGCACGGGTAAAATCCGCGGATGCAAATCGGCCCCTGGACCCTTCCGAACAACGTGCTGGTCGCGCCCATGGCGGGCGTGACGGACCGTCCGTTCCGCCAGCTGTGCAAGCGGCTGGGCGCGGGCTATGCCGTGTCGGAAATGGCCGCGAGCAACCCGCGGCTGTGGGATAGCGTGAAGACGTCGCGGCGCCTGAACCATGACGGAGAGATCGCGCCGGTCGCGGTGCAGATCGCCGGCGCCGATCCCGCCATGATGGCCGAGGCCGCCGTGTTCAATGCCGGCAAGGGCGCGCGCATCATCGACATCAACATGGGGTGTCCGGTCAAGAAAGTATGCAATGTCGCGTCCGGATCGGCGCTGCTGCGCCACGAGGACCTGGTGGCGCGCATCCTCGAGGCCGTGGTCGACGCCTGCGCGCCCCTGGGCGTGCCCGTGACGCTCAAGACCCGCACCGGCTGGGACCGCGAACACCGCAACGCCCTGCGCATCGCGCGCCTGGCGGAACAGGCCGGCATCGCCGCCCTGACCCTGCACGGCCGCACGCGCGCCGATCTCTACACCGGCCAGGCCGAATATGACACCATCCGCGCCGTCAAGGCCGCGGTCCGGATCCCGGTGGTCGCCAACGGCGATATCGACAGTCCCGAGAAAGCGCGCCGCGTCCTGGACTACACTGGCGCGGATGCCGTGATGATCGGCCGGGCCGCCCAGGGCCGGCCGTGGATCTTCCGGGAAATCGACCACTACCTGCGCACCGGGGCCACGCTGGACCCGCCGACCTACGGCGAAATGCGCGATCTGCTGCTCGAGCACCTGGACGACCACTACCGCTTCTACGGCGAACATACAGGTGTCCGGACGGCGCGCAAGCACATCGGCTGGTACGTCGAAGGCCTTTCCGGCGCCGACGACTTCCTTGCCGCCATGAACCGCATCGACGATACCGCCGCGCAGGCGCGTGCCGTCGGCGCCTGGTTCGACCAATTTCCGCGCGACGGCCGCCCTGGGCAGGCCGACCGCGCGCAAACCCTGCTGGCGGCCTGACGCCAGTCACACAAACAAAAATAGTTGTGCCCCTATATGAGTAAAAAAGATGTCCTGGAAGAATGCGTGCGCGCCAGCCTGGAGCGCTATTTCGAAGACCTCGGCGACGCCGAACCCCACGACATGTGGGAAATGGTGATGCGCTGCGTAGAACGGCCGGTCCTCGAAATGGCGATGGAACGGGCCGGCGGCAACCAGTCGCGCGCTTCCGAAATGCTGGGCATTACGCGCAATACCCTGCGCAAGAAACTGCTCGCGCACAACATCCACGTTTGATCACTCAGCCGCCGCCTCGCGCCTTCCCGACTCCATCATGAAAATCGAAACCGCCCTTATCTCGGTCTCCGACAAGACCGGCATCGTTGAATTCGCCCGTTCGCTGGCGGCGCGCGGCGTGCGCCTGCTCTCGACCGGCGGCACCGCCAAGCTGCTGGCGGAATCCGGCCTGCAAGTCACCGAAGTCGCCGCGCATACCGGGTCGCCGGAAATCCTCGACGGACGCGTCAAGACGCTGCATCCGAAAATCCACGGCGGCCTGCTCGCCCGCCGCGACAGCAAGGAACACATGGCCACGCTGCAGGCCCAGGGCATCGACCGCATCGACATGCTGGTCGTCAACCTGTACCCCTTCCGCGAAACCGTCGCACGCGAGGGCTGCACCTTCGCGGACGCGGTGGAAAACATCGATATCGGCGGGCCGGCGATGCTGCGCGCCGCGGCCAAGAACCACGGCACGGAAGCGGGCGGTGTCACCGTCGTGATCGATCCCGCCGACTACACCCGCGTCCTGGCGGAAATCGATGCCGGCGGCACGACCTCCTACGCGCTGCGGCTGGCACTGGCCACCAAGGTGTACGCGCACACCGCGGCCTATGACGGGGCCATCGCCGCCTACCTGAGCAGCCTGGCCGAGCCCGCGCCAGCCCAGGAAGCCGCGCCGGCACGCCATCCCTGGCCCGAGACGCTGACCATCCAGATGCACCAGCAGCAGGCCCTGCGCTACGGCGAAAATCCGCACCAGTCCGCGGCCTTCTATGTCGATACGCAGCGTCCGGCCGGCGTGTTGGGCAATTACCGGCAGCTGCAAGGCAAGGAGCTTTCGTACAACAACATCGCCGATGCCGATGCCGCCTGGGAATGCGTGCGCACCTTCGACAGCGCGGCCTGCGTGATCGTCAAGCATGCCAATCCCTGCGGCGTCGCGGTGGCCGAGCATGCACTTGAGGCCTACCGCAAGGCATTCAAGACGGACCCGACCTCGGCCTTCGGCGGCATCATCGCCTTCAATCGCCCGGTCGACGCGGCCTTGGCCGAAGCGGTCAGCGAGCAGTTCCTGGAGGTCCTGCTGGCTCCCGCCTACGATGGAGCGGCGCTGGCGCTGTTGGCCAAAAAGAAAAACGTGCGCGTGCTGGAAGTGCCGACCGGCGCCGGCCACAATCCGTTCGACGTCAAGCGCGTGGGCGGCGGCTGGCTGGTGCAGACACCGGATGCGTCTACCGTGGCGCCCGATGCGCTGAAGGTAGTGACGCGCAAGCAGCCTTCCGAACAGCAGATGCTGGACATGATGTTCGCCTGGAAAGTCGCCAAGTACGTCAAATCCAACGCCATCGTGTTCTGCGCCGACGGCATGACCCTGGGCGTGGGCGCGGGCCAGATGAGCCGCGTGGACTCGGCGCGCATCGCGTCCATCAAGGCAGAGAACGCCGGCCTGACGCTGCGCGGCTCCGCCGTCGCGTCGGATGCGTTCTTCCCCTTCCGCGACGGCCTGGACGTGGTGGTCGCGGCCGGCGCGGATTGCGTGATCCAGCCGGGCGGCAGCATGCGCGATGACGAAGTGATCGCGGCCGCCGACGAGCATGGCATCGCCATGGTGCTGACCGGCACCCGTCATTTCCGGCACTGATGCGCATCCTCGGCGTCGATCCCGGCTTGCGCCGCACCGGCTTCGGCATCATCGACGCCGAAGGCTCGCGCCTGCGCTATGTCGCCAGCGGCACGGTCGTGGTGCCGCCGGCGAACGCGCTGGCCGACCGCCTGAAAGTCATCCTGGACAACCTGCGCGACATTATTCGCGATACGCGACCCGACGTCGCCGCGCTGGAAATCGTCTTCCTCAACACGAATCCCGCCTCCACGCTGCTGCTCGGCCAGGCGCGCGGCGCCGCGCTGTGCGCGATGGCCGACACCGGCCTGGCGGTGCACGAGTACACCGCGCTGCAGATCAAGAAGTCGGTTGTCGGCACCGGACGGGCCGCCAAGGAACAGGTACAGGAAATGGTACGGCGCCTGCTGGCGCTGGACGGCCTGCCCGCGCCCGACTCGGCCGATGCGCTGGCCTGCGCCATCTGCCACGCGCACGTCGGCCCCCTGGCGGACCGGCTGGCCGCCTTGAATCAGCCTCTGTCGCTGCGGCGCGCCGGCATGCGCCTGCGCGGCGGACGCCTATCGGGCTAACCCACTAAGCCATAGACCAAATGATCGGACGACTGACCGGCATCCTTATCGAGAAATCGCCTCCCACCGTCTGCGTGGACGTGAACGGCGTGGGCTACGACGTGGACGTGCCCATGAGCACCCTGTACGCCCTGCCCGAAAACGGGGCCCGCGTTTCGCTCTACACGCACCTGACCGTGCGCGAGGATGCGCACCTGCTCTACGGGTTCGCGACTGTCGCCGAACGCAGTGCCTTCCGCGAACTGGTCAAGGTCAGCGGTATCGGCGCGCGCACCGCGCTGTCCGTCCTGTCGGGGTTATCGGTGGCCGACCTGGCCCAGGCCATCACGCTGCAGGAATCCGGCCGGCTGACGCGCGTGCCCGGCATCGGCAAGAAAACCGCGGAACGGCTGCTGCTGGAAATGCGCGGCAAGCTGGGCGCGGACATCGGCGCGACGCCGCACGCCGTGCCGGATAGCCAGTCGGATATCCTTAACGCCCTGCTTGCGCTGGGCTATTCGGACAAGGAATCGCTCGCTGCGCTCAAAGGCCTGCCCGAGGGCATCGGCGTATCCGATGGCATACGGCAGGCGCTGAAGGCCCTGGTGCGCTGAACGCGCCCGCGCCCGGACGCCGGCGCCGCGGCGCTGACGGCGGGCTTAAATGCCGCGTGCCCGCGGGCTCGCCAGATAGCCCGGCACGACGGCTTCCATCGCCGTGGGCACCACACCGAGCTCCGGCGCCATGGGCTCGCGCGCCACGTTGTCCACGGTCAGGCTGTCCAGGTTGTCGGGGGTCATCAGCGGCGTGCCGGGCAGGCAGGCCAGGACACCGGCCTGCAGCCGGCCCAATCCCATCGGGATGTTGATGACGCTGCGCGGATGCCCGCTCCATTTCGCGCACATGCCGGCGATCTCGCCCAGGGTATGCACCTGCGGCCCTGCCAGCTCGTAGACCTTGCCATACGTGTGCGGGTTGGACAGCATCGCGTCGATGGCGGCCGCCACGTCTTCCACATAGACCGGCTGCATGCGGGCCCGGGCGCCGGCCAGCGGCAGCACGGGCAACCAGCGCGCCAGGCCGGCGAACAGATTGGTAAAGCGATCGTCATGGCCGAAGACCACCGACGGGCGCACGATGGTCCACGCGCCGTCCCGGGCCGCGGCGTAGGCGTCGCGCAGCGCGGCCTCGCCATCGCCTTTCGACCGCAGATACATGCTGGGACCGTTGGAATCCGCGCCCAGGGCGCTCACGTGTATCAACCGCCGCACGCCATGGCGCACGCAGCCCTGCGCGATACGGCGCGGCAGCTCGACATGAGCCCGGGCATAGCCCTGGCCGTAGGGACGACCGCGCCCGTCATGCAGGATGCCGACCAGGTTGATCGCCACATCGCAATCGGCCAGCACCGCATCCAGCGCGGCGTCGTCGTACACGTCGGTTTGCGACAGGGTCACGGTAGGCACGACCTGGAGATCCCGTCCGCGCGCGTACAGCCGCGTCGGAACATGCACCTGGTGCTGCGCCACGCCCAGCCGCGCCACCAGGTGCCGGCCGATGAAGCCGGTGCCGCCTATGATAAGGATACGCATCCGTCACCCCAGGTCGATGTGGCAAACAGCGTCGATTCTGCGCCGGCGGCCCGGGTTGACGCAAGCACGGGCCGGCGATCGGCCGGGCATGGATCAGGACGCGAGGAAGCCCGCGTATGCTTTCAGATCCACATTGCCGCCACTGATGATGACACCGACGCGCGCGTCGCGCACCGGAACGACCCGTTCCAGCACCGCCGCGGCGCCCAGGCAGCCGGTGGGCTCTACCACCATCTTCATGCGTTCGGCGAAGAACTTCATCGTATCCACCAGCTGCGGATCGGCGACCGTGACGATGTCGGTGACATGCTTCTGGATGATGGGGAAGGTCAGCTCGCCCAGATGCGTCGTCAGTGCGCCGTCGGCGATCGACTTGGGAGTGGCGATGGGGATGACGTGGCCGGCCCGCAGCGACTGCTGGCCATCGTTGCCGGCCTCGGGCTCGACGCCATACACCTTGCACGATGGGCTGAGCGCCGCCGCGCTCAGCAGGGAGCCCGACAGCAGCCCGCCGCCGCCCAGGCACACGAACAGGTAGTCCAGTTCCCCCACTTCCTCGAACAATTCCTTGGCGGCCGTGCCTTGTCCCGCGATGACATCGAAATGGTCGTAAGGCGGGATCAGCGTCGCGCCCGTTTCCGCCTGCAGGCGCGTGGCGACGGCCTCGCGGTCTTCCTTGTAGCGATCGTAGGTTACGACCTTGCCGCCGTACCCTTCCGTTGCCGCGCGTTTCGCCGCCGGCGCATCCAGCGGCATGATGATGGTGGCCGATACGCCTTGCAGGCGCGCCGCCAGCGCGATCGCCTGGGCATGATTGCCGGAGGAAAAAGTCAGCACCCCGGCGCGCCGCTGTTCGGGCGTCAGCCGCGCGATTGCGTTATAGCCGCCGCGAAACTTGAAGGCGCCCATGCGCTGGTAGTTTTCGCATTTGAAGAAGACCCGCGCCCCGGCACGCGCGTCGGCGGTGCCGGAGGTCAGGACAGGCGTGCGATGGGCAGCGCCCTGCAATCTTTCGCTGGCGGCGACAACATCGGTGTAGGTGGGCAATTGGCGCGACATGGAATTTCCTCGGCAGGAAGAATGGAAAAACCGGGGGATCATAGACCAGCGCGGCACGCGCCGCCATGGCCGGACGAGCCTGTGGTGTACGATAGGCGGGCTATCCTTGCCCCTCCCGACATGGCCATCCAGTCCGACTCTCTCTCGTCCCGTCCCGACGCCGGCCGCCTGGTCGCGCCGCAGCCCGTATCGCCCAACGAAGAGTCCATCGAACGCGCCCTGCGCCCGAAGATTCTGCGCGACTACGTCGGCCAGGACCGCGCGCGCGAACAGCTGGAGATCTTCATCGCGGCCGCCCGCAAGCGCGGCGAGGCGCTCGACCATGTCCTGCTGTTCGGCCCCCCCGGCCTGGGCAAGACCACGCTGGCCCACATCATCGCGCACGAAATGGGCGTGCAGCTGCGCCAGACCTCCGGCCCCGTGCTCGAGCGCCCGGGCGACCTGGCCGCGCTCCTGACCAACCTGGAAAAGAACGACGTCCTGTTCATCGATGAAATCCATCGCCTGTCGCCGGTCGTCGAGGAAATCCTCTACCCGGCGCTGGAAGACTTCCAGATCGACATTCTGATCGGCGAAGGCCCCGCGGCGCGCAGCGTCAAGCTGGATCTGCAACCCTTTACCCTGGTCGGCGCCACCACCCGCGCCGGCATGCTGACCAACCCCCTGCGCGACCGCTTCGGCATTGTGTCGCGGCTGGAGTTCTACAACGCCACCGACCTGGCCCACATCGTTACCCGCAGTGCCGCCCTATTGCAGGCCAGCATCACGCCGGAAGGCGCCGACGAAGTCGCGCGCCGTTCGCGCGGCACGCCCCGCATCGCCAACCGGCTGCTGCGGCGCGTGCGCGATTACGCCGAGGTCAAGGCGCAAGGCCACATCGACGCGAAAGTCGCGGGCGCGGCGCTGTCCATGCTGGAGGTCGATCCCCAGGGCCTGGACCTGATGGACCGCAAGCTGCTGGAAGCCATCGTGCACAAGTTCGACGGCGGGCCGGTCGGGGTCGACAGCCTCGCCGCGGCCATCGGTGAAGAACGCGACACCATCGAGGACGTCATCGAGCCCTACCTGATCCAGCACGGCTACCTGCAACGCACCTCGCGCGGCCGCATGGCCACGCAGACCACCTGGCGCCACCTGGGCCTGGCGCCTCCCGCCGGCACGGCCGGCGGCAGCGGGGACCTGTTCGGCGGCTGAAATTCAGGCGAAGCCGGCCACGCATTCCAGGATTTCGTCGCCGTAGGCTTCCAGTTTGCGCGCGCCTACTCCGCTGATGCCGCCCAGTTCATCGGCCGTTTCCGGCCGGGCCAGGGCGATTTCGCGCAAGGTGGCGTCATGGAAAATGACATAGGCCGGCACGCCATGGTTGCGGGCGACCCCGGCCCGCCATGCACGCAAGGCCTCGAACACCGGTTGCGCATCGGCGGGGAGTTCCGCCACGGGGGCCCGCGAGCGCGTCCCGGCGCTCTTGCCTGCCCGGGCAGCCTTGGGAGACTCCCGGCGCAGCATCAACTGGCGCTCGCCTTTAAGGACGTCCCTGCTGGCTTCCGTCAATGCCAGCGTCCCGTAGCCTTCGGTATCGACGGTCAGCAGCCCCTGCGCCAGCAGCTGGCGCAGGACGCCGCGCCAGGCGGAATCCGATAAGTCCGCCCCGACGCCGAAGACGGACAGCGTATGGTGTCCGTACTGGTTCACGCGATCGGTGGTCTTGCCGCGCAGGATATCGATGATGTGGCCGGCGCCATAGCGCTGCCCGCGCTCCTTCCATAGCCGGTACACGGCCGACAGCACCTTCTGCGCCGCCACCGTCCCGTCCCATGCCTGCGGCGGATCCAGGCAGACGTCGCAATTGCCGCAGGCAGTGATTTGCTGCCCGAAATAGGCAAGCAGGCGCACGCGCCGGCATTCGACGGTTTCGCACAGCCCCAGCATGGCGTCCAGTTGCTGGCCCAGGCGGCGCCGGAACGACTCGTCGCCCGGGGATTCGTCGATCATGCGGCGTTGCTGCACCACGTCCTGCAGACCGTAGGCCAGCCACGCCGTGGCCGGCAATCCATCGCGACCCGCGCGCCCGGTTTCCTGGTAGTAGCCTTCCACCGACTTCGGCAGGTCGATATGCGCGACGAAGCGCACGTCCGGCTTGTCGATGCCCATGCCGAAGGCGATCGTGGCAACCATGACGATGCCGTCCTCGCGCAGGAAGCGCGACTGGTTCGCCGAGCGCACCGCCGCGCCCAGCCCGGCATGGTAGGGCAAGGCCAGCACCCCGTTGTTGGAGAGGAATTCGGCGGTTTCCTCCACCCGTGCGCGCGACAGGCAATAGACCACGCCCGAATCGCCGGCGTGCTCGCTGCGGATCAGGTCAAGCAGTTGCTTGCGCACCTCGTTCTTTTCGACGATGCGGTAGCGGATGTTGGGGCGGTCGAAGCTGGCGACGAAATGGCGCGCCTCGTCCAGCGCCAGCCGCTGGGCGATTTCCGTGCGCGTCACCGCCGTCGCGGTTGCCGTCAGCGCGATGCGCGGCACCTGCGGCCAGCGTTCGTGCAGCAGCGACAAGCCCATGTATTCCGGACGGAAGTCGTGCCCCCATTGCGACACGCAGTGCGCCTCGTCGATGGCGAACAGCGCGATACGGCCGCGTTCGAGCAATTCCAGGCAGCGGTCGGTCAGCAGGCGTTCGGGTGCCACGTAGAGAAGATCGAGTTCGCCGTCCAGGAATGCGCGTTCGACATCCCGCGCGACGCGCCAATCCTGGGTGGAATTCAAATAGGCCGCGCGCACGCCGAGCTCGGTGAGCGCATCGACCTGGTCCTGCATCAAGGCGATCAGCGGCGATACCACCACCCCGGTGCCTTCGCGGACCAGCGCGGGCACCTGGTAGCAGAGCGACTTGCCGCCGCCGGTGGGCATCAGGACCAGCGCATCGCCGCCCTGGATGACGTGATCCACGATGGCCTGCTGCTCGCCGCGGAAGGATTCGTAGCCGAAGACGCGCCGCAGGACTTCCAGGGCGCGCGGCTCAGACATGAAGGAAAGCCGATTGCATCATGCGCGGCATTTTATAGGAGCGGGCAAACCTGCACGCGCGCGCTGTGCCGGGAACGGCACTATCGCCCGCCGATGGGCATGGTCAGTTGCATATTGACGCCGTAGTCGCCGCTGACCACGTCGTGATCGGCGCCCACGGCCAGGCGGACATTGGGCGACAGCATCATGCTTTGGGAAATGCCGTAGCGCCGTTCCAGCATTTCGCCGGTGGTGTCGCGCAGCCCGGAATAAGTGCCGCTGAGTTCGCCCCAGCCGCTGATCGGCAGGCCGGCCGAAAAGGTATTGCGCCATTGGGCGGTCGCGGTGGCGCCGTCCTGGTAAGTGGAGAGGTCGCCGTAGCCGCTGCTGGTCAGTTCGTTGCCGTAGCCCAGTTTCAGCGTATCGAACACCTTGACGTTGTAGCCCAGGCTGTAGCGCCAGCCCTGCGAGGTATCGAAACGGCTCTGCGTCGCGCCGCCCTGCAGCGTGCCCCACTCGCCCATCGAGTAGGTGGTGCCCAGGCCGGTGGCGGTCAGGGCGTGGGCGCTCTGGACCTGCCCCTCCAGGGTGATGTCGGGCGTGACCCCGTAGCGCAGGCTGTTGCTGCCGGCGGTCGGGCCATATTGAACGCCGCCCGCCGTCAGGCCGGGATCGGTGTTGTCTATGCGTCCCCATACGGAGGAATAGCCCAGCTTGCCTTCAGGGACCGTGGCATCGCTGCTGGTGGTGAGGTTGGACACCTGCACGCCCCCTATCGTGGCGGCGCTGCTCCAGGCGGGGGAAAAAGGTGTCAGCGAGCCCAGGGACACCGACGGCCCCTCCACGTTGCGATATGTCAGATTGCGCTCGCCCAATTGCATGCCGCCCTGCGGCGATATCCCGGCAAACCAGGGCTTGGGCGTGCCCAGGGGCCGCCCCCACTTGACCGGCGTGGACCCCGGAGGCAGCGGGACGTAGTCCAGGTCCAGGCCGCCGGCGGTGGAATCCGCGGCTTCCGCCGCCGCGGTCGGCACGGCGATGCAGTCCAGTGGCGCCGCCTCCCCGCCCGCCTCGGCGGCAGGCTGGCCCTGGCCAGCGGCCATCCCCGCGTCGGCGATGGTGGGGGCGACATCCTTGGCGGGGTCCGGAGACGACCCGATTGAACCGGGACCCTTGGCGGGATTCGTCGGGGAAACCGCCGAGCCGTCCGCGCCCCTGGCGGTATCCGCAGGCGATGTCGTCGAGCTATCGGCGCCCTTGGCCGTATCCATGGCCGGCCCGGCGGCGTCCGTGCCGGCGTCTCCCGCCGGCGCTTCAGCCTGCAACGGCGGCACGGGTTGGCAGGGCAGCAGCTCGGCGGTGATCTGCCCCTGGCCTGGGGGCCTGACCGGCAGCGGCAAGGCCGGCGCCAGCACACCCAGGCCGCGGCCCGCCTGGGCAAGCAGGACCGGAGCGCGCGCGCCGGCGCCCGACATCGAGGGTGCGGGATATGCGAGAGCCTCCGCGGCTACGGCGCCCCCGTGGACGCAGCAGGCCAATGCGACGGCAAGCGCGGCGCGGCAGGCGCGCCGCGGGACAAAAACATGCATAAGGCCAAAGTTCCGGTGCCGGGATCGACGTTATCTATCGGGATTGCAACTGAAAGCCGTCATCCTGGCCGTTACAAAACTCCACCTCCCCCTGGAACGGCGTATTTTAATCGGAGCCGAATGGGGCCGTGCTTTATAGTTCGGGTCGATTTCCGATTTCAGTCCATTTCCTCCCCTTGCCCGCGGGGCCCCGGCCTCGCAATATGCGGACATGGAAACACCTCATACTAAATTGCTGGTCGTCGACGACGACCCCGCGCTGCGGCAACTGCTGGCCGACTATCTGAACCGGCACGGCTACGACACCCTGCTGGCGCCCGATGCCGCCGACCTGCCGGCGCGCATTGCCCGCTATGCCCCGGACCTTCTGGTCCTGGACAGGATGCTGCCCGGCGGCGACGGCGCCGATGCCTGCCGGCGGCTGCGCGAACAGGGTGAGGACATTCCGGTAATCCTGCTGACGGCCCGCGATGAAGCCGTGGATCGCATCATCGGCCTGGAGGCCGGTGCCGACGATTACCTGGGCAAGCCTTTCGATCCCCGCGAACTGCTGGCGCGCATCGAAGCCGTCCTGCGCCGCAAGAAGGGCCCCTCGGCGCTGACGCGCGACGCGCCCGTGAATTTCGGCCCCTTCGTCTTCGACCCCGCCACGCGCCAATTGCTGCGCGACGGCGTGGCCGTCAAGCTGACCGGCGGGGAAATCAATCTGCTGGAAGCCCTGGTCCGCAACGCCGGCAAGCCGCTGTCGCGCGAACGCCTGCTGGCCCTGGCCCGCGACGACGACGCCGGCGAACGGAACGACCGCGCCATCGATATCGCCATCCTGCGCCTGCGCCGCGCCATCGAGGACGACCCCAAGCAACCGCGCTGGATCCAGACGGTATGGGGCATAGGCTACCGATTCTCGCCGTGACCAGGTTTTCGCCGCGCTCCCTGCTTCCGCATTCCCTGCGCACCCGCCTGATACTGCTCGTGCTCGGTTGCATGCTGTTGGCCCAGGCGGGCACGCTTGCCGTGGGCTCGCACTACCGGCAACGGTTCATCGACGACGTGGTAATGGACTACATCGTCACGACGATACGCACGTTGCGCGCCGCGGTATCGGAAGTGCCGGCGGAGGACCGCGCCGGCTTCGTGCGCGATGCCTCCGGCGGACAGTGGCATCTGTGGGCCCGCACCCTTCCCGCCGAGGCGCAACTGGCGCGCTTCCATGGCGGCGGACTGCCGCCGCCTCCCCTGCGCGATGGCGTGTCGGCCGCCGACCGCGATGCCCGGATGGCCGAGATCCGCGAATACCGCCGGAATCGTCCCGATGGCGAGGACAACGACATCCGCCGCGACCTGCGCGGCCTGGTGCACCAGCTGAACAATCGCCTGAACGACGGCACCCGCGTCGCGCTGTCGCGCGGGCCGCGGCCGGAGGTCTTCATTTCCCTGGCGCCCAATCCCAGCAGCGAGGACGCGCCGCAACTGCGCGAATGGCTCGTCATTCCGCTGGACCGGCTGGACCCGCCGCTGGCGACGCCCATCGTCATCACATGGCTGGCCACCTTCGGCGTGGTACTGATACTGGCGGGCGGTTTTTCCTGGCATATCACGCGTCCCATCACCCGCCTGGCCGAAGCCGCCGACAAACTTGCCGCGGGCCAACCGCAGCGCGTCGTGCCGTCCGGTCCGCACGAGACCCGCGTGCTGGGCGAACGCTTCAATGCCATGCTGAACGCGCTGCAGGAATCGGAGTCCGTCCGCCGCACGCTGCTGGCCGGCCTGCCGCACGACCTGAAGGCGCCTCTTTCGCGCATGTGGCTGCGCATCGAAATGTCCGACGATGCCGTGTTGACGGAGGGCCTGCGCAAGGACCTCCAGGACATGCAATACATGGTCGACCAGTTCATCGGCTTCGTGCGCGGCACCGATCCGGCGGGTTACCGATATGCCCCCGTCCCGCTTGCCGAGTGGCTGACCGAGCGCGTGCAGGGCTGGAAGGGCGCGGGATCCCCGGTGGAGCTGCGCATCGACAGCGATCAACCGATGACGGTGCAGGGCGATGCGGTCGCGCTGGCCCGCCTGCTGGACAATCTGATCGGCAATGCCCTGCACCATGGCGCGCCGCCGGTGGAGGTATCGCTGGCCGAACGCGACGGCATGGCCGTACTGTGCGTCGCCGACCATGGCAAAGGGATCCCGGCGGACCGCCGGTCCGAGGCGCTGCGGCCGTTCGCCCGGCTTGACGATGCGCGCACGCGGACAGGCAATGTGGGGCTGGGGCTGGCGCTGGTCGAAGCCATCACGCGCGCCCATGGCGGCACGCTTACCCTGGGCACCGCGGCAAGCGGCGGGCTGCGCGTGGAAATCGCCCTGCCGCTGCGCAATTGAGGCGCAGCGGGCCGCGGCGGCTCACTGCCGTCCGGGCATGCCGGCGATGGCGTTCGCGGGACGCCGCGCCTTGCCGAATAGCGACCGGTAGGCCAGGATGTTGAACACCAGGATCAGCGGAATGGCCACGATCGCCCCGGATAGCACCAGCCGCATCGATCCGAGCGAAGCCGCGCCATCCCACAGCGTCATGTCGTCCAGGATCAGGAAAGGGAACATGCTGTATGCCAGCCCGGTCAGCATCAGCAGGAACAGCCCCACGCAGGCGACGAACGGCACCCAGCTGAAACGTTCGGCGTGCCGCGGCAAGCGCATCAGGACCATTTCCGTACCGACGAAACCCAGCAGCATGGCCACCCACACCGCGACGGCGAGGCCAAGATGGGACAGGTTGCTCCACTTATAGAAAATGCCGGCGTTGGCCAGGCCCAGCGTAACCGCGATGGCCACCATGCCCGCCGCGGTCCAGCGGATCGCGTGCCGCGCCCACTGCACCGCGCGGCGCTGCAGATCGCCATCCACCCGCATCGTCAGCCACGAGGCACCGAGCAGCACGTAGGCCGCCACCGCGCATAAACCGACGAACAGCGAAAAACCGTGGTAGCCGGCGGTATTCTGATACCCGGTCGCAATACGGCCCAGGGCCATGCCCTGGCCGAAGGCCGTCATCAGCGAACCGATCCAGAATGCCGTTACCCAGCGCGGCTTGGATTCGGTGCGCGCGCGCAGCCGGAACTCATACGACACGCTGCGCAACACGACGCCCAGCACCATCAGTGTCAACGGCGCGTAGAGCTGCCCCAGCACGTTCCCCCAGGCAAATGGGAACGCCGCGGCGAACAGGCCGATACCGAGCAACAGCCAGAACTCGTTGGCATCGCGCCAGGGGCTGAGCAGTGCCATCATGCGGCCGCGGTCCTCGGTGGGCGCCAGCTGCAGCAGGATACCGACGCCCAGGTCGAAGCCGTCCAGCACCGTACCGGCCACCACCAGCACGAACAGCATTCCCATGAACACCAAAGGCATCCAGAAAGAGGGATCGTCCGGGGCAAGGCCCAGCGACGCGGCAAGCGTGGCGATCATGATGCGACTCCCGCCATCCTGCGCACCGGCACGACGCCATAGCGCGCGGCATGGAAAAGCATGCGCACGAAGGCCGTGCCCAGCACCCCGTACAGCACCGCATAGCCCAGCGTCCCGTACAACAGCGCGCGCGGCGAGGCCGTTCCCAGGATTTCCGACTGCGTGACGGCACCGTTCACCGCATAGGGCTGGATGCCCACCGCCGTGAATATCCAGCCGACAGCCACGAAGGCCGCGCCGGAAAACGTCATCAACGCGAGCGCGCGCAACCAGCGCCGCGACAGGAAGGAGGGATCGAAGCCACGCTTGCGCAGCTTGAGCAGCGTGGCCCAGGCGGCGCAGGTCATCAGGATCGCCAGTATCGCCACGCCCCGCAGGGACCAGAATGTCAGCGCCACCGGCGGTTGCATGTTGGCGTAGTTTTCCAGGGCCAGGAAATGGCCATTGACGTTGCGGCCCAGCCAGCGCGCCGCCGCGTCTTTCAGCGTCCAGACGCCGTGGCTGGTGGCGCTGTCGGCGTCCGGCCAGCCCAGCACGACCAGGTCGGGCGGGTCGCCCTCATGCCAATAAGGGGCGGCGGCGGCCGCCTTGGCCGGCTGGTAGTGCGCGATAAGCTTGCCCATCCCCGCCCCTACCGGCGCCAGCAGCGCCGCCGCGATGCAGGCCAGGCCCAGCGCGGCGCGGAAACCCAGGCGTTCGCCGTCGTCCAGCGGCCGGCGCAAGGCCTGCCAGGCGGTAATGCCCATGATCAGGAAAGCCGCCGTCAGCAACGCGCCCAGGACGGTAGAGCCCAGCATCCATCCCAGCGCGGGGTTGAACACCACCCTGGCCCAATCGTAGATCTGAAACCGGCCGTCCACGGCGACCGCGCCATCCGGGGTCTGCGCCCACGACACCAGGGCCAGCACCCAGAAAACGGTGGCCAGATGCCCCAGCGCGACCATCAGCACCGAGAGGGTATGGACGATTTCCGACACGCGACGCTGGCCGAACAGCATCACGCCCAGGAAGCAGGACTTCAACGCGAACACCGACAGGACGGCGAAACCCACCAACGGCCCTGCCACATTGCCTATCTTGTCCATCAGCCCGGACCACACGGTGCCGAGCTGCAACAGTACGGGCACGCCGCAGGCCAGCGCCAGGATGAAGGCAAGGGCGAAGATGCGCACCCAGAAACGATAGGCGGAGGTCCAGCCGGCATCGCCGCTGGTGCGGGCGCGCAGCTTGAAATACAACAGCAGCCAGGACAGCGCCAGGGCCAGGGCCATGAAAAGCGCCACGAATGCCAGGCTGCCGATGAACTGCAGACGTCCCAGGAATAAAGGGGGGATGCTCATGGTGGGCGCTAGTTTAGACGTAGTTTGCGCCAATCGCGCCTCCGGAATGGGCAACCCTGACCTTCCGCAAGGCGGCGGGCCCCGAACGTGGCAAAATTGTCCCTTTGCCGCCGCCTTTTCCCGCACAGCATGACCACTGCTTCCCCGCCCCCTGCCGCCGCCAGCTTCCTGCGGCACATCATCGAAGCCGATCTCAAGGCCGAACGCTTCAAAGACAAGCATTGGGCCGGCGTTCCCGGTCCGGCCTCGGTGCAGGCCCAGGGCGGCCTGGATCCTGCCCGCATCCGCACGCGCTTCCCGCCGGAGCCCAACGGCTACCTGCACATCGGCCACGCCAAGAGCATCTGCGTGAACTTCGGGCTGGCGCGGGACTACGGCGGCGCCTGCCATCTGCGCTTCGACGACACCAATCCCGAAAAGGAAGACCAGGAATACGTCGATGCCATCATCGAAGCGGTGCGCTGGCTGGGCTTCGACTGGAAAGACCCGGGCGGGCGGGAACAGCTGTATTTCGCCAGCGATTACTTCGACACCATGTATGCATTCGCGCAGGCGCTGATCCGCGCCGGCTACGCCTACGTGGACCAGCAGTCGCCGGAGCAAATCCGCGCCAATCGCGGCACGCTGACCGAAGCCGGCAAGGATTCGCCCTGGCGCGACCGTCCGGCGCAGGAATCGCTGGACCTGCTGGCGGAAATGCGCGACGGCAAGCATCCGGACGGCAGCATGGTATTGCGCGCCCGCATCGACATGGCCTCGCCGAATATCAATCTGCGCGATCCGGTCATTTACCGCGTGCGCCACGCCACGCATCACCGCACGGGCGATAAGTGGTGCATCTATCCGATGTACACCTGGGCGCATCCCATCGAGGACGCGCTGGAAGGCATCACGCACAGCATTTGCACGCTGGAGTTCGAAGACCAGCGGCCGTTCTACGACTGGACGCTGGACCGGCTGGCCGAGCTCGGCCTGCTGGCGCGCCCCCTGCCGCACCAATACGAATTCGCGCGGCTGAACCTGACTTACGTCGTGACCAGCAAGCGCAAGCTGCTGCAGCTGGTTCGCGACGGCCACGTGGACGGCTGGGACGACCCGCGCATGCCGACCCTGTTCGGCATGCGCCGCCGCGGCTATCCGGCTTCCGCGATCCGTTTGTTCTGCGATCGGACCAGCATCTCCAAGTCGGAGTCGCGCATCGACTACAGCCTGCTCGAAGCAGCCGTGCGTGACGAACTGGACCCGGTGGCGCCGCGTTCCGTGGCCGTGCTCCAGCCCCTGAAGCTGGTCATCACCAACTATCCCGAAGACCGTGTCGAAACGTGCAGCGCGCCGCGCAATCCGCACGATCCCGCGCAGGGCCAGCGCGAATTCCCGTTCTCCCGCACGCTGTGGATCGAGCAGGACGACTTCCGCGAGGAACCGCCCAAGAAGTACTTCCGCCTGTACCCGGGCAATATGGTGCGATTGAAGTACGGCTATGTGGTGCGCTGTACCGGGTTCGTGAAGGACGAGCAGGGCAATGTGGTCGAGGTGCAGGCCGAATACCTGCCGGAGACTCGCAGCGGAACGCCCGGCGCGGACAGCGTGAAGGTCAAGGGCACGATTACCTGGGTCAGCGCGGCCCACGCGGTCGGCGCGACCATACACCTGTACGACCGCCTGTTCGCGGACCCGCATCCCGACGCCGGCGACAAGGACTTCATCGCGGCGTTGAATCCCGACTCCCGCAAGACTGTCCAGGCCTGGCTGGAACCGGGCACGCAGCTGGAGCCCGGCGTGACGTGGCAGTTCGAACGGCTGGGTTATTTCACGCTGGACAGCGTGACGTCGACGCCCGATGCGCCCATCCTGAACCGCGTCGTGACCTTGAAGGACTCCTGGGGGCAAGGCTGAACCAGCCCCCCGCACTTGAAGTCCCCCGGGAACAGGCCCCAGCCATGCCGCCGCGCCGGCCGGGACATTGCATGGCGATGTAGCGGTTACGGCCGGCGCCGCGCGGTGTCCGGGTCCAGGTTGGCTGGCCCGGCGGAGGTGTCCTCGGGCCGGTCCATCGGCGGCGCCGCCACCGAGCCGGAAGGCAACAGCCCTTTTTTCTCGGCATCGCCCAGCGCGCCGCGCGATGCCGATTCCTCGCGGCGTCCGCCGGCAGCCCCGGCCGGACGCGCGACACCTGTTTGCCTCGACTTGCCGGCCTCATCGTCCGGGGCATCCACCGCGCCGTCGCCCGGCTTGCGGTCACGATGGTCGTGAACCGGCAGTTCCGGATCCGGCAGCGCGCCGCCGTCGGGGTCATAGCCTTTTTCCAGGGTGCGCAGCGCTTCCTCTTCCTGTCCGCTAAGGCCGGCAGGACGCCGGGGTGCGTGGCGGTTCGTCATGGACGTTCTCCTTGTCGGGCCGGTACGGCACGGGAACGGCATCGCGCAAGGCATGTGCCCGTGGCGAGCGCGACACCGGGTGCGCGGCGATGTCCATGGCCCCCATCCCCGCGGGGGCCCGCTCGGTTATCATGCCCGACGTTCCGTTAACCGGGGGTCTCCCCGGTCTTTCCGCTGCCAAGATGAGCTCTGATCCCCTTGCCCTGGACTTCAAAAGCGCCACGCTCTATGCCGTGCGCGTCGTACTGCATAGCGCCGATATCGGGCGGCTGGCCGCCGCCCTGGACAAGCGCATGGCCGACGCCGGCAGCTTCTTCGAAAACGAACCCGTCGTCATAGACGCAAGCCGGGTCGAAGGCCTGGTGGACTGGCCGGCGCTGCTGGATGCGCTGCGCGGCCACAACCTGCCCCCCATCGGCGTGGTCGCCGAGGGCGACAATCTGCAAGCCGCCAAGGATGCGGGGCTCGCGCCCGTCGAGCTCTCGACGCCCCCGGCGCGGGTCGCGCCAACGGACGCCGGCAATACGCCTCCGCCCCTGCCTACCCAACCCGCCGCCGCCCTGACCGCCGCGCCGGCCCCGCAAGGCGACAGCGGCGCCACCGCACCGCCTGACGATGCCGGCGGCGCCCATCAAGGCGTGACCGGGGACGCCAGCCAGCCCGGAACCGCCGAGTCCGGCACGGCCGGCGCCAAGGCTGAGGCGAATGGCACCCAGCCCGCGACGGGAAGCCCAGGCGCGTCCACCGTTTCCCACGGGAAACCCGGCCGCAAGGGCGATGTCGCCCCCGCGGGCCAGGACGGGCAGGCCACCGCGCAAGCGAAGCCAGGCCCGCAAGCGGCGGCCGGCACGCGCACGCGCGAACCGCTGCCTACCCGCGCCGCGCGCGAAACCACGTCGTCACCCAGCCCCACCCCAGCCGATCCGCAGTCGTCATCGGCACTGGTCATCAGCCGCCCGCTGCGTTCCGGCCAGCGCGTCTACGCGCGCCACACGGACCTGGTGGTCATCGGCATGGTCAGCCCCGGCGCTGAAGTGATCGCCGACGGCAATGTCCATGTCTACGGCCCGTTGCGCGGCAAGGCGATGGCGGGTGCGCGCGGCGATACATCGGCGCGGATTTTCACCACGCACCTGGACGCGGAGCTTTTGGCCGTCGCCGGGGTGTATCGGGTGGTCGAGGACAAGCTGGATGCCAATCTGCACGGCCAACCCGCGCTGGTCCGCCTGGATGGCGACACTTTACGTATCGAAGCGCTGAAAGCGTGACGGAGCCCTCACGGGGGACTTGGTGACCAACAGTTGCCGTGGGCGTTGAAGAAACGCTAAACCCGCAGTTTTGCTTTACGATACTGCGATTTATCTGCTCAGGACATAAGGGTTCTATCGACATGACGCGTACTGTTGTGGTCACTTCCGGCAAGGGCGGGGTGGGCAAGACGACTACCAGCGCCAGTTTTTCTTCCGGCCTCGCGATGCGCGGGCACAAGACCGCGGTGATCGATTTCGACGTGGGCCTGCGCAATCTGGATCTGATCATGGGATGCGAACGTCGGGTGGTGTACGACTTCGTCAACGTCATCCAGGGTGAAGCATCGCTGAAGCAGGCGCTGATCAAGGACAAGCAGCTGGAGAACCTGTTCGTGCTGCCGGCCTCGCAAACGCGCGACAAGGACGCGCTGACGCAGGAAGGCGTGGGCAAGGTCATCGACGATCTGAAAGAGATGGGTTTCGACTACATCGTCTGCGATTCGCCCGCCGGCATCGAAACCGGCGCGCTGCTGGCCGCCTACTACGCCGACGATGCGCTGGTCGTCACCAACCCCGAAGTCTCGTCCGTGCGCGACTCGGACCGCATCCTGGGGATCCTGGCCGCCAAGTCCAAGCGCGCCGTGGAAGGCGACGAACCCGTCAAGGAGTTCCTGCTGCTGACGCGGTACAACCCCAAGCGCGTGTCGGAAGGCGAGATGCTCTCGCTGTCGGATATCGAAGACATCCTGCGCATCAAGCTGATCGGCGTCATTCCCGAATCCGAGTCCGTCCTGCAAGCCTCGAACCAGGGCCTGCCGGCGATCCACCTGAAGGATACCGACGTCGCGGAAGCGTACAAGGATGTGGTCGCCCGCTATCTGGGCGAGGAGCGTTCGCTGCGTTTCACCGACTATGCGAAGCCCGGTTTTCTGAAACGCATATTCGGAGGCAAGTAATCGATGTCCCTTCTGTCCTTCCTGCTCGGCCAGAAAAAGTCATCGGCCAGCGTCGCCAAGGAACGCCTGCAGATCATCCTGGCTCATGAACGCTCGGGACGTGACGGCTCGCCCGATTACCTGCCGCAGTTGCAGCAAGAATTGATCGCCGTCATCTCCAAGTACGTGAAAATCGATCCGGACGACATCAAGGTCCATGTGGAACGCCAGGACACCCTGGAGATCCTCGAAGTGAAGATCGAAATGCCTCAGGCCTGAGGCGGCCTGCGCGCGGGTTCGCCCGCGCCGAAATGCCGCGCGCCGCGGGTGGCTTGCCCTCAGGCCAGCTCTCCGCGGCGCGTTTTCAATTGTGGGGAACGTCGCCGGGTACGATACCGGTCAGGCGACGGGGCGCGGCCCGGACCGCGCCCGCTTGCCAGCCTACTTGCCGACCTGGTTGCCGATCACGCCGCCGATGGCCGCGCCGCCCACGGTGCCGAGCACACCGCCGTTGGTGATCACCGCGCCGGCCACGCCGCCGATACCGGCGCCCGTTACGGTGGCCTTTTGCCGGTGATTCATGCTGTCCCAGGTGGAACAGCCCGTCGCTGACAACGCCAGCAATGAGATCGCGCAGAGTTTGGATAGATGTTGGATTGTCATGATTTTCTCCGGACATCGAAAGCGCCGCGGCTGGCCATAACGCCGGATGCCGTCTGGTGCTTTCGGCGATGCCGTCATGGATGACGCAATGTCATGGACGACATAGCCAGCATTGCAAATGGCGGGCCCAAGGGGTGTGAGACTTGCCCAGCAGTTGTGTCAATACGTTCGGTCGGCCGCCGGTTGCGCCCGGCCGTGTTGCGGGTCAGCCGCTTATTTGACCAGACGTAACACGTCGCGAAAGCGCGGGTGCTCGCACGTGCCCAGCCACTCGAACAAGGCCATCTCGGTGGTCATGACGTCGATGCCGTGCGCGCGTGCGCGCTGCAGCGCAAAATCGCGGTCGGACGGCTGCCGGGAACCGCAGGCGTCGGCCACCATGCGCACACGATGGCCACCGCGGCGCAAGCCCAACGCGGTCTGGAGCACGCAGATATGGGCTTCGCAGCCCGCCACGAAAATCGTCCCGCGGGCGTTCGGCAGCCAGCTGCCGAAACCGGGCTCGTCCACCGCGGAAAAATGCATCTTCCGGAAGACCGCCCGCGCGTGCTGGCCGACGTCGTCCAGTGTCGCGCCCAGCGCGGCGCGGTGATGCTCTGTCGCCACCACGGGCACATCCAGCAGCACCGCGCCGGCCGCGAGCCGCGTGGCGGCGGCAAGCACGGCCGCGCCATCGTGGATCACGGGCATCAGCCTCGCCTGCATGTCCACGATCAAGACCGTGCAATCCGCTGCATCGTGTATCGGCATCGCAGTCTCCCGCCGGGTTTGATGCCCCTGGTCCTTTATCTTGTGGGTGGGTGGGCGGCGTGCTGCCGCCCACGGCCCTGCACCTACACTTACTTCAACGGCTTGTATCGCAGGCGCTTGGGCTTGGCGCCTTCCTCGCCCAGGCGGCGCCGCTTGTCCGCTTCATATTCCTGGTAATTGCCATCGAAGAAGACGACCTGCGAATCGCCTTCGAACGCCAGGATGTGCGTGGCGATGCGGTCCAGGAACCAGCGGTCGTGGCTGATCACCATCACGCTGCCCGGGAATTCGAGCAGCGCATCTTCCAGGGCGCGCAGGGTTTCGACGTCCAGGTCGTTGGAGGGTTCATCCAGCAGCAGCAGGTTGCCGCCGGCGATCAGCGTCTTGGCCAGGTGCAGCCGGCCGCGTTCGCCGCCGGACAGCTGCCCGACGATCTTGTTCTGGTCGCCACCCTTGAAGTTGAAGCGGCCCAGATAGGCGCGCGAGGACATTTCGAACTTGCCGACGGTCAGTACATCGGCGCCATCCGCGACGGCATCGAATACCGTTTTGCCGTCGGTCAGCGAATCGCGGGACTGATCGACATAGGCGACCCTGACCGTCTGGCCCAGCGTGACCGTACCCGAATCCGGCTGCTCGCGGCCGGCAAGCATGCGGAACAGCGTGGACTTGCCCGCGCCGTTGGGGCCGATGATGCCGACGATGGCGCCGGGAGGCACCTTGAAGCTGAGGTTATCGATCAGCAGACGGTCGCCATACGCCTTGCTGACGCCGTTGAATTCCACCACTTCATTACCCAGGCGCTCGCCGACGGGAATGAAGATTTCCTGCGTTTCGTTGCGCTTCTGGTATTCGTAGGAGGACAGCTCCTCGAACCGCGCCATGCGGGCCTTGGCCTTGGCCTGGCGGCCCTTGGGATTCTGCCGCACCCACTCCAGTTCTTTCTTGATGGTCTTCTGGCGGGCGGATTCGCTGGCCTCTTCCTGCTTCAGGCGCGCGTCTTTCTGTTCCAGCCAGGAGCTGTAGTTGCCCTTCCAGGGGATGCCGTGGCCGCGATCCAGTTCGAGGATCCATTCCGCCGCGTTGTCCAGGAAATAGCGGTCGTGGGTGACGCCGACCACGGTGCCGGGGAACTTCTGCAGGAACTGCTCCAGCCATTCGACGCTTTCGGCATCCAGGTGGTTGGTGGGTTCGTCCAGCAGCAGCATGTCCGGCTTGGACAACAGCAGGCGGCACAGGGCCACGCGGCGCTTTTCACCGCCGGAGAGGTGCTCCACCGAGGCGTCCCACGGCGGCAGGCGCAGGGCGTCGGCGGCGATCTCCATCTGGTGCTCGATATCGTCCGCGCCGCTGCTGGCCGCGGCGGCGATGATGGCTTCCAGTTCGGCCTGTTCCGCCGCCAGTTTGTCGAAATCGGCATCCGGTTCGGCGTAGGCGGCATAGACCTCGTCCAGCCGCTTGCGCGCGGCGACGACGGCACCCAGCCCTTCTTCGACGGACTGCCGCACGGTATGCGCGGGATTCAGCTGCGGCTCTTGCGGCAGGTAGCCGATGTTCAAGCCCGGCATGGGAATCGCTTCGCCCTCGATATCCTTGTCGACGCCGGCCATGATTTTCAGCAGCGTCGACTTGCCGGAGCCGTTCAGGCCCAGCACGCCGATCTTGGCGCCCGGAAAGAAGGACAGCGATATATCGCGCAGGATCTGCCGTTTGGGCGGCACGATTTTGCCGACGCGATTCATGGTGTAGACGTATTGAGCCATGGAGGGTGTTTGATAATTGTCCGATCGAAACGGAATTGTAGGCCGTGTCGGCCGGCCGGTCTTCGGCGCGTGCCGCCAGCGACGCATTGCAATCAACGGAAAGAAAGAAAAAGCAGGGACGGCACGCCGGCCGATTCTCCTTTTGCCGGTCTTTCGATATTCTTACAACTCCGGACACGCGTTTCGCAAGACGCGACCACGCAGCAGCAGGAACGCTTATGTCAGCTTCAGCCACCCCTCCCGATTCCATTTCCCGCTTCCAGGCCGCCGAGCTCGATATGCTGGCCAAGACGGCGGACGCGCTCAGCGCCTACCTGGGCAAACCCGTCCTGGCGGAAGTCGGTACGGCGACCGACGGCCTCGAATGGGTCACTTTCGGCATACCGCTCGAAGAGGACGCACTGGAAAGCGGCGAGCACGAGCCCGTGCGCGTGCAAATGGGCGGCCCGGATGCCAGATTGCTGGGCAGCCGCGGCGGCCTGACGGGTACCGACGAACAGGCCTACGACTGCCTGTACCTGTGGGCCATCCAGATCACCCTGGCGGAAGGCGAACGCTTCGTCAAACTGGACCAGGACGGCGAAGAATCCGCCTGGTCCGATACGCTGGCCGACGTGCTGCCGTTTGCGCTGTCCGACGAGGACCTCGCCGCGCTCGAAGACGATGACGACGACGAGGACGATGAGGACGACGAAGACGATGACGACGAGCCCGCGCCCGGCAACGGCAGCGGCGCCCCGCGCCACTAGACCCGGTCGATCAGGAAAAACATCCCACGCCGGCCGCGCCGCATAGCGGGCGCCGCGCCTGGGCCGCGCGGCATGCGCGCCGATACCGCCGCCGCACGGGCGCCTGGCCATGCCGCGGGCCCACTCCGCGCTGCCGGCATGGTTCAATAGCGGGCATCGTCTTCCCCCGTCCCTACGCTGGAGCCCGCCATGCCGTCCAAAGTCCTGCGCGCCACCCTGGCGCTGCTGGCCGCCTGCCTTGCCCTGCCAGGCTACGCGCAAATGAAAATCGGTGTCGTGACATCGTCGACCGGCCCCACGGCGCTGGTCGGCATCCCGCAGAAGAACACCGTGCCGTTGCTGCCGACACGCATCGGCGACCTGACGGTGGAGTACATCGTACTGGACGACGCCAGCGATACGTCGCAATCCGTCACGGCCGTCCGCAAACTGATCAACGAAGACCACGTCGATGCGATCATCGGCCCGCCCGGCTCGCCCAATACCCTGGCCATCCTGCCCTTCGTCGCCGAAGCCGGCGTGCCGCTGCTGGCGCCGGTGGGCTCCGCCGCCGCCGTGGTGCCGATGGACGCCCAGAAGAGGTGGGTATTCAAGACCACGCAGAACGACGACATCATCGCGAAGGCCCTGGTGCAGCACATGGCCGGCTCGGGGATAAGAACCGTGGGATTCATCGGTTTGAACGACCCCTACGGCGAGAACTGGTACAAGGTTTTCTCCGATCTGGCCGCGCGTCACCATATCGCGATCGTCGCCAACGAACGCTATGTGCGCACGGACAGCTCCGTCACCGGGCAGGCGCTGAAACTGCTGGCGGCCAAGCCCGACGCGGTGCTGGTGGCCGCGCCGGGCGGCGCCAGCGTGCTGCCTGAAACCACGCTGGTGGACCTGGGCTATCACGGCAAGTTCTACCAGACGCACGGCGCCGCCCTGCCCGATTTCCTGAAACTGGGCGGCAAGAAGGTGGAAGGCACCATCCTGGCGGCCGGCCTCATGCTGGTCCTGCCGGAGATCCCGGACGACAACCCATCCAAGAAGGTCGCCACCGCCTATATCGATGCCTATCGGCAGCGCTACGGCACGACGCCCGCCACCTTCGGCGCCAATGTCTACGACGCCGGGCTATTGCTGCAGCACGCGGTGCCGGTGGCCGAGCAGGCCGGCAAGCCAGGCACGCCGGCCTTCCGCTCCGCCCTGCGCGATGCGCTGGAACAGACCCGCGACCTGGTCGGCACGCAGGGCGTGTACACCATGACGCAGCAGGACCATAGCGGATTCGACGAACGCGGCCGCGTTCTGATCACGGTCAAGAACGGCAACTGGACATTGCTGAAGTAGCCGCCCATGAACGCGCAGATCGCCCTGATCCTGGGCCAGGACGGCGTGGCCAACGGCGCGGTCTATGCGTTGCTGGCCTTGTGCATCCTGCTGGTCTTTTCCGTCACGCGCGTGCTTTTGATCCCGCAGGGCGAGTTCGTGGTCTACGGCGCGCTGTGCATGGCATCGATGCAGAACGGCCGCATGCCCGCGCTGGTCTGGCTGCTGTGCGCCTTCGCCGTGGCCGAGACCATCGCCGACGCGCGGGCCGGCGCGCGGGGCAGCGCGACGATCCGTCCGGTCCGCCTGGCCGGCCGGACGGCCTATCCCTTCCTGTTGGCCGGCGCGCTGTGGCTGCTGCCGCTGGCGTCGCTGCCGGTCTGGCTGCAGGCCGTGCTGACGCTGGCCATCGTCGCGCCCATGGGGCCGCAGCTCTATCGGCTTTTCTACCAGCCCATCGCGGATGCGTCGACGCTGATCCTGTTGATCGTCTCGATCGCGGTACACCTGGCTTTGGTCGGCCTGGGCCTGCTGGCGTTCGGGCCGGAGGGCGCCCGCGCGGCGCCGTTCAGCGACGCGCGCTATGCGCTGGGACCGGCGAGCGTCGCCAGCCAGACGCTATGGGTCGTGGCGGTATCGCTGCTGTGGATGCTGGCCCTGTACCGCTTCTTCGGCCGCACACTGCCCGGCCGCGCCTTGCGGGCCGCCGCCGATAATCGCGCGGGCGCGCGCCTGGTCGGTATCTCGCCGGAGTTCGCGGGACGCGCGGTCTTTCTGCTGGCCGCAACGCTGGGCGCCTGCTCGGGCATCCTGGTCGGCCCCGCCGCGACCCTGTACTACGACTCCGGATTCCTGATCAGCCTGAAGGGCTTCGTCGCCGCCATCGTGGGCGGCCTGACCAGCTATCCGCTGGCCGTCATCGGCGCGCTGGCGGTGGGACTGGTCGAGTCCTTCTCGGCATTCTGGGCCAGCGCCTACAAGGAAATCATCGTCTTTACGCTGATCATCCCGTTCCTGCTGTGGCGTTCGCTGCGCCACGGCACCATCGAGGACGAAACGGAATGACCGCCCTGGGAAAGCCGCGATGCGCGATGCCCTGACGCCCCGGCGGCTGGTGGCCGCATTCCTGGCGATACTGGCCGTCGCGCCCTGGCTGCTGCCGCCCTTCTACGTCAGCCTGCTCGAGACCATCGGCCTGCACGCGCTGGTGGTGCTGGGCCTGGTGCTGCTGACGGGCATTGCCGGGCTGACCAGCTTCGGCCAGGCCGCTTTCGTCGGCGTCGGCGCCTATACCGCCGCGCTGCTGGCCACGCGCGCGGCATCGCTGCCCGCATGGCTGGCGTGGTTGGGCGCCTCGCCCTGGCTGGCGCTGGCCGCCGGGCTCGCGCTGGCCTTCGTGCTGGCCTGCCTGCTGGGCGCGATCACACTGCGCCTGTCGGGCCATTTCCTGCCATTGGGCACGATCGCCTGGGGCCTGAGCCTGTATCTCGCCTTCGCCGCCATACCGGGACTGGGCGGATTCAGCGGCATCGGCGGCATCCCCCCCTTGCGCATCGCCGGGCTGGTCCTGGGCGACCGCGGCATGTACTACATGATCTGGCTGTTCCTGATGCTTGCCGTCTGGACCACCCTTAACCTGATGGATTCGCGCCAGGGCCGCGCCATCCGCGCGCTGCGCGGCGGCCGCGTGATGGCCGAAGCCATGGGCGTGGATACGACGCGCACGCGCGCCGCCGTTTTCATCATCGCGGCGCTGCAGGCCTGCGCATCCGGGTGGCTGTACGCGCATATGCAGCGCTTCGTCAACCCGACGCCCTTCGGCCTGCAAATGGGCATCGAGTATCTCTTCATGACGGTGGTCGGCGGCGCGGCGCACGTATGGGGCGCCCTGGCCGGCGCGGGCGTCTTCGCGCTGGCCAGGCAGTGGCTGGAGGACTGGCTGCCGCGCCTGCTCGGGCAGAACGGCAATTTCGAAATCATCGTATTCGGCTTCGGCATGGTGCTGGTGCTGCATCGCGCGCGCGGCGGCCTGTGGCCGGCCATCGCCCGGCGGGTACCTGTGGCCCGCGAACCGCGGCGCATCAATATGTCCGCCGAGCCGCTGCCGCGCCGGCCGCTGCCGCCGCGTGGCGACGTGGTGCTGGAGGCCGCCGGCCTGACCCGGCGCTTCGGCGGGCTGGTGGCCAACGATGGCATCGGGCTCGCGGTGGAAGCCGGGCAGATCCTTGCCGTGATCGGGCCGAACGGCGCGGGCAAGAGCACCCTGTTCAACCTGCTGTCGGGCATCGATACGCCGACGTCCGGATCCATACTGTTCCAGGGCGAGCCTATCGCGGGACGCAACGCGCGCCATATCGCCGCGCAGGGCATGAGCCGCACCTTCCAGCACGTGCGGCTGCTGCCGCGCATGAGCGCGCTGGACAACGTGGCATTGGGGGCGCACCTGCGCGGGACGCACGGCATCTGGGCATCGTCCTGGCGCGCCGATCGGCGCGAAGAAGCGCGGCTGCTGGCCGAAGCGGCCAGGCAGCTCGAACGCGTGGGGCTGGGCGCGCACATGCACGATGAAGCCGGCGCCCTGCCGCTGGGCCGCCAGCGCATTCTGGAAGTGGCGCGCGCGCTGGCGGCGGACCCCTGCCTGCTGCTGCTGGACGAGCCGGCCGCCGGCCTGCGGCACCACGAAAAGCGCGAGCTGGCGGCCCTGCTGGCCAAGCTGCGCGCGGGCGGGATGGCCATTTTGCTGGTGGAACACGACATGGATTTCGTCATGTCGCTGGCCGATCGGGTCATCGTGATGGACTTCGGACAGAAAATCGCCGAGGGCACGCCCGCGGATATCCAGCGCCATCCCGCGGTCATGGAAGCCTATCTGGGCGCCATGGACTGAGCGCGGTGCCGGGTGGCGACCGGGACATGGCGCGCGAAGCGCCGCCGCGCGGTTTGCGGCACGCGCGCCGAAGTAAAATCCGGCCCATCCCCCCGGCGCGCCGCGCCGATCCGCACCGAGACGTATGGACGCTGCCACGGTTCAACTGAACGACATCGCGCTTTTCGTAGAAGTGGCGCGCCGCAAAAGCTTCAGCCTGGCGGCGCGCGCGCTGAACATTCCGACGTCCACCCTATCGCGCCGCATCAGCGAGCTGGAACGTGCGGTCGGCATGCGGCTGTTGAATCGCAACACGCGGCGGCTGGACCTGACGGAGGCCGGGGCGCAGTATTTCGAACGCTGCCAGGGGCTGGTGGACGAAGCCCGCTTCGCCCACGAACAACTGTTTTCGCGCTCGTCGCGCCCGGAAGGCAAACTGACCGTCTGCCTGCCCAACAGCCTGGCGATGCTGTTGATGCCCGAATCGCTGCACGCGTTCACCGACGAATACCCCGAAATCGAATGCGAGCTCGATTTGAGCCTGCGTTCGGCCGACCCGCACGCGGCCCCCTTCGACATCATGCTGCGCTTCGGCGAGCCGCCGCCGGCCGACGGCATGGAAGTCCGCGAGCTGATGGCGCTGAAGCGGCATCTGTACGCCTCCGATGACTACGTCGCCAGGTACGGCGAGCCCGAAACCCCTGCCGACCTGGCCCGTTTCGAATGCCTGCGCAGCGGCTCCAGCGAGTTCAGCTCCACCTGGATATTGAGCCGCGACGGCGTGGTCGAACGCGTCCCGGTGTACGGCCGCCTGATGGCGAACAACATGGGGCTGCTGAGCGATTTCGCCAGCATGGGGTTGGGCATCGCGCCGCTGCCGGTCTATGCGGCGACGCACGGGCGGATTTCGCGGGACCACACGCTGCACCGCGTGCTCCCGGAATGGTCGGCCGCGCCCCTGCCCGTCTACGCGGTATTTCCCTCGCGCATCCTGCCGGCGAAAACGCGGGCCTTCATGGACTTCATCATTCCGCGGCTGACGCCGGCCAATGGAGATGGCGCATAAGCATGCGGACGCGGCCCGATGGCCGCTCCGCCACTGGAGACGACGAAAAAAAACCGCCGGTCGATAAACCGGCGGTTTTTTTGTACCGAAGGCGCCGCGAGGCAGCCCCGGCGGCGATGCGGATCAGGCGCGCTTGATCTTTTCCAGCATCTTGAACACGCCCTTGGGCGAGTTCACGAACAGGCGCTTGAAAGCCTTGCCCAGGCAACGACGTTCCAGGGTGTTGCGACGCACGCGTTTGCGTTCAGCCATGACGAATCTCCAATCTACAGTCCGGGTTGCAATTTGCGCCCAGCGGGGATTCCGGTGGCGCCGAATTAGGGGAACCCGGCATTCTACCCGTTTTTGTCCCTATCCGCCCAGCATCAGCGGGCGCCGGCACCGCCCGGCAGGAAGGCCTCGACCTGTGCCGGCGTCGGCAGCGGTTGCACCGCCCCGTACCCGCGGGTGGACAGCGCGGCGGCCGCGTTCGCATACCGGACGGCCCCGGCCCAGTCGTCACCCCGGGCGCGGCGGGCCAGCAAGGTGCCGGCGAAGCAGTCCCCGGCCCCGGTGGCGTCGACCGCCTCCACGGCCATGCCGGCGACGAGATGGCGGTTCCGTCCGTCATCCAGCACCGCGCCGTCGCGGCCCATCTTCAGGATGACGATGCCGCTGGCGCCGGCATCGCGGATCCAGTCCAGCGTGGCGGCCGGATCGGTGTGCCCGGTCAAATGCCGCATGTCGTCCATGCTGGGCAGGAAGATATCGGCCATGCGCATCGCTTCGCGCAAAATGGCGCGCGCCCGGTCGACCGGCCACAGGCGCAGGCGCAGGTTGGAATCCAGGCAGACCTGGCCGCCGGACGCCCGCGCCCGCTCGATGGCGGCGAATACCGTATCGCAGGCATTGCCGCTGATGGCCATGCTGATGCCGGACACGTGCAGGAAGGCCGCGCGTTCCACCATGTCGTGCCGCAGGTCCTCCGGATGCATGCGGCTGGCGGCCGAGCCGTGCCGCATATAACTGAACACATGGCCTTCCGGGCCATGCTGCACGAAGTAAAGGCCGGTATGCGCCTGCGGATCGATCATCACACCGCTGGTATCGACCTGCTCGTCGCGCCACAGTTGCAGGAGCTGTTCGCCGAACACGTCCGCGCCGACCCGGGTCAGGTAGGCGCAGCGGGCGCCCTGGCGCGCCGCCGCGATGATGGCGTTGGAGGTGTCGCCGCCGAACCCCTGCAGGAATTCGGGCTGGCCAGGGCGCGTCTGGTTGAATTCGATCAGGGGTTCGCCCAGGCCGACGATGTCGAAATCAGGCATGGGCAGCCTCGCGAATACGCAGGATCTGGGCAACCAGGGCGGCGGTGTCGCGGGCGGCGAATGCCGCCTTGTCGTACAGGTTGCTGCCGATGCCGACCAGCGAGGCGCCGGCCTTGAAGTAGTCGCCCATGTTCTTTTCCGTCACGCCGCCGGTGGGGCAGAAGTCCGTGTCCGGAAAAACCGACTTCAGCGATGCCAGATGGCTGGGGCCGCCGGTCTCCGCGGGAAAGATCTTGACCAGATCGGCCCCGGCGCGACGCGCCTGGATGACCTCGGAAGGGGTAAAAGCCCCCGGCAGGCACAAGGCCGACGCGGCATGCGCCAGCGGCACCATTTCGGGCACCAGGCCGGGGGACACCAGGAAATCGACACCGGCGACCAGGGCGTCGCGCGCCTGGGTTTCGGTCAGGACCGTGCCCAGCCCGATCAACAGGCGATCGCCATGCTTGTCGCGCAGCGCCTTGACCAGGTCGATGACGCCCGGAATGGTCCACGTCAATTCCAGCGTGGTGCAGCCCGCCGCGATGGCGACTTCGGCGGCATAGGCTGCCGTGCCGGCATCCCCGTAGCGCAGCACGGGCACCACGCGGGCGGCCAGCAGGGCCTGGCGCTTGGCGGCGCGGGCATCTTGGGAGGGAGTCGTCGCGTTCATGGGTCCTCTCGGGAAAAGGCGCCGCCGCCGGCAATGACCGGCCAGGCGCTGAATCTGGCGTGCGCGGCATCGCGCAAACGCATAAGCGGTGCGATATAGCGCGACGATGCCGCGCCTTGCGGGCGAAACTGCAGCGTACTGACGCTGACGCAAGCCAAGGGCCTGCCGCCCTTGCCGGTGACGGCCACGCTGTAGCAAACGATGCCGCGCTCGTTCTCCTCGTCGTCGACGGCATAGCCGCGCTGGCGGATGAGCGCCAGTTCCCGGTGTAGCGCATCGCGATCGGTAATGGTATTGGGCATGCGGGCGGCGAGGTCCAGCGCGGCCACCAGCGAGCCTGCCTCGCCTTCCGGCAATGCGGCCAGGTAGGCCTTGCCGGCGGCCGTGCAATGCAGCGCCAGGCGGCCGCCCACGCGCGAGGCCATGCGCACCGGGCCCTGGCTTTCCAGCTTATCGATATAGATCATTTCCGTGCCGGCCGGCACGGCAAGGTGCACGGTTTCGCCCGTTTCGTCGCGCAGCGTCCGCAAATCGTCGGCCAGCGCGGCGCGCAGGTCCAACTCCGACCAGGCCCGGCTGGCCAGTTGCAGCAGGCGCGGGCCGAGACCGTAGCGCGCGGTACCGCCGGGACCGCTACCCTGGGCTTCCGCGATCAGGCCTTGCTGTGCCAGCGCCGCAACGATGCGGTAGACCGTGCCGCGCGGGTAGCCGCAGGCGCGCACAAGGTCCGTCATGGCGACGGGGCCCGGGGCATCGGCCACGGACTGCAAAACCGTCATGAATTTGGAGAAGGCGGCGGTTCCCGCCACCTGGGATGGATTGTCCACAATGTGGTCACGTATTCCACAATATAGACGGATTATTCCACAGCCGGGAGGCGCCAGCCAAGTGCCCGGCTATCCCGGGGCGCCTAATCCCCACCCGCCGCAAGGCATAGCCGGGCACCTATTGACACCCAGGCTACGATATGAAAATGACATCCGAAATCCGCATCGTTGGCGCTCGCCAGAACAACCTGAAAAACCTGGACGTATCGTTCGCCACCGGCGAATTCGTCGTCGTGACCGGAGTATCCGGCTCGGGGAAGAGCTCCCTGGCCTTCGATACACTCTATGCCGAAGGGCAACGGCGCTACGTCGAGACGTTCTCCCCCTACGCCCGTCAGTTCCTCGACCGCATGGACAAGCCGCAGGTCGACCGCATCGAAGGCATCCTGCCCGCGATCGCCATCGACCAGACCAACCCGGTGCGCAGCTCGCGCAGCACGGTCGGCACGATGACGGAGCTGAACGATCACCTGAAACTGCTGTTCGCGCGCGGCGCGCGGCTGTATTGCCGCGGCTGCGGCCTGCCGGTGCGGCGCGACACGGCCGATTCGATCTTCCGCTCGCTGCAGGAACGCACGGCCGGCGCGGACGACCGCCGCCTGGTCGTCACCTTCCCCATCAAGGTGCCGGCCAACTTCACCGAGGACGAGGTCCGCGGCTTCCTGGAACAGCAGGGCTACACCCGCGTCCACGCCCAGCAGGGCGAGCCGGCATTGCCGGCGTCCCACGACAAGGCCGGCGGCGACGGCGCGAAGAAAACGAAAACCAAGGCGGGCAAGGCCAAGGGCGGCGATACGGGCGTGCCGCAGCGCGTGCTGCACGTGGTGCAGGATCGCTTCCGCTTCGGATCGGTGGAACGCGACCGCGCGATGGAGGCGCTGGACACGGCCCTGCGCATGGGCGCCGGCCACCTGTCCGTGCATGTGCTGGACGACGACGGCAACGACGCGCAGGTCTGGAAATACAGCGATCGCCTGCACTGCGCCGATTGCGACATCGAATACACGGATCCGCTGCCCAGCTCTTTTTCGTTCAACTCGCCGCTGGGGGCCTGCGAGACCTGCCGCGGCTTCGGCCGCGTGATCGGCATCGACTTCGGCCTGGTGGTGCCCGACGAGAACAAGACGCTGCTGGAAGGCGCCATCAAGCCCTGGCAGACCGCCAGCTACAAGGAATGCCAGGACGATCTGCAGAAATACGCGCCCAAGGCGGGCGTGCCTCTGTCGGTTCCCTGGAAAAGCCTGACACCCGCGCAGCGCGACTGGATCCTGCACGGCGACCCGGATTTCAAGGGCGGCGGCCAGGCATGGAAAACGCAGTGGTATGGCGTGCAGCGCTTCTTCGCCTGGCTCGAAACCAAGGCCTACAAGATGCATGTGCGCGTGCTGCTGTCGAAATACCGCAGCTATACGCCGTGTCCGGTATGCCATGGATCGCGGCTGAAACCCGACGCCCTGCTGTGGCGCGTGGGCAGCAAGGAAGAGGCCGATGCCGTGCTCCCGCCCACCGAGGGCCGCTACCGGCGCTTCAAGCCCGTGCAGGCGAACTGGTCGGACGATTTGCTGAACCTGCTGGACGGGCTATCCATCCATGACCTGATGCTGCTGCCCATCGAACGGGTACGCATCTTCTTCGACCGCCTGACCTTCGCCGGCGTGCTGGATGCCGCGACCGATCTTCTGCTGACGGAAGTGCGCGCGCGCCTGAAGTTCCTCTGCGACGTCGGGCTGGGCTACCTGACGCTGGACCGGCAGAGCCGCACCTTGTCGGGCGGCGAGGTACAGCGCATCAACCTGACCACCGCGCTGGGCACCTCGCTGGTGAATACCTTGTTCGTGCTCGACGAGCCGTCGATCGGCCTGCATCCGCGCGACATGCATCGCGTGGTGGAGGTCATGCACCGGCTGCGCGATGCCGGCAATACGCTGGTGGTGGTGGAACACGACCCGCAGGTCATGGTGGCCGCCGACCGCGTCATCGACATCGGCCCGGGACCGGGCGAACGCGGCGGCCATATCGTATTCGACGGTACGCCGGCGCAGCTGCGCGAGGCGCGCACGCTGACTGGCGACTATCTGGGCGGCCGCCAGCGCGTGGAGGCGCCGCGTCCCATGCCGGTGGCGGCCAACACGCCGCGCCTGCTGCTCGAAGGCGTCAACGCGCACAACCTGAAAAACGTTTCCGTCGAAATCCCGCTGGGCCGGCTGGTATGCGTCACCGGCGTCTCGGGATCGGGCAAGTCCACGCTGGTACAGGACGTCCTGTATCCCGCCCTGCTGAAACTCAAGGGCAGGCCTTCGGAGGCGCCCGGCGCCCACGCGCGCCTGCTGGGCGCGGAGCAGATCGCCGACGTGGTGCTGGTCGACCAGGCCCCCATCGGCAAGACGGCACGTTCCAATCCGGCCAGCTATGTCGGGGCCTTCGATGCCATCCGCAAGCTGTTCGCGCAGGCGCCGCTGTCCAAGGAACGCGCCTACACGGCCGGAATGTTCAGCTTCAACAGCGGCGAAGGGCGTTGCCCGACCTGCGGCGGCACCGGTTTCGAGCACGTCGAAATGCAGTTCCTCTCCGACGTTTACCTGCGCTGCCCGGATTGCGATGGCAAACGATTCCGTCCCGAGGTGCTGCAGGTCCGCGTCGAGCATCTGGGCAAGAGCGCGTCGATCGACCAGGTGCTGGACATGACGGTCAGCGAGGCGCTGGACTTCTTCAAGGGCTTGCGCGACGTGCAGACCGGCCTGGCGCCGCTGGCCGACGTGGGCCTGGAATACGTGCGCCTGGGCCAGCCGGTACCGACCTTGTCCGGCGGCGAAGCGCAGCGGCTGAAACTGGCGGGTCACCTGGCCGAGGCCGCGCGCAGCGGAATATCGACGGCCAAGGTAGCCAAGAAAGGCAGCCTGTTCCTGTTCGACGAACCGACGACCGGCCTGCATTTCGATGACGTGGCGCGGCTGATGCGCGCCTTCCGCCAGTTGCTGGCCGCCGGCCACACGCTGCTGGTCATCGAGCACAACCTGGATGTGATCCGCGCCGCCGACTGGCTGCTGGACCTGGGACCGGAGGGCGGCGACGCCGGCGGCCTGCTGGTGGGCGTCGGCACGCCGGCCGACCTGATGAAGAACCCGGCCTCGCACACCGGCGCGGCGCTACGCGACTACGAAACGGCCATCGTGCCGGCGGCACGGCCCGGCGCCGCCGGCACGGCGCTGGCCGAACCCGCGCCCGTCTACGCCAACCGCGACGGCGGTACGCCGCTGCAGACGGCCGTACGCCGACGCGCCACGCAGGCCATCGAGATCCGCAATGCGCGCGAGCACAACCTGAAGAACGTCAACGTGGAAATCCCGCGCGACAAATTCACGGTGATCACCGGTGTGTCGGGCTCGGGCAAATCGACGCTGGCCTTCGACATCCTGTTCAACGAAGGACAGCGCCGCTACCTGGAGTCGCTGAACGCCTATGCCCGCGCCATCGTCCAGCCCGCGGGCAAGCCGGACGTCGACGCGATTTTCGGCATACCGCCGACGGTGGCCATTGCCCAGCGCACCAGCCGCGGCGGCCTGAAATCCACCGTCGCCACGATGACGGAAATCCACCACTTTTTGCGCCTGCTCTATGTGAAGCTGGGCGTGCAGTATTCGCCCGACTACAACGTGCCGGTGGAACCGCAGACGCCCGAGCAGATCGTCGCGCGCATCATGCGCGACCGTGCGGGCCAGCACATCGGCATCCTGGCGCCGCTGGTCACCGCGCGCAAGGGCTACTACACCGACCTGGCGAAATGGGCGGGTGGCAAGGGCCACACGCACCTGCGCGTCGATGGCGAGTTCACGCCGGTCAGTCCCTGGCCGCGCCTGGATCGCTACCGCGAACACACCATCGAACTGCCGGTCGCGGACGTGCAGGTCGATCCCGCCAACGAAGCCGCCCTGCGCGACGCCGTCAAGCGGGCGCTGGAGTACGGCCAAGGCGCGCTCAGCGTGCTGTGGCCGCTGGACAACCTGCGCGACAACCCCAATACCCCGCTGGAGCAGGCGCATTTCTCGACCAAGCGTACCTGCCCCATCAGCGGCGTCAGCTTCCCGGAGCTGGATCCGCGCATGTTCTCGTACAACTCCAAGCACGGCTGGTGTCCCACCTGCTATGGCGCCGGCGTGGTCATTCCCGAGTTCGACGAAGAGCAGACCGGCGAGGAAAGCTACTGGACCGACGGCGCCGGCGAGGCCCAGGTCTGCCCGACCTGCCATGGCCAGCGCCTGAACCGCGTTGCCCTGGCGGTGCGCTGGCGCGACCGCTCCATCGCGCAGCTGGCCGGCATGGCGGTCAGCGAAGCGCATACGTTTTTCGAGGGCCTGGTGCTGCGCGGCCGCGAAGCGGAAATCGCGCGCGACATCCTGCAGGAAATCCGCAGCCGCCTGAACTTCATGAAGGAAGTCGGGCTGGATTACCTGGCACTGGACCGTTCCGCGCCGACGCTGTCCGGCGGCGAAGCGCAGCGCATCCGCCTGGCCGCGCAGCTCGGCTCCAACATGCAGGGCGTCTGCTATGTGCTGGACGAACCCACGATCGGCCTGCATCCGCGCGACAACCGCATCCTGCTCGATGCGCTGGGCAAGCTGGAGGGCAACGGCAATACGCTGGTGGTGGTCGAACACGACGACGACACCATCCGCCGCGCGGCCCACATCATCGACATCGGCCCCGGCGCCGGCGTGCGTGGCGGCCGTGTGGTCGCGCAAGGCACCGCGCAGGACCTGATGGCGGCGCCCGAATCGGTGACCGGACGCTATCTGGCGCAGCCCCTGCGCCATCCCCTGCAAGGCCGGCGGGCCGTCGAGAAGGACACGCCCTTCATCGAAATCCGCAACGCGCACCTGCATAACCTGCACAACGTCAATGCACGGCTGCCGATCGGCCGGCTCAGCGTGGTGACCGGCGTGTCCGGTTCGGGCAAGTCCACGCTGGCGCGCGAAGTCCTGCTCGACAACCTGCTGCACGCCGTATCGCAAGGCAAGGCGCCGGCCTGGAAGGGCTGCACCGGCATCGTCGGGTGGGAAGTGCTGGACCGGGTTCTGGAAGTGGACCAGACCCCCATCGGCAAGACGCCGCGCTCCTGCCCCAGCACCTACATCGGCTTCTGGGACGAAGTACGCAAGCAGTTCGCCGACACGCGGGAAGCCCGCATGCGCGGCTGGACCCCGGCCCGCTTTTCCTTCAACACCGGCGACGGCCGCTGCCCGATCTGCGAAGGCCAGGGCATGCGCACCATCGAAATGAACTTCCTGCCCGATGTGAAGGTGCCCTGCGACGCCTGCAACGGCGCGCGCTTCAATGCCGATACGCTCTCCGTGCAGTTGCGCGGCAAGCATGCCGGCGAAGTCCTGTCCATGGAAGTGGACGACGCGCTCGCCTATTTCGAGGCGCACCCCAAGGTGCGGCGCCCGCTGCAACTCATGCAGGACGTCGGGCTGGGCTACCTGACGCTGGGCCAGCCTTCGCCGACACTGTCGGGCGGCGAGGCGCAGCGCATCAAGCTGGTCACGGAACTGTCCAAGGCGCGCCTGACCGAAGGCGTCATTACCACGGGCCGCGCGTCGCGCGCGCCGCATACACTGTATGTGCTGGATGAACCCACGGTGGGTCTCTCCATGGCGGATGTGGAAAAGCTCATCCATGTGCTGCATCGCCTGGTGGAGGCCGGCAACACGGTGGTGGTGATCGAACACAACCTGGACGTCATCGCCGAAGCCGACTGGTTGCTGGACCTCGGCCCCGAGGGCGGCACCGGCGGCGGCCAGCTGGTGGCGCAAGGATCGCCGGAGCACGTCATGTCCCTGCGCGACCGTTCCCATACCGGCCGGGTGCTGGCCGAGTTCCTGGAGCGCCAGTAGAGGTCGACGATGTTTTGCCGTTTCGAAGACCGTCTCGCGGGACGGGCATTGCAGCTGGACGGAGCGCGCGACCGCATCGAGGCGCGCGCGCCGGAGCAGCTGCAGCCGGCGCTGGACGCCATCGAACGCGCGCGGGGAGAAGGCCGGTGGGTCGCGCTGCTGCTGGATTTCGAGCTGGGCGAATGGCTGCTGCCGTCGCCCGCGGGCACGCTGCCGAACCCGCCTGTTCCGCACGCACCGGCGCAACCGCTGCTGCGCGCGCTGGTGTTCGATGCCGCGCGCCATGAGGTGCCCTGGCAGGCCGGCGCGGATGCGCCCGGCGGCATCGATGGCATCACCCCGCGCCTGGACCGCGCGAGTTATCTGACGCGCATCCAGGCCATCCGTCAGGGCATCGCGGAGGGGGCCTTCTATCAGGTCAACTACACGATGCCGCTGGACATGCGCGTGCACGGCGACAGGCGCGCGCTCTATGCGCGCATCGCGCGGCGCAATCCGGTCGCGCACGCGGCCTACATCGAGGACGGCGACCGGACGGTCCTGTCGTTCTCCCCCGAACTTTTCGTGGCGCGGCGCGGCGACCTGCTGACCACCCGTCCCATGAAGGGAACGGCCCCGCGCGATCCCGACCCCGTGCGCGACCAGGCCCTCGGCCAGGCGTTGCTCGCCAGCGAAAAGAACCGCGCCGAAAACCTGATGATCGTGGACTTGTTGCGCAACGACCTGGGCCGCATCGCGCAGCCCGGCAGCGTACGGGTGGAAGCCCTGTTCACGCTGGAACGCTATCCCACCGTATGGACCATGACATCCACCGTCACCGCGCGTGCGCCGCGGGCGGACCTGGGCGATGTCCTGCGCGCGCTATTCCCCTGCGGTTCCGTCACCGGCGCGCCGAAGATCGCCGCCCTGGCCCATCTGCGCCGGGCCGAGATCGCGCCGCGCGGGCTGTATTGCGGCAGCATAGGCTGGCTGGCTCCGGACGGCGACTTTTCCCTGAACGTGGCGATTCGCACGCTGGTCGTGGACGCGGATGGCCGGGGAGTCTATGGTGTGGGCGGCGGCATCGTGCATGATTCCGATCCGGACTCGGAATGGCAGGAATGCCTGTGGAAGGCCCGCATACTCGACCCGGAGCGCGTCCAGCCATGACTCCCGTTCAACCCATGTCTCCCACACCCCGCCCCGATCTGATCGAAACGATACGCGTCGACGAGAACGGCCATATGGCGCTGCTCGACCGGCACCTGGAGCGGCTGCGGACATCCTGCGCGGCCCTCGGACATGCCTGGGATGCCGGCCATGTCCGCGACAGCCTGCTGGCCGCCGCGCACGCCGCCGAAGGCCCCGGCCCCCACCGCCTGCGGTTGCTGCATCACGCCGACGGCACGCTCACCCTTCGTACGTCCCCCCTGCCCGGCCTGCCCGCGCCACAGGGGGTGTGCCTGTGGACGACGCGCCTATCCTCGAGCGAGTCGCTGCTGCGGCACAAGACCACGCACCGCCCCTGGTACGACGCCATCACGGAATGGCTGGCGCGGCACCCGGACATCTTCGATGCCCTGTTTTGCAACGAGCGCGGCGAACTGTGCGAAGGCAGCCGCACCAATGTCTATCTGCAAATGGGCGGGATCTGGTTCACGCCTCCCATCGCCAGCGGCTGCCTGCCGGGCGTGCAGCGTGCCGCCCTGCTGGATGCCGGCCGGGTACAGGAACGCGTTCTTTACGAGGACGATGTGCCGCGCGCAAGCCGCATCCGCCTGTCCAACGCGCTGCGCGGGTGGATGGATGTGGAGTTCCGCCTGGGGGCGAAGGCATAGGCGCCAGGCCGTCGGGGCCCCGCGGCGCCCGATGCCGCCGCTGCTAGGGCCGTGCCAGTACCTGCCGCAGCGCCTGGTCCGCCGCCGCCATCCCCATCGTGGCGGTAATCGTGACCGACGACCCGTAACCGGCACAGGACAGCCCTTGCGGGGCCAGGGGCTGCACCATGGCGCCGACATCGTCTTCGGCCTCCGCGCCGGCCGTCCACGCGGCGGGAAGAATAGCCGGCTGGTCGAACCACAAGGCCCGCACATGCATCTTCGGTGTACGCGCGGGCGCCTTGCCCGCCTTGGGCGACGCTTTGGGATAGCCGTGTTCGCGGCGCAGTTTGTTGCGCAGCTTGGCCAGCAAGGCGTCATTGCACGCCTGCGATAAATCGCCCGCGCGCAGCGCCAGGGGATCGGTCTTGCCGCCGGCGCCGCCGCACACCAGCAAGGACAGGCCGCGCCGCCGCGCGTGCAGGATCATGGCGATCTTGGCGGCCGCCTGGTCGGTGCAGTCCACCACCGCGTCATAGCTGTCCGCCAGCAGCTCCCCGACATTGTCCGGCGTCACGAAATCGTCGATCTGCGTCACGGCGCATTCGGGATTGATGCCCGACACCCGTGCCGCCATCGCCGCCACCTTGGCCTGCCCCAGCGTATCGGTCAGGGCGTGGATCTGGCGATTGACGTTGGACTCGGCGATATGGTCCAGGTCCACCAGGACAAGGGCGCCGACACCGCTGCGGGCCAGCGCCTCGGCCGTCCACGAGCCGACGCCGCCCAGGCCGACCACGGCAATGCGCGCGGCGCGCAGTCGATCGGGTGCGCCAGGGCCATAAAGCCGCGCCAAGCCGCCGAAACGGCGCTCCGCGTCGATATCGCAAACCAGGGAGTCGGTGGGTGCAGTCATGATGGACGGCATTTTCTCATGCCGCCGGCCTGCGCCCCGCGGGACGCGAGGCTAGTGCATCTCCAGCTTGTACCCCACCCCGTAGATGGAGCGGATCAGGTCATGGCCGGGCAGGACCGCTTCGAACTTGCGGCGCAGATTCTTGATATGGCTGTCCACCGTGCGGTCGGTGACGACGCGGTGATCGGCGTACAGATGATTCAGCAACGCGTCGCGCGACAGGATCTTGCCTTCGGCGGCCGCCAGCGCCTGCAGCAGGCGGAACTCCACCGGCGTCAGGGCCAGGGGCTTGCCGTCCAGCGTGGCGACATGATGTTCGGGGCGGATTTCCAGCAGCGACTGCGGATGTCCGCCGTGGCCGTTGCCGCGCGCGCGGCGCAGGATGGCCTTGACGCGCGCCACGACCTCGCGCGGGCTGAACGGCTTGCAGATGTAATCGTCGGCGCCCATTTCCAGGCCGATGAGCCGGTCGATCTCCTCCACCCGCGCGGTCACCATGATCACCGGCACGTCGCTGAAGGTGCGCAGTTCGCGGCAGACTTCCAGGCCGTCGCGGCCGGGAAGCATCAGGTCCAGCAGCACCAGCTCGGGTTTCATCTGGCGGATCGCCGTCAGCGCTTCGCGACCATCGGCCAGCGATTCGGTTTCGTAGCGGGCGGCGCGCAGGTAATCGGTCAACAGCGCGGCCAGCTTGGGTTCGTCTTCTACGATCAGGATCATGGTGGCTCTCAGGACGCGGCTCCGTGGGCCGCGGGAAAAACAATACGGACACGCAAGCCGCCCAGTTCGGACGGCATCGCGTGGATGGTGCCGCGATGCGATTCGACGATACGCTGGCAGATCGCCAGGCCCAGGCCGGCGCCCCCGCTCTCGCGCGAACGTGACGGGTCGACCCGGAACAGGCGGTCGAACAGGCGCGGCAGGAACTGCGCGGGCACGCCGGGCGCGGAATCCTGGCACTCCACCGCCACCGTGCCGCTTTCCGTCCGGACGGACACCCGCACCATGCCATCCGGGTCGGTATAGCGCAGGGTGTTCTCCAGCAGATTGCTCATCAGCTGGGTCAGGCGCTGCGCATCCCCTTCGATCACGCACGCCTGCGGGCCGATATCGGCTTCCACCCGCAGGCGCCGCGCGCCCAGGCGTTCACGATAAGTCTCGACCGATTGTTCGGCAATGGCGGCCATGTCCACGGGCAGCATGCGATACGACAGCGCGCCCACGTCCGCCAGCGAAAGCTCGTACAGATCGTCGATCAGCTTGCTCAGCAACGAGACCTCCGACTGCAGCGACGCCAGCGCATCGGGCGAGAAAGGCCGCACGCCGTCCTGCAATGCTTCCATCTCGCCGCGCAACACCGCCAGCGGCGTGCGCAGTTCGTGCGAGATATCCGCGACCATCTCTCGCCGCAGGGCCTCGTTGCGTTCCAGCGTATGCGCCAGCCGGTTGAAGTCCTGGCCCAGGCGGCCCAGTTCGTCGGCGGACGTGACGTTCACCCGGGTCGTGTAGTCGCCCGCCGATAGCCTGTGCGTCGCCCCGGCCAGGCGGCGGACCGGCGCCAGGAAAATCCGCGCCAGGAAAATACTGACCGCGGCCGCCAACAGCGCCGCCAGCAGGCCGATGACCCAGGTGGCTTCCGACTGCTCGCGCTGGAAGCGCTGGTCGGCCTCGCTCGGCAGCCGGTTGGGGAACGGCGTCACCAACCACCCGACCGTCATGCCGTCCACATCCACGGGGCGCCGGGGCGCCCCGGGCGGCGGCGCCGAATAGCCGGCGACCACGCGCATCTGGTTGTCCAGCAGGGTAAACGGAAGAGCCAGGAAATCGCGGCCCCGCGCCCAGTCCGGCTCGACGAAGTCCGGCGGCGGCGGAGGCGCGAGGTTGGGATCCACTTCGGACAGCCACTCCAGCACGCCGTGGGGCGGGGGATGCCGGCGGCCGGCCGGGTCGCCGGGCGGCACCGTCAAGATATGGGTCCACAGCGAGGGATTGCCCCGCAGCGCCTCCCAGCTGCCGCGCTCGCGGTACAGGTCGGCCAGAGATTGCCGCATGCGATCGACTCGCCGTAGTTCACGTTCCTTTACATACGAAAGGAAATGGCGTTCGAAGTTCCAGCGCACCGCGCTGCCCATGGCCAACGTCACCGCCAGGCTGGTGGCGAGGATGGCGAGAAAAAGTTTGAAGGTGATGCCTAATCTCATGGCGCACGGTGCATGGGCGAGAACAAGCCGCCCCTCCCTGATAGACAGGGAATTCCGGCGAATGTTACCCACAGCGGCGGGTAAATGGCCTGCCTTGCCCCACTGTTCCACAATGTTTACGCCTTGCCACACCGCCGGCGCCTCGCGTTTGCACATTGTTGCTTAAATGTTACTGCGACCCTCCCGTGCCGCCCTACTACCTCAGGCGGCTCGACATTACACGGAGATAGGGACAGAATAGGACACATTCACCGTGTCCCAGTCAGAATCATCCCCCTCCATTGCGCCGATAGCCGCCTCCGCCTCCGGAGCGATATCGCTGTGCCTGATCAATATGCTGAATCACGTGGCATTGACGGGCGGACGTGTAACAGTTTCCCTTAGCGCAATCCACATCGGCCTGACGACCTTGACGGTCGGCGCGCTTATCGCGGTTTTCGCCGTACTTCCCATGATTTTCTCGGTAAAAGCCGGAAGATGGGTGGACAAGGTAGGCATACGGCGCCCCATGTTCATCGGCACGGGGCTGCTGGCCGTGGGCACCCTCGTGCCAGCGATCGCTTCGACGCGCATTTCGCTGCTGTTGGCGTCATGTTGCATCGGGATCGGGTTCATGTTGCACCAGGTCGCCTCGCAAAACGTGTTGGGCGAGGTGCGCGCCAAGGACCGGCTGCGCAATTTCTCGTGGATGTCGGTGGCGTTGGCGGCCTCCGGATTCTGCGGCCCGCTGGTGGGCGGACTCGCCATCGACCATATGGGCAGCGACGCGGCCTTCGCCCTGCTCGCGGCCGGCCCACTGGGCGCCGCGACCGGCCTTTACCGCCTGCGCCGGCATCTGCCGCGCAAGCGTCCCCGCGCCGGGGCGGACACCGGGAACGACGGCCGGCGCGTGACCGAGCTGCTGGCAGTGCCCCCGCTGCGCCGCATACTGCTGGTCAACACCATCCTCTCCGGCGCATGGGACAGCCACCTGTTCATCGTGCCCCTGTTCGGCGTGGCCATCGGCTTGTCCGCCACCACCATCGGGGTCATTCTTGCTTCCTTCTCGGCGGCTACCTTCCTTATCCGGCTGGCATTGCCGCTGATCCAGCGTCGCGTGCGCTCCTGGACGCTGATCCGCGTCGCCATGGGGACGGCAGCAGCGGACTTCCTGGTTTATCCGTTTTTCACCGATGTTGCGATCCTGATCGGCCTGTCTTTTACGCTGGGACTGGCGCTGGGCTCCAGCCAGCCCAGCATCCTGGCGCTGCTGCACCAGCATTCGCCACCGGGGCGCGCCGCCGAGGCGGTGGGCCTGCGCATGGCGCTGATCAATGGTTCGCAGGTCTCCCTGCCCCTGACGTTCGGCGCATTGGGCGCGGTCATCGGGATCGCGCCGCTGTTCTGGGCTTACGCCGTCATGCTGGCCACTGCCGGCTGGTTGAACCGCGCGCCTCCGGCCGGGTCCGATAGAAATGGCTGATTCCAAGTCCATTCCCGCCCTGCCGCTGCCCGGGACGCCCGATGCCGTCGCCGCGCTAGGAACCGCCGTGCCGTTCCGCCTCTGGACGCCGGAAGAGCGGCATGCCTCCATGGAAGAGGCGCTGAGACACTGGCGCGCCGATGAGGACGTGTGGATCTACGGCTACGGCTCGCTGATCTGGCGGCCGGAGTTCGAGTACCTGGAACGCCGGCTGGCGACCCTGCACGGCTATCACCGGGCGCTCTGCCTGTGGTCGCGCGTCAACCGCGGCACCCCGGAATCCCCCGGGCTGGTATTCGCCCTGGATCGGGGCGGATCCTGCCGGGGCGTGGTGTACCGCCTGCATGGGGCGCTGGTGCCGAAATTCTTTCCGCTGCTGTGGGCGCGCGAAATGTCCACCGGCGCCTACCTGCCGCGCTGGCTGTCCTGCGCGACGGACGAAGGCACCGTGCGCGCGCTGGTGTTCGTCATGGACCGCGCCAGCCCCGCCTATATCCCCGCGCTGCCCGAGGAAGAACTCCTGGCCATCGTGCGGCGCGCCAGCGGCCGCTATGGCCCCTGCATCGACTACGTCATGCAAACGGCGCAGGCGCTGACCGAGGCCGGCATCCACGACCGGCGCCTGGCCCGCGTCGCGCGCCTGCTGGCGGCGCAGCGCCATACGCTGCCGGAAGGATGATGCCCTGCCGCGCCCATGGGATCCCGGCCGGCCGCCTGGCAAGGGCGGTAAACTGCCAGCTTCTCCGCATCAGGCCAGGCCGCCCGCGCCGCTCGCCCTTGCAAGCGCGCGACGACGGATGACCATCTCCCGAGCCCCCGCCATGTCTCTCGCCGATCTGCGCCAAAGCTACGAAAAGAAAGTTTTGCTCGAAACCGACGCCGCCGCTTCGCCCTTCGACCAATTCACCGCCTGGTTCGATGAGGCCCTGGCCGCCCAGGTCCCCGAACCCAACGCCATGACGCTGGCGACGGTGGATGACCGCGGCCGGCCGGCGGCACGCATCGTGCTGGTCAAGGGCGCCGACCCGCGCGGCTTCGTTTTCTATACCAATTACGAATCCCGCAAAGGACGCGAACTCGCCGCCAACCCGCACGCCAGCCTGCTGTTCTTCTGGCAACCGCTGGAAAGGCAGGTCCGCATCGAAGGCTCCATCGAAAAAACCTCGGCGGAAGAATCGGATGCCTATTTCCTCAGCCGGCCACTGGGCTCGCGCCTGGGCGCCTGGGCTTCCCACCAAAGCCAGCCTGTCAGCCGGGAAGCGCTGGAAGCTTCCCTGCGCGACTGCGAGCAGCGCTACGGCGATGCGCCGCCGCGCCCACCGCACTGGGGCGGCTACCGCCTGGTGCCGGACCGCTTCGAGTTCTGGCAGGGCCGGCCGTCGCGACTGCACGACAGGCTGGTATACGAGCCCAGCGGCGCCGGCGACGGCCAATCCTGGCGCATCGTCCGCCTGTCCCCCTGACCGCGGCCGCCGTTGCGGCCCCACCAGCAACCGCCCGGACCGCGGGTCCAGTTCCCATACACGCCCCGCCGCCCAGCCTCCACGACGTACCGCGCATGTCCGCATCTTCACCTGACTTCGACGCCGCCTACTTCCGCACCGCGCTGGGCCGCTTCGCGACCGGTGTCACGGTGGTTACCGCCACCGGGCCCGACGGCAAGCCGCTGGGGCTGACCGTCAGCTCCTTCAACTCCGTCTCGCTGGAGCCGCCCCTGGTGCTGTGGAGCCTGTCGGCAAGTTCGCGCTCGCGGGACGCCTTCATGGGATGCGAACGCTATGTGGTGAACGTACTGGGAGCGGACCAGCTGCACCTGGCGGAGCGCTTCGCGCGCGGCAGCGTGCTGGAGCGCTACGCGGGCATGCGAGAGACTTACGCGCCGGGCGGGACGCGCATGCTGGGCGATCACTGCGCCGCCTGGTTCGAGTGCTACAACCGCAGCCGCTATGAGGAAGGCGACCACATCATCATGGTGGGCCAGGTCGAACACTGCGGCCACAGCGGCGCCCTGCCGCTGGTCTACCATGCCGGCGGCTTCGACCTGACGCCGGACCCTGCGGCAGCGGAACGGGAATAGGTTGGCATGGCGACCGATATCGATTGCGTCGTCGTGGGCGCGGGGGTGGTGGGCCTGGCGATCGCGCGCGCCCTCGCCTTGTCGGGGCGCGAAGTGCTGGTCGCGGAAGCCGCGGAGGGCATCGGCACCGGGACCAGTTCCCGCAATTCGGAAGTGATCCACGCCGGCATCTACTATCCGGCCGGCAGCCTGAAGGCAGAACTGTGCGTGCGCGGCAAACGGATGCTGTATGCCTATTGCGCGGAGCGCGGCATTCCGCACCGCCGGTTGGGCAAGCTGATCGTCGCCACCGACGCCGCGCAAGGCGCCATGCTGGATGACATCGCGCGGCGCGCCCGGGCCAATGGCGTGGACGACCTGGAGCGCCTGTCCGGGACGCAGGCGATCGCCATGGAGCCCGCCCTGCAATGCACCGCCGCTTTGCTGTCGCCGTCGACCGGCATCGTCGACAGCCACGCGCTGATGCTGGCCCTGCAGGGTGATGCGGAAAACGCCGGCGCGCAATGCGTCTTCCATACGCCGCTGCTGTCCGGTGCCGTACGTCCGGAAGGCGGCTTCGACCTGCGTTTCGGTGGCCAGGACGCCATGACGCTGTCGTGCGCGACGCTGATCAATGCGGCCGGGCTGCACGCGCCCACGCTGGCGCGGCGCGTGGAAGGCGTGCCGGCGGCCAGTATTCCGGCCGAATACCTGTGCAAGGGCAGTTATTTCACGCTGGCGGGGCGCGCACCGTTTTCCCGGCTGATCTACCCGGTACCGCAGCACGCGGGGCTTGGGGTGCACCTGACGCTGGATATGGGCGGCCAGGCGAAGTTCGGTCCCGACACGGAATGGATAAACGACGAGGACTACACACTCGATCCACGGCGCGCGGACGTATTCTACGAGGCGGTGCGCAGCTATTGGCCGGCCTTGCCCGACGGCGCGCTGGCGCCGGGCTACACCGGCATCCGCCCGAAGATCTCCGGGCCGCATGAACCCGCGGCCGACTTCGTCATCGCCGGACCCGGCCGGCATGGCGTGCGCGGGCTCGTCAATCTGTTCGGCATCGAATCGCCGGGCCTGACGTCCAGCCTGGCGATCGCCGAACACGTGCTGGCCGCGCTCCAGGGCTGAGCGCACCGATTTTCACCATAACCGGACCGCCCTTTCGAGGCATCTACCGATCATGCAGCACAACGACTACATCCTGACGCTTTCCTGCCCCGACCGCACGGGCATCGTCTATCGCGTCAGCGGCCTGCTGTTCGAACTGGGATGCAACATCCTGGATTCGCAGCAATTCGGCGACGACGAAACCGGACGCTTTTTCCTGCGCGTGCACTTCGACGTTCCGCCCGCCGTGGCGCCCGACGCGCTGCGCGCGCGCTTCGCCCCTCTTGCCGGCGAGCACGCGATGGACTGGCAGATCCACGACGCGCGCCGCAAGGCACGCCTGCTGATCATGGTCAGCCGCCAGGGGCACTGCCTGAACGACCTGTTGTTCCGCGTGCGCAGCGGCCACCTGCATGCCGAAGTCGCCGCCATCGTGTCGAATCACACGGACTACGCCGGCCTGGCGGCGTCCTACGATATCCCCTTCCATCACCTGCCGGTAACGCCGGAAACCAAGGCCGAACAGGAAAGCCAGGTCCTGCGGCTGGTGGACGAACTGCATATCGACCTGGTGGTCCTGGCCCGCTATATGCAGATCCTGTCCGGCGATATGTGCCGCGCGCTGGCGGGCCGGGCCATCAATATCCACCACAGCTTCCTGCCCAGCTTCAAGGGTGCTCGCCCCTATCACCAGGCGCACCAGCGCGGCGTGAAAATCATCGGTGCCACCGCGCACTACGTCACGCCCGACCTGGACGAAGGCCCGATCATCGAACAGGACATCGAACGCGTGGACCACACGATGTCCGCGCAGGATCTCACCCAGGTCGGCAGCGATGTGGAATCGCTGGTGCTGGCGCGCGCGGTGCGCAGCCACGTGGAACACCGCATCCTGCTGAACGGCAACCGGACGGTGGTCTTCCGCTGACGGAGGCAAGGCCGCCGCGTCGGCATGGACATGCGCGCCGTCCGGCCCGAGCCGGCTATCCGGCGCGATGACGGATACGGACGAATCGGATGATCCGGGCATGAATTCAAACGGAATATCCGCCGGATAAAAGCACGGCGCCACGCGCCCCCATAGGATGGTAGGGACCGGCAAGACCGGAATTTCCCTATACATCGAACGGGGTGCGAGATGGACAAACGATACGGTGCCTGGGCTTTTGGCCTTACCGCATGGCTGGCAATGCTTATCTCGCCATTGGCGGCCAAGGCGGATGACGGGACGATCGTCGTCGCGGTGCCTGCCAAGGCGGGCTCGGTGGATGGCAGGCAGGAAAATTCCGACCAGTTCATGTGGCAGCAGTTCATCACCGCGACCACGCCATCATCGGTAAAAGGCAAGGTCGAGTTCGAAACCTGGGCATCCGATCTGGATACGTTCGCTGCCGATCCCAAATGGCCGGCCGCCGATGCGCCCAAGCGCCTTCACGGGAGCATGCTGGAAAACATCAAAAATCCGCACCTCGGCGCGATCGACGTACCCTGCGCGACGCCCGGCAACGCGGGCGTCGGCGGCTTCCCAAGCACGGGTTGCATCGCCGAGGAGACGAGAAGGAATCGGCCCCAGTTCGACTACATCGTCCAGAACAAGCTCTATAGCCGGGCGGGGTTGAAGCAGGCGTTCCAGGACCCGGCATTCACCGTCGCCATGCCGCTGTCCTCGTTGGCCGTCAAGGTGGACTGGGTGCCCGTTGCGACGGTAAGCCAATGGATACCGTACGAGACGGTGGAACGTGTCCGCCAGGACTACTACACGACCACCGTCAACTCCGTCGAGTATGCGCTGGTGTCCATGCACCTGAGCAGCCGGCAGAATCCGAACTGGGTATGGGCCACGTTCGAACACTACCTGACCCCGGGGCGCTGCGACTTTATCGGCTGTTCCGATACCTTCGGGGCCGCCAAAGCGGTCGTCGCTCCCCAGCGGAATACCGTCAATTCGCAGTACGGCTACTGCGACAAAACCGCGGCCCTCGTCAACATGATGAATGCCCGGCAGGTGGCGCCCGTCTGGCGCAACTACTGCCTGAAGTCATCGGAAGTGGACTACGCGGCGGCCGATGGCACGCCATACGTGCTCGGCAACTCGGTCATAGAAGGGATCACAGGGAACGGAACCGTTGCGGCATCTTCCTGCATCGCTTGCCACGCCTATGCGTCCTTCGGACGGGACGGCAGCCCGGAAAGCAGCGTGACGGCAATGTTGCCCTTCAACCCGATAGGAAAGCCCGTGCCCGGGGTGCTCGCGCAATCCAGGCTCTATGACTTCATGTGGGGCCTGCTGTTCGCCAAATGACGGCGTGCCGGCTTGCCGGCGCGCCGTATGCAGAAGCCGCGGCGATCAGTGCGACAGGATCTTCGACAGGAACTGCTGGGCGCGCGGCGAGCGGGCCTCCAGGTTGCCGAAGAACTCTTCCTTGCCGCAATCCTCGACGATAAGTCCGCCCACATCCATGAAGACGACGCGGTTGGCCACCTTGCGGGCGAAGCCCATTTCATGGGTGACCACCATCATGGTCATGCCCTCGCGCGCCAGGTCCACCATGACGTCCAGCACTTCGTTGACCATTTCCGGGTCCAGCGCGGACGTCGGCTCGTCGAACAGCATGGCAATGGGGTCCATCGACAGCGCGCGGGCGATCGCCACGCGCTGCTGCTGCCCCCCCGACAACTGCCCCGGGAATTTGTCCTTGTGCGCGCTCAGGCCGACGCGATCCAGCAGCTTCAGGCCGCGCGCCACGGCTTCGTCCTTGCTGCGGCCCAGCACCTTGACCTGGGCCAAAGCGAGGTTCTGCGTCACGGACAAATGCGGGAACAGCTCGAAATGCTGGAACACCATGCCCACGCGCGAGCGCAGCTTCGGCAGATCCGTCTTCGGCGATCCCACCGACGTACCGTCCACGGTGATTTCGCCCTTCTGGAAGGGCTCCAGGCCGTTGACCGTCTTGATCAGCGTGGATTTGCCGGAGCCGGACGGCCCGCATACCACCACGACTTCGCCCTTGGCGACCGTGGTCGTGCAATCCGTCAGCACCTGGAAATCGCCGTACCACTTGCTGACATTCTTGATTTCTATCATTGCCATTCATAAACCCCGGAAGTGGCCGCGCGTCAGCGCACAATTGCCATGCGTGTCTGCATCCGCTTGACCACGCGCGACAGCGTGAAGCAGATGACGAAGTACACGGCGGCCGCGAACAAATACATTTCCACCAGGCGGCCGTCGCGCTGCGCGATCTTGGAGGCGGCGCCCATGAAGTCCGTCAGGGACAGCACATAGACCAGCGACGTGTCCTGGAACAGCACGATGGTCTGGGTCAGCAGCACGGGCATCATATTGCGGAAGGCCTGCGGCAGGATGATGTGCCCCATGACCTGGAAGTACCGCAGCCCCAGCGCCTGTCCGGCCGCGATCTGCCCGCGCGGGATGGACTGGATGCCCGCCCGCATGATCTCGCAGTAGTAGGCTGCCTCGAACAGCGTGAAGGTAATCAGCGCGGAGGTAAAGCCCCCCACCGCCAGCGGCCTGTCGGACCCGGTCAGCCAGGCACCGATATAGGGCACCAGGAAGTAGAACCAGAAGATCACCAGCAGCAGCGGCAAGGCGCGCAGGCCATTGACGTATATCGTGCCGATCCAGTTGAAAAGGCGGTTACTGGACAACCGCATCATCGCCAGGATGGTACCGAGGAACAGGCCGCCGATCGCCGAGAGGATGGTGAGCTTCAGCGTGAAGACCATCCCGTCGCGAAACAGGTACGGCAGCGAACGCATGATGACGTCGAAATCGAATCCATTATTCATCGCGTTCCCCTCACTCAATGGCCGCCGGTGCCGCTGGACTTGGAGCCGACGAAGCCCGGCACCGAGACGCGGCGTTCCAGGGCGCGCGCGCCCAGCTGCACAACCATGTTCAGCGCGAAATACAGCAGCGTCGCGCCGGCGAAGGCCTCGAACACCTGGAAGCTGAATTCCTGCATGGAGCGCGCCGCGCCCGTCAGTTCCAGCAGCCCGATGGTGAAAGCGATCGAGGTGTTCTTGATCAGGTTGAGAAATTCGGACGTCATGGGCGGCAGGATGATGCGATAGGCCATCGGCAGCAGCACATAACGGTACACCTGCGCCGGACGCAGGCCCATGGCCGTCCCCGCCATGCGCTGGCCGCGCGGCAGCGACCCTATGCCGGAGCGGACCTGTTCGGCCACCCGCGAGGACGTAAAGAATCCCAGGCACAGCACGGCCGGCCAGAACATGCCCCAGGGGGGCGGCATTTGCTTGATGGCATCGCCCAGCGATGTCGGCACCAGCTCGGGTATCACGAAATACCAGATGAACATTTGCACGAGCAGCGGTATGTTGCGGAAGAGCTCCACATAACATGTGCCGATACGCTGTGCGACCTTGCTTTCCGTGGTGCGCATCACGCCGATCACGGAACCCAGGGAGAAGGCCAGTATCCATGCCAGCAGCGCAGTCGAGACTGTCCAGCCCAGTCCACGCAGCAGCGCGTCCAGATAGGTACCGGAGCCATCGGGCGACATCTCGAAAAAGATGGACCAGTTCCAGTTGTAATGCATGTGTGATCCTGCGGAAAAACCACGCCGGCGCTGATGCGCCGGCGCAGGGAAATCAGGGTGGACGGCACCTGGCCGCCCACGCCGCTCATCGAAAGCGAACGATGATTATTGCTTGTACACCGCCGGATCGCCCGAATCCGTCGGATTGGCCAGCACCTTCTTCAGGGCCGGGCTCATCGGCAGATCCAGGTTGACGTTCTTGGGCGGGATGGGCGACAGGAACCACTTCTTGTACAGCTTTTCGACCGTGCCGTCCTTGATCATCGCGACGACCGCATCGTCGACGACTTTCTTGAAGGCCGGATCGTCCTTGGGCTCCATCACGGCATACGGCTCGACCGAATAGGCCTGCTGGCTGATCATCCATTCCTTGGGGTTGCGCGAGGTGGCGACCAGGCCGGCCAGCAGCACGTCATCCATGAAGAACGCCGCGGCGCGGCCGTTTTCGACGGTCAGGAAGGCTTCGGCGTGATCCTTCGCGGGAATGATGTTCATGCCGAGGGGGGACACTTTCTTGCCGTCCAGGTAGGAGGCCTGGCCGCCATTGGCCTCGGTCAGCCACTTGATGTTGCTGGTGCCCGCGGTGGAAATCACGGTCTTGCCCTTCAGGTCTTCCAGCGTCTTGAAGTTGGAGGACTTCTTGGCGACAAAGCGGTTGGCCGTCACGAACGTCGTGGGCGCGAAGCTGACCTGCTTCTGGCGCTCCAGGTTGTTGGTGGTCGAGCCGCATTCGATATCGACGGTACCGTTGGCGATCAGCGGAATACGCGTGGACGAGGTAACGGGTACCAGTTGCACGTTCAGCTTTTTACCGACGCTTTTGCCCACGGCGTCGACAATGCCGTGGCAGATATCCATGGAATAGCCGATGGGCTTCTGGTTATCGTCCAGATAGGAAAACGGCAGCGAAGCGTCGCGGAACCCCACCTTGATCGTGCCCGAGGACTTGATGTCGTCCAGACGGCCGGCCTGGGCCGAAAGGGATGTGAGCGTGGTGGCGGCAGCGACAGCAGCAAAAAGCAGCGTTTTTTTCATGAAGATATTCCCATGGTCAGGAGAAACACTCGAACCGCACGGGTAATGCGGTCCGAGACTAGCCCGGTATTGTTTCAGAAATCCCCTCAGAAACAATCGGTATTACCCCTCTGACGAAAATCAAAAGAGGCCATACAGCTTAGCGCTGCGGGCCACCTGTACCGGCAACCGTTCCCGTCCGCCGAAGGCTTACGCAGCGCTGTTCCGGGCGAAACGTCCGCCTCAGTCCCCGGCCACGCCCTGCAACCACGTCTGGAATACGCGCGGCGCATCCGCCCGGTGGCCGCGGTCCGGGTAGCTGAAGTAATAGCCCTGGGGGACGGGCAGCACCGCCGGGGTCGGCATGACGACCGCGCCGGCGTCCAGCGCTTCCTGGGCCAGGAAACGCGGCACCAGGCCCACCCCCAGGCCCGCCTGCGCCGCCGCCAGGACCATGGAGAACAGCTCATAGCGCGGGCCGCCGGCGGCTTGCGGGCCGAACAGGAAGCGGTTTTCCGCATACCACAGGCGCCAGGCGTCCGGTCGGGAATTCAGGTGCAGGTGGGGCATGCCCGCCAGGGGACCGGCGCCCTGTTCCAGGCTGGCCTGCGCCAGCGCCGGCGCGCACACGGGAATCAGCTCGCGTTCGCGAAACAGCAATACGCCCCGGGTACCGGGCCAGATGTGATCGCCGTGATACAGCGCGCCGTCGAAGGGCTGGTCCTTGAACTGGAAAGGCAGCGTGCGTACCGAAAGACTGACCGTGATGTCGGGATGCATCCGGTTGAAATCGGCCAGGCGTGGAATCAGCCAGGTCGTGGCCAGGGTGGGCACCACGGCGATGTGCAGGCTGCGGCCCATGCCGGTGCGGCTGACCAGGCCGAAGGTGTCCTTTTCGATCTGGTCGAGGTGATGGCGGATGCGGCCGGCATATTCGGCGCCGTGATCCGTCAGGGCGATGCGCCGCCGCACCCGGGTAAACAGCTGCACACCCAGCCGCGCCTCCAGGCTGGCCACCTGGCGATAGACGGCGCTGTGGGTCAGCGAAAGCTCTTCGGCTGCCCGTGAAAACGTACCGAGCCGCGCCGTGGCTTCGAAGGCCTGCAGGGCGCTCAAGTTGGGAATGCCTTTTCTCATGGATGCGCGCAGCGCTGGATGGCGGGAGTCGCCGGGCTCGCGTCGTGCGATTTTATCAACGACTTTGTGCGTTCCACGAAAAATGGAACTGGCGGCGTCTGAACCGCCACTTCCGTCTTTCGGCTCGCCGGGCTGCGGGCAACTCGCCGCCGCGAACCTCGGCACGCTTCGCCGCCGGCGCGCAAATTAAAGATTTATACTGACATAAATAATTACATAAACCCCACTCTTAACCTCAATCCCCTGAAAAACGAACGCGCATGAACAAGCTCACCCGTCTTTCCCGCGTCTTCCTGTCGCTCGCCGCCGCGGCACTGCTGCTGGCCGGCTGTGCCTCCCGCCAGTACACGAATGTCGCCGACGCGATGGTCCCGATGGCGCCTGGCGAAGGCCGCATCGTCCTGTATACGCCCACGACGGATGTCAGCCTGGGCGCGAACGCCCAACCGCGCGTACGCATCAACAACCGCCTGGTAGGACGGGCCAAACCGGGCGGCTTCTTCTACGTGAATCGCGCGGCGGGTACGTATACCGTGCTGGCACACCGCGGCGCACCCCTGACCTTCACCCTAGAGGCGGGACAGACGCAGTACATCCGCTTCGTACCGGACGGCCTGATTTCGACCAATTCCGGCGATGCCAGCGCCAAGTTCCTGCGGCCCGAGCTCAGTCCGTCGCCCACGCAAGCGCAGGCCGAATTGCAAAGCATGCGATTCTGGGGCGCGTCCTCGCGCACCCGAAACGAAGAGGGCATGGCCCGCAACGGCGCCGCGATGCAATAGGCAGCGGCCGAGCCTTAACCGGCCGTAACCTCTGGAAATACTTGGGCAGGATCCCTATACTCCGCGCTTTGCGCTGAGAGGTCTCCATGCCCATCCTGTTTTCCCCTGGCAGGACCCGCGCGCCGCTGCGCGCGCTGGCGTTCTGCATCGCCACCCTGACCCTTGCCGGCTGCATGTCCATCGTCATGCGGCCCGCCACGCTGGCCCCGGCCGCCGGCGGCGCGGACGGCAGGCCGCTGCAACTGGCCCGTCCGGTTTCGGCGGTATTGACCAACGACGTCGCCGTCACGCTGCCCGGCAATTCCCAGTGGTCCCTGGCCGGCTCGATTCCACAGGGCCAGGTCTACCGGAAAGTCGGCGGCACCCTGATGATCGATGCGAAGCGGGTGCGCGAAGCCTATCTCGTCGTATCGGGCGACAAGCTGGCCGGCTTTTACTTCCCCGGCGAAGCATCGTTCACACCGCTTTCCTATACCCCACCCTTGAAACTGGAGCAGACGCAATGAACATCAGCGCCGGCCGGCTGACGGCCTGGACCATCGGACTATGCGCCGCCTTACTTCTGGCCGGATGCGGGGGCCCCCGCTATGCAAGCATGGCACAGGCCTTGCCGGCCCTGCCGCCCGGCACGGGCCGCATCGTCCTCTACAACCCCATGGACGGCGCGGGCTCCGGCCCGTCCGGACAGCCCAAAATCCGCATCAACAAGCAGGTGGTGGGACGCTCGAAGCCGGGCAGCTTCTTTTTTGTCGACGAACCGGCGGGCAGCTACATCGTTACCGACAAGCTCTGGACCGACGATGGCCTTAGCTTCATGCTCAATCCGGGTGAAACCCGCTATGTGCGCTTTTCGGCCGCCAGCCTGGGCAGCACCGGGATCAGCAAGCTGAACATCGAACTGGTCGATTCCCCGAGCGAAGCCGAACGGGAACTGCTGCCCCTGCGCTATGCCGGCGCCACGCCGGCCGTGCAGGCGCAAGCCATGCCGGCGCGATAGCCCGCTTCCCGCCCCGGACCGCGCTGCACCGCACCATCGGCTGCCGGCTGCCGCCGGGGCGGGCGGAACGTGCCCGGGCCGCACTTCAATGTGCGTTTTTATCAATTGCCCTGTGCGCGTTTGGAACATTATTCTCACGGATTACCCTAGCCCGACTCCGTGAAAGGTTCCATGCAGACTCCGCAGCCTCCCCGCCTGGGCGGACATATCCTTGTCGATCAACTCGCCGCCCATGGCGTCAAGCACGTCTTCTGCGTCCCTGGCGAAAGCTACCTGGCCGTCCTGGATGGCCTGCACGACGCGAACATCCCCGTCACCGTCTGTCGCCAGGAGGGCGGCGCGGCCATGATGGCCGATGCCCATGGCAAGCTCACCGGCGAACCCGGCATCTGCATGGTCACCCGTGGCCCCGGCGCGTCCAACGCGCTGGCCGGCATCCACATCGCCATGCAGGACTCGACGCCGCTGATCCTGTTCGTCGGCCAGATCGAACGCGGCATGCGCGAACGCGAAGCCTTCCAGGAAATGGACTATCGCGCCGTTTTCGGCACGCAGGCCAAATGGGTCACCGAGATCGACCAGGTCGAACGCATCCCTGAACTGGTGTCGCGCGCCTTTCACGTGGCGACGTCGGGCCGGCCCGGTCCCGTGGTCATCGCCCTGCCCGAGGACATGCTGGTCGAGACGGCCGAAGTCGCCGACGCGCCGCACTACGAAGTCATCGACAGCGCGCCGGCGCCCGGGCAACTGGCCGAACTGGAAACGCTGCTGAAGTCGGCGCGCGCGCCCATCGCTATCCTGGGCGGCGCGCGCTGGGATGCCGATGCGGTGCAGCGCTTCGCCGATTTCGCGACGCGCTTCCAACTGCCGGTGGCCGTCTCTTTCCGGCGGCAGATGCTGTTTCCGGCCGACCACCCCTGCTTCGCGGGCGACGTCGGCATCGGCCTGAACCCTGCACTGCTCAAGCGCGTGCAGGACGCGGACCTGGTGCTGCTGGTCGGCGGCCGCATGTCGGAAATGCCCAGCCAGTCCTATACGCTGTTCGACATTCCCGTACCCAAACAGAAACTGGTGCATGTCCATCCGGACAGCGGCGAATTGAACCGCGTGTATCGCGCGACGCTGGCGATCAATGCGTCGCCGATCGCCTTTACCCAGGCGCTGGCGAACCTGAGCCCCGCCGGCGGGACGCCCGGCTGGCCGCAAGACGTGCAGGCGGCGCACGCCTCGTATCTGTCGTGGAGCGACCCCGCCTCCATCAAGACCCCGGGCGCGCTGCAGATGGGCGCCGTGATGCAGACCCTGCGCGAAACGCTTCCGGACGACGCCATCATGACCAATGGCGCGGGCAACTATGCCACCTGGCTGCATCGCTTCCACCGCTTCCAGCGCTACGGCACGCAACTGGCGCCCACGTCCGGCTCCATGGGCTATGGCCTGCCGGCCGCCGTCGGCGCGAAGCGCGTCTATCCGGATCGCACCGTGGTCTGCCTGGCGGGCGACGGCTGCTTCATGATGCATGGCCAGGAATTCGCGACGGCAGTGCAATACGACCTGCCCATTCTGGTGCTGATCGTCGACAACGGCATGTACGGCACCATCCGCATGCACCAGGAGAAGCATTATCCCGGCCGCATCTCCGCGACGGCGTTGCGCAACCCGGATTTCGCGGCGTATGCCCGCGCGTTCGGCGGCCACGGCGAACGCGTCGAGTCCACGGAAGAATTCGCGCCCGCGTTGCGGCGCGCGCTGGACAGCGGCAAGCCGGCCATCGTGCATTGCCTGATCGACCCCGAGGTCATCACGCCGACCACGACGCTGGAAAAGATCCGCGACGCGGCATTGAAGGCCAAGCACTAATACGATTTGAACCCGCGAGACCAGGAGTTTTCGATGTCATCCAATCCCTCTTTCCACTGGCAGGACCCCTTGCTGCTCGACAGCCAGCTCAGCGACGAGGAGCGCATGGTGCGCGACGCCGCGGCGGCCTACGCGCAGGACAAGCTGGCCCCGCGCGTGCTGGAAGCCTTCCGGCATGAAAAAACCGACCCCGCCATCTTCCGCGAAATGGGCGAGCTGGGCCTGTTGGGCCCCACCATCCCCACCGAATACGGCGGCGCGGGCATGAACTATGTCTGCTACGGCCTGATCGCCCGCGAAGTGGAACGCATCGATTCCGGCTACCGCTCGATGATGAGCGTGCAGTCGTCGCTGGTGATGGTGCCGATCAATGAATTCGGCAGCGAAGAACAAAAGCAAAAATACCTGCCGAAGCTGGCCAGCGGAGAATGGATAGGCTGCTTCGGCCTGACCGAACCGAACCACGGCTCGGATCCCGGCAGCATGGAAACCCGCGCCGTCCTGACCGGCAGCGGCTACAAGCTGACCGGCAGCAAGATGTGGATCACCAATTCGCCGATCGCCGACGTGTTCGTCGTCTGGGCCAAGTGCGTCGGTGGCGACCACGACGGCAAGATCCGCGGCTTCATCCTGGAAAAAGGGATGAAGGGCCTGTCGGCGCCCGCCATCCACGGCAAGGTCGGATTGCGCGCATCCATCACCGGCGAAGTCGTCATGGACGAAGTCGAAATCCCCGCCTCGCAGATGCTGCCCAACGTCAGCGGCCTGAAGGGGCCGTTCACCTGCCTGAATTCCGCGCGCTACGGCATCGCCTGGGGCGCGCTGGGCGCGGCGGAGTTCTGCTGGCACACCGCGCGCCAGTACACCATGGACCGCAAGCAGTTCGGCCGCCCGCTCGCGGCCAACCAGTTGATCCAGAAAAAACTGGCGGACATGCAGACCGAAATCACGCTGGGCCTGCAAGGCTGCCTGCGCCTGGGCCGCATGAAGGACGAAGGCACGGCGGCCGTGGAAATCACGTCGCTGATGAAGCGCAATTCCTGCGGCAAGTCGCTGGACGTGGCGCGCATGGCGCGCGACATGATGGGCGGCAACGGCATTTCGGATGAGTTCGGCGTGGCGCGCCACCTGGTCAATCTGGAAGTCGTCAACACCTACGAAGGCACGCATGACGTGCATGCCTTGATCCTGGGCCGCGCGCAGACCGGCATCCAGGCGTTCTGCTAAGCAGGCAGGATACGGGGCGGCGCCACGCACCGCCCCGTATGGCCCTTCCGGCGCACAACTCCGATACGAAAAATTACGCCGGCATAGGCTGCGCATCCCATCGGCCATGGAGATACTTTCGACCATGGGCTGGATGACGTTGCCACGATGGGGGAATGCCGCATGGAAAACTGGGAGCGCGAACGGGTAGAGCTATTGCTGGGAACGGGCGACGAGAAGCGTTTTTTCAACCTTCTGCACGAAATCGTGGGTCGGCTCGGATTCGATTACTACGCGTTCGGCATGCGTCTGCCCTTGCCCCTGAGCAACCCCACTCTTATCCTGCGCGACAACTGTCCGGCCGGATGGCAATGGGCGTCGATGGGCACCGCCCTGGCCTTTGCCAAGACCGAGAATGCCCAGGTGGATCCCTCGGCCGACCCCCTGGTCTGGTCCGTCGACCTGCCCATGTATCAGCCTCCATTCTGGCGAGATGCCGCCATGCACGGCCTGAAAGCGGGGTGGGGCCAGGCCTGCCATGGCCCCATGGGCATCAGTAGCGCGCTCAATCTGGCGACCACCAATACCCGTATCACGCCACGGGACCTGGATTTCCTGTCGCCCCGCCTGACGTGGCTGACCCATGTGGCCCACCGCGGCCTTGCCCAATTGCTGATACCGAAATACCTGCCGGAATCCCAGGCGCACCTGTCCGGCAAGGAAGTCCAGATCCTGCGCCTTACCGCGGATGGAAAAACCTGCGGTGCCATCGGCCGCATCATGCATATTTCCGAACGGACCGTACATTTCCATATCGAAAAAATCCTGCAGAAGCTGGTGGCGGCCAACAAGACCGCCGCCGCGCTGAAGGCCGCGATGCTCGGCCTGCTGTAGACAGGCCTCAGAACAGATAGCGGATTCCAACGTTGGCGGATACCGAGCTTACGCCATGGCCGCCGATACGCTGCTGCCCGGACAAATCGCCGTACAGCGACAGGTTGCGACTGATCCGCCCCGTGGCGCCGACCTGCAACTGCATCGCGGTACCGACCGTACCCGGCGTGAATGAGGTATCCGCCAGCTTGACGTCATCGTTCCCACCCCAGGTCTGCAACAGGTTGGCGGCCACATAGGGCTTCCAGTCCGGGGCGGAGTGCACCGGGATGGTTACCTTGACGCCGCCGCGCGCGGTCAGGAAGGTATTGTCGGCCCAGCGGGTTTTGACGCCATCCATGTCCGTGTGGTTATCCAGGCTGAACGTCTGGCTCATCAACTGCAACTGCGGTTCCACCACGAAACCGTTGTCCAGCGTGAATGCCTTGCCGGTTTCCAGCGACGCTTCCAGACTGTTGCCCTGGACCCGGCCGGCCTTGCCGCTCGCGTCGGTGCTGATATCGCCGCTGAAGGTGCCGGCGGACAGCACGCCGTCGACGTACCAGCCGCTCTTGTGCTGCCACGTGCCGGTCAAGGCCAGGCTGCGCGCGTCCAGGCGGAACTTGCTGTCCTCCGCGTCCCGCGCCTTCGGGCGGACGGAGGTCGAACCGATCGTAACGGCCGCGCCCAAACGCAGGTTCTGGTCCTGGTCCGCGAGATGCAGCCAATTGCCGCCGATCTGCATGGCTTCGATGTCCTGATCGAAATCGTAGCCATAGCTGTCGAAACTGCGATTGGACCGGTAGCTGCCGCTGGAACCGATGACGCGGCTGAACATTTCCGCACGATTGTCGGGGGGCGGGACATCATTGCCCCGGATCTCTCCCAGGCGGCGATTCAAAGTGCCCATGACCGTGGCACCATAGTTCTGCAGCGCCAGCGGTGCCACCAGGTCGGAACTGGCCTGCGCCACGAGCGCGGGACGGCCGCCGCCGCCGCCACCCGTGCCAGGCATGCCCGGGACGGGGTTGCCATCGGGGCCCAGATAAGCGGTCTGCAAGCGATAGTCCCAATCCAGATTGTCGCCGCCGAGCAGGGATTGCGACGCCGCGGTCTGGCCCGGACCATAGGCAAAGACCCGATACTGGTACGGGCTATTGTTGGCCGCGACATAGCCTGCGCCACCCAGCTTGAAGGAATCGCTCGATGCGTTGCCCGCCACCTGCACCAGCGAGATGCCTTCGGTCGGCACCTTCAGGTTGTTCAGCGATGTATTGGTGTTGCCGCCCGTTCCCGAGGACTTCAGCAGCAGCGTCGTCGTGCCGGTCGCGTTGCCCTTGATCAGCAACCGGTCGGTGCTCTGCGCGCTCAAGGGTCCGCCGGTGTTCAGCGTCGTGTTCATGACCACGGTGCCGCCGCCGTTGTAATTCCCGGTCACCATCAACGACTTATGGACCCCGCCCGCGGGCGCGCCGAAGGCCACCGTCCCGGCATTGTTCAGGTTCGTCACCGTGGCGTCGCCGGTCACGTTCCAGACGCTGCCGGCGTCGTTCAGGTTTACGTCCGCGGTGCTGGCGGCACTTCCCAGCTCGGGAGTCCCCGTATAGACGCTCCCGTTATTCAGGTTCAAGACCAGGCCAGCGCCCGCATCCGCGCGCAGCGTGCCGTCCAATGCCTGGTTATTCGCGTTCAACGTGCCCTGGCCGCTCGCGACGCGATAGAGCGCCTTGCCGGCGGCCGCGTTCAGCGTCGTTCCGGCAAGGTTGACTACGCTGGATCCGTCAGAAACGATGGCGTCGTCGGCGCTGTTGACGACGCCGCCCGTGAAGCCGATCGTCGCGCCATGCACGGCCACGGCGGCGGTTCCGGCGGCGGTGCTATCCACGGTGGCCGCACCCATATCGAGGGCGCCCGCGTTGACCACGACGCCGCCCACATGGCTGGCGCCGCTCAGGCCCAGCCGGCCGGCGCCGTTCTTGGTAAAGGTATAGCCAGCGCCATTGTCCACTACGGCGCGCCAGGTCGTATCCTGCCCAGCCTCGACGTTGACCGCACCCGCCTGCCGCAGTTCGATATCGCGGGCGGACACAAAGCTGCCGCCGACGTCCAGATTGCCGCCATTCAGCACCACTTCGCGGGCGACCGAGGTATCGCCCAGGTTGCGATCGCTCGTCACCTTCAACGTGCCGCCTTCGATGCGGGTATTGCCGACATAATTGTTATCGCCGGTCAATTCCAGGGTGCCTGCGCCCTGCTTGACGACAAAGATGCCCTGGCCGTTGGGCGTGGTGCCATCGCCCAGGTGATAGGCCACTGTCTGCGTCGCGCCCGCGCCGACGTTGTACGTCACGTTGTCATTGGCGCCGATGATGCCGCCCTGGGCGGCGTTGGCCCCATCGTTGATCGTAAGATTGGGCCAATCGTTCGCCGTCGCCTCGTTGGGCGGACCGGCTTCCGACAAATCCAGCCAGCCGCCGTCCAGCGTCACGGACTTGGCGAACGTGGCGGGCGTCACGTTGCGGATGGCGAGGACGCCGGATTCGAGATCGGTTCCACCCACGTATCCGAAGGCATTGTTGCCCGAAAGAATCAACGTCCCGCTGCCTTTCTTGATCAGGCTCATGCCGCTCGCGTTACCGCCGGTCAGCGTGCCGGAGAATGTGCCCGTGCTGGTGCCATCCAGGTTGTTGACACCGTCCACGGTCAGGGAATTGGCGCCGAGATTAATGGTCCCGTCGCCGGCGATCATGCCGGTATTGAAATTGCCGTCCGGGTTCGCCACGGCGGATACGTCCAGCACGCCAGGGCCGCTTACGTTGAATGTCCGCTGGCTGGCGTTCGCCTGGCCCGCCACGGCCAGCGTTCCGTTCTGCACAATGACACCGCCACCCGCGCCGGATCCGAAATTGAAGACATTGGGGCCCGTCAACGTCAGCGTGCCGGTACCGGCCTTGGTCAACCTGCCGTTGCCCTGTGGCCCGTCCTGTATGGTGCCGCTGAAGTCGGACGACTGCGCCGACGACACGGTCAGATTGTTCGCGCCGAGTTGGATCGTGCCATTGCCGGCCGCGAGGCTATCGATACGGCCGACCTCCACACCGGATGCCGCCGTCGAACCGGAGATGTCCAGGGTGGCGCCCGCCGTGGAGAAATCGAACGCGACGCCGGTGCCCTGGGCAGCGCCGGCCAGGCCCAGTGTCGCGGTATCCCGGATGTGCGCGGTGCCGCTGAAGTTCGTCAGCGCGTTGGCTCCGGTGAACGTCGTGGTGCCGGCTCCGCTGCGGATAAGATCGCCGTTACCTGTGATCTGACCGGCGTATGTCGTTTGCTCGGCGCCGGCGATTTCCAGGTTGACAGGCCCGATCAACACTTCGCCCGTGCCGGCGGTCCCGCTGCCTTGCAGGGAATTCAGCGTAAAGGTGCTGGTGGGGGCACGGGAGCTGACATCCAGCAGGCCATAGTCGTCCACTTCCGCGTGCACATCGGTAGCCGTCACGTTGGGGCTGAGCCGGATCGTGCCGATCCCGGCCGGGCCCGTACCCTCGGCCCGAAGCCCTATGCCATTTATCGTTGTGGTGCCCGTCACGGCCACGAGGCCGCCGTTCTCGGCGTGCAGCCCCCAGGAGTTCGCGCCGAGGTTGAGCGCGCTGGTCTGCGTCGCATCCAGCGTGACATCGTTCAGGTTGACCTGACTGCCCACGCCATTGACATCGATCGCCGCGCCGCCGTCACCGGTCACGCTGAAGTTCGGCAGAACGGTTGCACCGGTAGGAGTGGCCGGGTCGAAGGTGACCACCGCCCCGTTGTCCAGTTCAAGTCCGTTGGCCCCGGGGCCCGCGGCCTGCAGCAAAGTCGAGCCGGAAAACTGGACGCTGCTGCCGGCCTGATTCACGCGCATCGCGTCGCCCGCATTGGCGCCGGCCGTAATGGTCGTATCGGTCAGCGTGGCCGTCGCGGCATCGCCGGTGGCGGCGGAACCGACTGTCATGCCGACAGCACCGCTGCCCGTGGCGTTGACCGTGACCGCGCCGCTGGCGCCGAGATTCATCGTGGCACCGCTGTTGACCGACAGGCCGGTCGAATTGGCGCCGGCCGCATTGATGGCGACGCCGTTCATGTTCAGGGTCGAGGAACTGACTACCTGTGCGCCGATCGACTGGCCATCCACGGTAATGGAGCCGCCGGTCATCCCGGCAGTCGTGCCGATGCCGCCGCCCACGAGAAGACCGCCGGCGGCGTTGCCGGAGGTATGGATGGTCGTATTCGACAGGGCCGGTGTACCGCTGGTGGTCAGAAGCACGCCGATGGATTGGTCTCCCGAGGTCGTGAAGCTGGCGCCCTGTACAGTGAGATTCTGCAGCACACCCTCGAAATCGCCGCCCAACGCGTTGGTGCCCGTCGTCACGATTTGAGAACCGTTGACCGTCACCGTGTTGGACTGCCCCGCCAAGCCGGTTACGCGGATACCGGCGACATTGGTACCCAAACCGCCGGCCCCTCCATTGCCATGCACGTTCAGTACCGTGTTGGCATCCATGGTAACGGTGGAGGCGCCCGACACGCTTACCGCGTTCGAGCCGTCGCCTTCCACCGTAACGTTCGTGCCGACCAGATTCACCGTGCCGGCGTTGCGTGCCACCACGCCGTCCGCGTTCTGGCCGTGCGTTAGGATTGTGTTGTTGCCCGGCGCGGTGATGGAATTGCCGTCGGCCAGCACACCGATCTCGGAATCGGTGCAGGTTTCGACCGACTGGCCGGCGGTCAGGTTGGCGGTCCAAGTGGGACCGCAGGCAGCCTCGGCCCCACCCGCCATCAGGATGAAGGATGCCGCTGTCCCGCCCAGCCAGCACAGGACAACAGAACCGTGACGCTGGCGTGGCCGAACCTGCCCCACCAGGCCACCCGACCCTGCGCCCTGCGGCGATTTATCGCCCTTGGCAAGCTCCGATGCGGCCACCAGCTGGCCGGTTTTCCTGCTCCGTATCAAACGATAGATCCGATTCATCCTTGCACGCCGCCCATATGGTTTCCCGACCCATTCGCCGGAATTTTCCTAGACCGAAATTCATCAAGCCCACGAGCTTAGGTTCTCGGTAGATGGCTTTGAATAAGAAAATTCTTAGCGGCACGCTCGACCGTTGCCGATGCGCACGCGGTAAACGGGAATTCCCCGTTCATCACGATGTGCCGTCGGTCGACAAAGGAACAACCAGCGTATCCGAGTACAGCGTCACATCTGACCGCCGGATTTCATACTGAGCCCCCAGCGTGGCATTCGGCCCCGCGAAGCCGGCAAGCAGGTTCTCCGAGAATACGAAGGAAAATCCCCCCCACAGAAGATCGACGGGAATGGCGAACTCGGGACTGGATAGCGTGACGGCTTTCGGATTTTCCGTACCGGGGAAACGTCCGTTCAGGAACAGATTCATGACGACCACGTCTCCGCTCTGGAAAGCGGTATACGAGTTGGGTACGAATACCTGCAAGCCGCCGGCTATTACTTTTCCATCCACCAGGTCGGGTTTTCCAGGCAAATAAGGCGGGAGCCCTTTCAAAGCCGGACTGGGCCGTTGAGCCGTTGCCGATGCCATCGTACCCAGCACGTTCACGGGAAGGTAATTCGAATCCAGGCCATTGCCGCTGACCGCCGGAACCACTGTATAGGCAACGCTATTGGGCGTCTTATCGGTCGCGTTCAACGACATGAAATACCGTTTGGGTATCTTTATCGTGTCCCCCACCTTCAGTTGATAGGCATTCGTCATGAAACCATTGAGCCACATACCCACCAGGATGGGAGTCCCGTTCACCATCCATGGAACCGAGGGATCCTCGCTGATCGTGACGGGCACACCGGTATCGTCGTAATCATCGAGGTCTATCGCGTCCGGCATCTCGGGCACCTGGACGCCGGCCTCCAGCCAGGCCGTACCCAACGCGGAGAACAGCAGCGGAAACGGCCGGGTCAGGACTCCGCCCCAGGTGCAGCCCATGGGGATAATGCTGGGCCCCGTATTGGCGAATTTCAGGGCGGTGCGGCCATCGCTGTCGGTGTACGTCAGGAAGGTATTGCCGGTGATATCGTTGGGATCCGTTTGAGGATCGCCATTGTCCTCTGTCAGAACGTACGTCGGATTCCCCACATACCCTTTCCAGGTCACTTTGCTATTGTTCAACGGCGTTCCCTCGTCCGCGTCGCTCAACCATAGCGTCAGCATGACGACCTGGTCGGGATCCGGGTTGTTGGGATCGAAGGGCGAAAGCGTTGGATCCGCGGTCTCGCCATACGTGCGGCTTATGCTGGATTGCATGCGGGGCCTGGCACAGCGGAACAGCGCGGTGCAATGGCCCGCATCCGGCGCATTGGTATCCCAGACGGACACCAGCACCATGTACTTGCTATCGAGACCGGGCCGGCTCTTGATCCCGAAGGTGAAAGCCGCCTCGCCGGCCGAGACCTTCGCGGTTCCCGATTTCGCCCCGGATAGCGATGCTGTCGGGATTACGGACCAGGAAATCGAATCGCCGGTGTTGCCGGAAACCTGGACCTTGAGAGTATTGAAGGTGCCCACTATCAGTTGCGTAGCCGGCCCCGGTTCGTCGAACTGGACGTTCATGATTTTCCGCCTGGATGAAGGACACATAAAGCACGGAACCGCCGCCGCATGGCGCCCCGCGCGGACGCTTGCCACCGCAACGCGATCCGCTACGTTGGCGGCCAATCTGGAATCTGCAAGGTGGCGGAATACACGTCATCGTTTACGTCGTCGTCGTCCAACAGACCATAGACCGTGAGCGTGTACGTGTACGCCTTGTCGAATTGCATGGGTAGCGATACGGAAATCGCGGCAGGATCCCGCACCAGGAAACTGTCGAAGCCATACTTCCAATCCACACGGACCCAAAAGCCCACATTGCCGGCGAGCTTGAATGGATCCCAGGTGGCGCTGACGACCCCGGCCGGATCGTAGGTGGCGGTCTTCAGGTTTATCGCATAGGCCATGATTCCATCCCTGTCCAAAAATGCCGACGATTCCGGGCGCCCGCGTTTCCCTGGCGGTTCCAGGTGCAGGCGGCGACTATCTATTTCGCGCCGTGCATTCTTTCCCTCTGCGCCTGACGCATCACGGCCTCCTGAGCCTTGTAATCACCCACCAGGATTGCGCCGGCGAAGAAAGCGCGATCGTCCGTATTTGCGATATCGCCGCCATCGAGCTTGGCGAGATGCAGGCTGTAGACCCGGGCCGCCTGCTCGCGATTGTCGGTCTGCGCCGCGCGCACGACCGACGGACCGTTGCGCCCATATACCGTATCGCCGGCGCGTACGTCCTGGGCGCGTCGCATACCATGCTTCGTCAATATGGGGTGGTCGGGCGTGACCACCACGGAGTCGCCCGCCGCATCGATCAATTTGATGAATTTCTTGTCGTATCCCGGCGTCAGGGCGGTGACGCGCAGGCGCGTTCCCGAGGGCCCGGCCAGAATATCGCCGGTCTTCAGTTGTTCAATGGGCATCGTCCCGCCAGCGGCAAGGGCCACTGGAGTCCCCTCGATAACGCAGCCCCATTGAAAACCCACGGCGGGCAGCTGCTTTTCGGCGTCGTAGCCGTCAAAGTTTCCGATCGAGCCGATTCCGACCGATATCGGCGAATGCGGCTGGCCGTTCCGGACGTCGTAGAAGGTCGCGATCATGTACCAATCCTGGACGTCGCTGGCGCTGAGGTCGGTGCATAACCCGATATTTCCCGCACTCAGGTAGTTGCTGGAATCCGTTCTATCGTTGGGATTGGAGAACTGCCAGGCCAGTACGTTCTGGTTGACGCTGAAACCCTGCCACGGCGACTTCAGATCGAACTGTGCGTTGCACGCCCCGCCTTCGTGCTTGACCAGGCGTATGGCAAGCGTCCCGGGTTTCGGCCCCGTCCCCGTTGGAACCGCGGGCACCGCACGCCCGTTGATCGTCATGGTGTAGATGGCATTGATCGTTTGGACCTTGCCGGCGAACGGAAACACCAGATTCAGGTTCTCGTTTTGCACACCGGGCTGCGTCGGCCCGTAGTCGCAGAAATCACCCTCCGTATTGGTCGCGCCGCGATTGAGACAAATGATCGTGCGATCGGGTCCGTTGGCGGGCGGTTTGTGGTTCGGCGCGTTCGTCGGATCGGTGATGTCGGCAGTTGTCGGACTTGCCCTGGCCCGGTCCATGCGAACGTTGTAGCAAAATGGCGTGCCACCCGCTTCGCCCAGGAACTTGGTAAGCGTGATGACGTCGGCCATGTACGGATTATTCGGTCCCGATGTGAGGGACCCCGCCACGACGGGCATGTTGCGCATATCCGCCTGGGAATCGTTGGTACCGGCGGCAATCAACTGATCGGCCAGACCGTTCGAATCCTTCGTATATACGTTCACTGACTGGACTTCATATTTCTCCGCGTCCGTATCGGTGACGAACATCGAGCTGAAGGACATGGCCGTGACGTTCGTGAAATAGGGATTCGTGGCGGTAACGTGAAGTACCGCGTAGTCGTCCGGAGCGTGGGCAATGCCGTAGCGGGTTGGCGTGCCGGTTACCGTCATATCCCGAAACTGCCAGTTCCTGGCCTTCAGCTGTTCCAGCGTCCGATAGGCCGCGGGGGAGGTCTGCGGATCGCGTCCCCACATCTTGAGTATCGCCCGGTAGGCTGCTTCCGAATCGCTGCCGCAGGACACGGGCAACCCCGTCGCCGGCGTACTGTCCACATCGGCCCGGATCGCCCTGTCGTCCTGAGCGTCAGGCTTATGGAAAGTCTGGGCCGGCGATGCCTGCAGCGGCAAAATCATCAGGGCGCATGCTGCAATAGCCGCGATTGACGAACGGTTCCCCATTTCGAAACTCCCGTGGAATGAGTGCCTGGCACGCACCAGACATCCAAGCCTTGTCCGGAGTGGCCGGACAGATGCATCGATCCGGACCGGCACAATCGACCGGCCGGCCCGGATTCCCCATCAAGCCGTCACGAGCGGAATAATGGGCATCAACGGCGCCGAATATGTCGACTTATCTCCCGGCACGCCCCATCCCTTGTAGTAGTAGCACTCGAAGGTGCCGCGATTGGGGCCATTGGCCGCGTAGCCGCCCAGATTGGCGGCGGGTACCTTGACTTGGTTGGGACCGGCCTGCGCCGCCTGCACCTCAATGCTGAAGCTGCGCCCGATCGCTTCCGGCGGATTTTGGCCCGGCTCCCAGCCGTTAAGAAAATAGACAAGAGTGAATTTTTCGTTCGCCGTCAGGTCCGGCACGTAGACCGTTACATCGCCCTTCAGGAGCAGCGAAATATTGATAATGCCGACACCGAGCACGTAGGGTTTGCCGAGTTCTCCGTCCGTGGGGGGATGCAGCCACGTATCGCCCATGACCGTGGCGGATACGACCTGCGACTGCGTGGTTTCCCCGGTAGTGGCATCGGAGGTCATCCAGTTGACGGAATGCTCGCCGCTGCCGGCAAACAGTTGCTTCTGTATATTGACGCCCGTCTTCAGGCTTTCATAAGGCACGATATCGCTGGCGGCTTTGCCGTTGACCATCGCGATTACCGGCTGCGTCCGCTCCACGCTGGGATCCAGATCGCCAACGATGGACGCGTTGACGAACGCGCCCGGGAAATCATCCAGGTTCAATGGCGACCACAGATTGAACTGCGACGCCGGCCCGCCCAGCAGCTCCGGCATGAAGCTCAGGTGATTATTGCTGGTCGAGTATTGGCTGCCATATTTGACGCTACAGGTATAGACGCCCTCGAACTCGCTCGATACCTTGAAGGTCGCGGGTTCCCCGTTGACGCCAGTGTAGAAATTGTAGGTAAACCCCGCCTCGGGCTGCAGTTCGTTGCCGGCCGAATCGTAGACGTGGACGTTCGCGTCCAGTTGGAACGCAATCGGATAATTCTTGAGGGCAGTCCCATGCTGGGTGAATTGCACGGTGGCCGTGGCGGTGAAGCCTGGCTTCCCCAGATCGGACGACGAGGGCGCGATCGGAATGGATTTCGGACTCAGCACCAGATTCCCCGTATTAACGAACTTCGTCGTGTACGACGCCGTCACATAGGTGGTCGCGCCGTCGGGGCTGGTCACTTTGATAGGCACGGTAACGTTTTCGACCAAAGCCTTGTAGGTCACCGTCACCGACAGCTTGCCGTCGCTCGCGTCCGTGTCCCGGGGCGAAGTCTGCGGAGGATCGAATACCACTTTGGGATCGGTGCTGCTGAATATCACCGGGATATTCTTCGGATCCGTGGGTGCAGCAGGCACATAGGTAAAGACAAAACGCATGGGCGCATCTAACCCGATAACGGCTTTATCGGGCGGCATGATCGAGTTAGCCATGTGGAATCTCCTTGGCGTGCGGAACGATTTCGAGCTCAGGCGGACACCGTTGCAAAAAACCGCAAATGTGCGTTAAGGAAAGATTCTATGGACGTGCCGATGTAACCTGAACTGGCAAAAATGCCAGTTCTCGTTTTGCATAAATGCCGAGGAAATGGGAAAGATTCAAAACGGCCGGCAACGACCGCGGCCGGACATCCGGGCCTTTACGGAACGGCGCTGGAAGGCCCGTATCTGGATGCTCCGGGGAGAAGCACGTTCAGGGCTGGACGTTCGCGGGCATCGCGCCGACGCCCCGTGCAAGGAATCGCCAATAGCGCGGCCCCGCACCCGTGTCGACCGCGACCACGCCGCCCACGTTAACCCTGGGCTGGCGCGGACACGAAGCATCGCGCCCCAGCCGCACGGAGGCCTGGCTGCGCGGAGGCAAGGTCAGCCATTCGCGCGGGGCATAGCCGTGCTCCACCGGCACACCATGGATATCCAGGCGTGTGCACAGCCCGACGAACGTTTGCGGTCCCAATAGCGCGAAGCGCGCAGGGGTGGCAGCGCGGTTTTCCACGCGCAGCCAGACGACCGCGCCATGAGCAGCATCGGCTCGCTGGCCCAGCACGGTAATCCGCAGTGGCTGTTCCAACGCCGCGTCGCGCGGCCATTGCCGATCGGCCCGCGCCTGTCCGGCCAGCACCTGGCGCGATGTGTCCGCCACGAAAGCGGCGCGGCCGCGCCATTGCGCCAGCGCATCGGTTTTGCAGCCGCCGGCATTGGCCACCACGCGCACGGCCTGTTCCGGCGTCATCAGGACCGCAGGCACTTCCTCGCGCAAGGTCTCCAGCATGGCCTTGGCGGATAAGCGCAAGCGCTGCGTGGCGACGGCCTCCAACTCCTTCAGGCGCAGCGCCTCGCGGTCACGGTCGCCGTCCGGACACAGCACGTCGATCTTGGACAACATGTCCCAGGCCGTCACGGCCTGACGCAAGGTGTAGTTTTCCACCGCGGCGGGCGCCGGCGCGCCCAAGGCCGGCAACGCGGCGCCGGCCAGCAGGATCGCGGCGAATATGCCGCCAGCGCCCGGCCATGCCGCCCGCGCGAGCGTTGCACCGATTCCGCGCACCGCCATCCCGGGACTCAAGCGGACTGGTCCTCGCTGAGGTCGAACAGGCTGGTGGCGTCCAGTTCCAGCACCGCTTCGTCGTGCTGGTTGTAGACGATCCACGCCCAGTTGATGATGCCCAGGTCGCTGCGCGACGAAGAACTGCGCAGGCCATGCACGCGAGCCTCCAGCCGCAATTGGTCGCCTGGCCGCACGGGCACGCGCCAGCGCACTTCGCCCAGGCCGGGCGAACCGAAGGATTCGGAATCGTGCAGGGCCGCGTCCACGGCCATGCGCATGGCCATGGCGCAGGTGTGCCAGCCGCTGGCGATCAGGCCGCCCCAGCGCCCCTGGGCGGCGCGCTGGACGTCGGTATGGAACCACTGCGGGTCGTATTTACGGGCGAATTCCAGGATCTCGGCTTCGGTGACCGTGACGGGCCCGGCGTGGATGACCATGCCCTGCTTGAAATCGGCGAACTTCATGAAAACGGTTTCCCCTTATCGGCCGCGCCGGGTCTTGCGCCCCGCGCCGATCGGGCGCCCGGGCATAAACAGCGTCGCGGTCCATGCGTCTCGACATGCAGCCTGCCTTGCCGGCACAAGGCCTGGAGCAGGATAGTCGAATCCCGCGCGGCTTGCACGGCGGCGTCGCGCCGGGTGTACACGGCGCGGACCGCGGCGGGCCCACGCCGCTGCCGTGCGGGCCATCGATGCCGCCGGTCCGCTTGGCGCCGCAGCGGGACGTGAGCGAAAATCCCGCAACAGGAGGACATATGGATCAGGACCACCGGCCGGAGCCGGCCCGGGTTTGCGTGCAGGCCGGTGGCCGCGAGACGTGCCTGGAATACCGATGGATCGCGCCCGAACGCCGGGACGCGCCGCTCCTGGTCTTTCTTCATGAAGGGTTGGGATCGGTGGCCATGTGGAAGGACTGGCCCGCCCTCGCCTGCGCGACGGCAGGCTGCCGGGGTTTGCTCTATTCGCGGCCGGGATATGGCAAGTCCACGCCGCGGCCCGCCCACGAAAAGTGGGAACGCGGATACCTGCACGAACAGGCCCGCGATGTCCTGCCCGCGCTGCTGCATGCCCTGGGCGTGGACCCGCGGCGCGACCCGCCCTTCCTGTACGGGCACAGCGATGGCGGGTCGATCGCGCTACTGTACGCGGCGCACCATCCCGACGCCGTGGCGGGCGTGATCGCCGCTGCGCCGCACGTTTTCGTCGAGGATGTCACCGTGCGCGGTATCGACGAGGCGCGGCGGGCCTACCTGGAAAAGGACCTGCGCGCCCGGCTGGCGCCTTATCACGACGATCCGGATTCCGCGTTCTGGGGGTGGAACGACATCTGGCTGGATCCGGCATTCCGCGGCTGGAATATCGAAGCGGAATTACGGCAGATTCGCTGCCCCGTGCTGGCACTGCAAGGCACCGGGGACGAATACGCCAGCCTGGCGCAGATCGAAAGCATCGCCCGCTACGCCCCCCGCGCGACCATGCAGGTGCTGGCCGATTGCGGCCATACGCCTCACCGCGACCAGCCGGTCGCGGTGATGGCGGCCATCAAGGATTTCCTGTCGAGGAATCGGCTTAGCGTATCGGCCACGGATACATCGCCCCGCCCTGGTTCCACAGGGCATTGACGCCCCGCTTCAATCCCAGCTTGCTGCCGCTGCCCACGTTGCGCTCGAAGATTTCCCCATAGTTGCCGACCGCCTTGATGGCGTTGTAGGCCCACTTTTCGTCCAGGCCCATGTTCTTGCCCGCGCCGGGGGTCACGCCCAGGATGCGCAGCACGTTCGGGTTGCTGCTCTTGAGCATCTCGTCGACGTTCTTTTGCGTGATGCCGTATTCCTCGGCCTCCATCAGCGCGAAGAGGGTCCAGCGGACGATGCCCAGCCAATTTTCGTCGCCCTGCCGCACCATCGGCCCCAGTGGTTCCTTGGACAGGCGTTCGGGCAGAATCTCGTAATCGGCGGGGTTGGCCACCTGCGAGGCGCGCACGGCGGCCAGTTGGGAGGCATCGTCGGTAAAGGCATCGCAACGGCCGGACTCGAACGCGCGCACCACCTCGGTCACCTTGTCGATGACCACCGGCGTGAACTTGATGTTGTTGGCCCGGAACCAGTCGGACAGGTTCAGTTCGGTGGTGGTGCCGGGCTGCACGCAGATGGTCGCGCCGTCCAGCTCCTTGGCGCTCTTCACCTTCAGGGAATTGCGCACCAGGATGCCTTGCCCGTCATAGAAGCTGGCCGCCACCGCTGCCAGGCCCAGCGAGGTATCGCGGGTCTGCGTCAAGGTTACCGTGCGCAGGAGCACGTCGACTTCGCCGGACTGCAGCGCGGTAAAGCGCTGTTGCGTGGACAGGGCCGTGCCCTTGAACTTGCTGGCATCGCCCAGCGTCGCCGCCGCGATGGCGCGGCAGATGTCCACGTCCATGCCGGCCCACTCGCCTTTGCTGTCGGTGGCGCTGAAGCCGGTGACGCCGTCGCTCAGGCCGCATTGGACAAAGCCCTTCTTCTTGACCGCATCCAGTGTCGGACCGGCCACCGCGACATGCGCCGCACCCGCCAGCGCCAGGGCGCCGGCCGTCAGGGTAAGGAACTTCTTCATGGATGTTCTCCTTGTGCGCGGTTCGCCGGCCTTGTGGGCGCGGGCCACCGCATCGCCGGGCGAGCCGCCGGCCGGACCTGCATGTAGGCGGCGCAGCGTAAGCCGCGCCGGATGGCGCGGCAATTAGGTGGAACACTTAGCCCATGGGATGAGGCCCCGCCACGCAAGCGCGCGGTCCGCCACGTGCGAGTCGCCTGGGCGGACGTGCGGGGACGTGCGAGGGACGGCGAGGCGCACGGGATGAGGTGCCGGAGAACTGCTGGAGGACGTGGTCGACCGTCAGACTTCAAAAGCGGCGGCGGCCCGGCCGATGCGGTCGTTCACTGCAGCCCATTCCGGCGTGCGGGGTGGGGCCTCGACGAGAATCCGCGCATAACCCAGCCCGTCCAGTTCTCGCAGCAGGGCGTACAGCGCCTGCGCATACAGCGCCGGGTCGGCGGCCACCGGCTGCCACACCAGCCGGCTATCGATTTCCAGCGGACGCGGGGTATAGGCGACCGCGACCGTGCGGCCATCCGGCGGCAAGCCGATGCCCACGGCCGCCGCGTCCAGCTGTTCGCGGCTTACCAGTGCCAGCGGCGTGCGCGGCGCGTAGTGGGCGCGCAGCGTGCCGGACGCGCGCGGTGCGGCCGCATCGGGCAGCGCGGGAGCCGTGCCCAGTACGCGGGCGATATCGGTGGCGGATATGTGGCCGGGCCGCAGCAGTACCGGCCCGATTCCCTCGTCCACGCGCGACAGGTCCACAATGGTGGACTCGATGCCGACGGCGGAGGCGCCGCCCTGCAGCACCGGCATGCCGGCCGCGACTTCATCGGGGAATTCCGCGCGTACATGTTCCGCCCGCGTCGGCGATACATGGCCGAAGCGATTGGCGGACGGCCCGGCCACACCGCCCTGGCCGTTGGGATGCAGCCCGGCAAAGGCCCGCAGCAGCCGCTGCGCGACGGGATGCGAGGGGCAACGCACGCCCACGCTGTTCTGCCCGCCGCTGACGGCGGGGTCGATGTGCGGCGCGCGCTTCAGGATCAGCGTCAGCGGACCGGGCCAGAAGGCGTCGATCAGGGCGTGGGCCTGCGGGGGAATGTCGGCGGCCCAGTACGTCAGGTCCGCCCCGGGCGCCACGTGCACGATCACCGGATGATCCGAAGGCCTGCCCTTGGCGGCATAGATACGGCCCACCGCCAGCGGGTTCTCCGCGTCGCCGCCCAGGCCATAGACGGTTTCCGTGGGAAAGGCCACCAACTGGCCGCGCGCCAGCACGCGCGCGGCATGCGCGATCTGGGCATCGGTGGCTTCGTCTTCGGTCTCTGGCACCATGGCGGATCCGGGTGGGTCAGGGCGCGGGCATGCCCAGCACGGCCGCCACGCGGGCCGCATCGCGGCGCGCCTGCGACAGGGTGGACGCGACGATGGTGACATGGCCCATCTTGCGCCCGCGGCGCGCGTCGCGCTTGCCATACAAATGCAGCTTGGCGCTGGGCACCGCCAGTGCCGCGGCCCAGTCCGGCTCACGCTGGCGATCCGAGCCTGGTTCAAACCAGATGTCGCCCAGGATATTCAGCATGACGGCCGGCGCCAGCAGGTCGGTACCGCCCAGCGGCAACCCGGCCATCGCGCGCGCCTGCTGTTCGAACTGGCTGGTAAGGCAGGCGTCGATGGTGTAGTGGCCGCTGTTGTGCGGACGCGGCGCGATTTCGTTGACCAAAAGCGAACCGTCGCGCAGCACGAAGAATTCGACGCACAGCACGCCGTGGTAATCCAGGCCCGCGGCAATGCGCAGGGCGGCGTCGCCGGCGGCACGCTCGAGCGCCGCGTCGGGACCGGACAGGGCTGCGCGGTCCACGGTGGAGACGGCCAGGATGCCGTCGCGATGCACGTTGCGGGCCACCGGGAACATCACCGTCGCGCCATCGAAGCCTCGCGCGATCACCACCGAAATTTCGTGGTCCAGGGGCATCAGGGCTTCCAGCACGCACGGGACGCGGCCGAACGCCTCGAAGGCGGCCAGCGCCTCGTCGCGGGTCTGCACCCGCGCCTGGCCCTTGCCGTCATAGCCCAGGCGCGCCACCTTGAGGATGCCGGGAAACAACGTCTGCGGCGCGGCGCGCAGGTCGTCGTCCTGGCGTACGGCCGCGTGCGGGGCCACCGGAATCCCTTGGCCGGCGATGAAGGTCTTTTCCGCGATGCGATCCTGAACCACGGCCACGGCATCGGCGGAGGGACTGACGCGGCAGCGCGCCGACAGCGCGCGCAGGCTATCGGCCGGGACGTTCTCGAACTCCGTCGTCACTGCGCGGCAGGTGCGCGCGAGCTCGTCCAGGCCGGCCGGGTCGTCATAGCCCGCGTGGATATGGCGATCCGCCACCATCGCGGCCGGGCCGTCGGCCGCCGGATCCAGGACGGCGACCTTGTAGCCCAGGCTTTGCGCCGCGTGGCAGAACATCCGGCCCAGTTGCCCGCCGCCCAGCAGACCGAGCCAGCCGCCCGGCTCGACGATCATGCCGTGGGCCGGCGCCGGTTTGCCGCCGGGGGCCGGCGCCGGGGGCGTGCCGCCGTGCGAGGACGATGCGGCGCCAGCGGCGGCTGCGGAAGATACCGGCGTATCGCCAGCCTGGGAGGACACGCGGGTATTCATGCCTGGGCTCCTGCCGGCGGCAGTTGCATATCGCGGGCGGCCTGCGTCTGGCGGGCGCGGAAGTCCGCCAGCTTGGCATGCAGGCGGTCATCGGTGGTCGCCAGATTGGCGATGACATGCAGGGCCGCATTCGCGGCGCCGGCCTCGCCGATCGCGAACGTGGCCACCGGGACCCCCTTGGGCATCTGCACGATGGAAAGCAGGGAGTCCTCGCCACGCAGGTACTTGGACGGCACGGGCACGCCGAACACGGGAACGTCGGTCAACGCCGCCATCATGCCGGGCAGATGCGCCGCCCCGCCCGCGCCGGCGATGATCGCGCGCAGGCCGCGGCCGCGTGCGGCCGCGCCGTATTCCGCCATATCCAGCGGCATGCGGTGCGCGGAAATCACACGTGCCTCGCAGGCGACGCCGAAATCGTCCAGCATGGCCACGGCATGCTTCATGACTTCCCAGTCGCTGGAGGAACCCATGATGACCCCGACCAGGGGCGTCGAGGCGGGCGAGGAGGTGGATTTGGCTGTCATAACAAGGCAGTGGGACTAAGCGATGGAACGTTGCGGCGCGGCGGCGCGCCGCCGCCAATGGTGCGGCCCGGTCGCGCGGGAACGGGCCGGCGAAACAGGGGAAACCGTCGATTTTACCCGGGCCCCGGCACGCCGTCCCGCGACCGCGCGTGAGGGACCGCGCGCGGGAAGCGCGGCGCGCCGGACGGGACACGCGCCGCCACGCCGGGCACCGGACGTGGGTGCCGCCGATTCGCCGACGCTCAGCTCCCCGAAAAGGGAGCCAGCCATTCGTAGGAGGTGGGATTGTCCGCGCACGGCCCGAAGCCGCATTCCAGCGTCGTACTGGCGGCGTTGACCAGCACGACCAGGAAGAAAGACCACATGATGACCCCGCCGATGATGCCGGCGCGACGCGGCGCGCTGTTGTCGCCGGCCCGGCGGTCCAGTGCCAGCATGACAGCGCAGTAACCGATCAGGGCGACGAAGGCGATCAGGGCCCAGGTATAGAAATGCAGGTCCAGCAAGGTCGAACCATAGCCGGGATCGCCGGGCGCCTGGTGCAGCAGCAGCTGGCGCGCCGAGACCACGATACCGGCCAGCGCGGCGGCGATCACCATGGCGTAATGCGCCGGCGAGGCGCCGAAGCGCAGGTTCAGCAGCAGCCCGGCGCCGGCCAGCACGAAGGCCAGGCGCTGCAGCAGGCAAAGCGGGCAAGGCAATTCGTTGAAGACGATCTGCCAGGCGAAGGCCAGGGCCAGCGCGGCCGTGATCGCCAGCAGCGCCAGGGCATTCAGGAAAGTGGACGCGGGATGAGAGGAGCGGGAAGCGAATTGCACGGCCTGCCTCTCAGAGCATCAGCCGCAGGGCGTCGGTCATGTGATAGCGCGCCCAGACCGCGAAAACGATCAGGGTCAATACCCACAACGTGAAGCAGGCCTCGCGCCTGCCCCGCAGCCCGAACCACACCGCCAGCATGCCGAGAACAAACGGCAGCATCATGACCATTTCAGCCCCTCCCCTTTCCCGCCGGCCGCCCCGGAATCAAGCGGCCCCGGCAAGGGCCGCCGGTCGATGTGGCCGACCGGCAATGAGGGCGCCCGTCACCCCCTCTGGGCGCGGTTGCGCGGCACTATATATGATCCTTGCCCGAAAGACGACTACGGGAGAGACCCACCCCCGAAGCGCTACGCGCTTCCCCCTCAAGGGGGCGGCGCCAGAGGACCGGCGGAGCCGGATCCTCGGCGTCCCGGGTCGGGAGAGACCTGTTTGATGCGGACGCGGTGGCGCTGTTGGCGGCTTTATTGGGTCAGGCGGTCGAGGGCCTCGCGGTACTTTTCCGCGGTCTTGCGGATCACGTCGGCGGGCAGGCGCGGCGCCGGCGGCGTCTTGTCCCAGGGCTGGGTTTCCAGCCAGTCGCGCACGAATTGCTTGTCGAACGACGGCGGGCTGATGCCGACGCGGTAGCTGTCGGCCGGCCAGAACCGCGAGGAGTCCGGCGTCAGGACTTCGTCCATCAGGTGCAGCGTGCCATTGTCGTCCAGGCCGAACTCGAACTTGGTATCGGCGATGATGATGCCCTTGGTGGTCGCGAAGGCGGACGCTTCGCGGTACAGCGCCAGGGTCACCTCGCGGATGCGTTCGGCCATGGCCTGGCCGACCTCGCGCACCACGTGATCGAAGTCGACGTTTTCGTCGTGCGTGCCGAATTCGGCCTTGGCCGCCGGCGTGAAGATGGGCTGCGGCAGTTTTTCCGCCTGGCGCAGGCCCGCCGGCAAGGCGATACCGCAAACGGCGCCCGTGGCCTGGTAGTCCTTCCATCCCGACCCGATCAGGTAGCCGCGCGCCACCGCCTCGACGAGGATGGGCTTGAGCCGCTTCACCACCACCGCCCTGCCCCGGACCTGCTCGACTTCATCGGGCGCCACTACGTCTTCGGGCGCGATGCCCGTGGAATGGTTGGGGATGAGGTGGGCCAGCCTGGACAGCCAGAACTCCGTCAGGGCGGTCAATACCTGCCCCTTGCCGGGAATGGGATCGTCGAGAATGACGTCGAACGCGGAGATACGGTCCGTCGCGACGATAAGCAGCTTGTCGTCGCCGACAGCGTACATGTCGCGCACCTTGCCGCGCCCGAGCAGGGGCAGGGACCGGATACTGGATTGATGCAGGGCTGATGTCACGGGAGGCCTATGGCGGAAATAAACATTCCCGCGGGACGCTGGGTCCGGCGGGAATGTCCGATGGAACGAAATGCCGGCGGATGCGCGCAGTTTACTGCACGGCGGGGGCCGGCTTTACTGAACGACCCGGGCGGGCCTTACTGAACGACCTGCGCCAGTTGGCCTCCCGCGTATTGCCGGGCGATTTCCTGCAGCGGCACGACCTTGATCTTGCTGGCGTTGCCGGCCGTTCCGAATTCCGTGTAGCGCTGCACACAGATCGCCTTGGCGGCCGCGCGGGCGGGCTTCAGGTATTCGCGCGGGTCGAACTTGGAAGGATTCTCGGCGAAAAAGCGGCGGATGGCGCCGGTCATGGCCAGGCGGATATCGGTATCGATATTCACCTTGCGCACGCCGTACTTGATGGCTTCCTGGATTTCCTCGACGGGCACGCCGTAGGTTTCCTTCATGTCGCCGCCGAATTCGCGGATTTCCGCCAGCAGCTCCTGCGGCACGCTGGAACTGCCGTGCATGACCAGGTGGGTGTTGGGCAGCCGGCGGTGGATTTCCTTGATGCGGGAAATCGACAGGATGTCGCCGGTGGGCTTGCGGGTGAACTTGTAGGCGCCGTGACTGGTGCCGATGGCGATGGCCAGCGCGTCCAGCTGCGTCTTGCGCACGAAATCGGCGGCCTGTTCCGGATCGGTCAGCAGCTGTTCGCGCGTCATGGTGCCTTCGGCGCCATGGCCGTCTTCCTTGTCGCCCATCATGGTTTCCAGCGAACCCAGGCAGCCCAGTTCGCCTTCCACCGTCACGCCCACCTTGTGCGCCATGTCGACGACCTTGCGGGTGACTTCGACGTTGTAGTCGTAGTCGGCAACGGTCTTGCCGTCTTCCTTCAGGGAGCCATCCATCATGACGCTGGAAAAACCCAGGTCGATCGCGCCCTGGCAAACCTTGGGCGACTGGCCGTGGTCCTGGTGCATCACCACCGGAATATGGGGATAGGATTCGACGGCGGCCTGGATCAGGTACTTCAGGAAGCCCTCGCCCGCGTATTTGCGCGCGCCGGCGGAGGCTTGCATGATCACCGGGCTGTCGGTTTCGTCGGCGGCCTCCATGATGGCCTGGACCTGCTCCAGATTATTGACGTTGAACGCCGGAATGCCGTAGCCATTTTCGGCGGCGTGGTCGAGCAGCTGGCGCATGGATACTAGGGCCATGGTGGTCCTCCTGATAGGTGATGATCGAGTAATGTGAATTTCTGGAACCGGGCGATTTTAACGGGGCTGAAAGGAAAGTTCTTGGGAAGGAGGAACTAGCCCAAGCGCGCGATTGTTTCCGGGCATTACGCCTGCCCGGTCCGGTCGAACCATCCGCGGGCGGTCCTGTCCCAGGCCCTGTTAAGCTCCCATCGCGTCCGGACGCCCCCGGGCCGACGGCCCTGCAAAGCCGGACTGGTGCCGGCATATCGACGAGGACAGCAATGAAATCACGCGCGACATTCGCATTCGTTTCCGCCCTGATGGGCGCGGCCGCCGCGACGGCTTCGGCCCAGACCACCCAGGAGATGCAGTTTCCCGGCCACGACGGCAGCCTGTCGCCACCGTCCACCCTGCGCATGACGGTCACCCCCCAGGCGCCGGCCGTGCCGCCGCCGCCCCCCGTGCGCGACACCCCGGAAAGCGTGCGCTTGTATACCCAGTGCCGCAACGACGCCGACCGCGAGGCCACATCGGCGGAAAAAATGCGCGAAGCGGTCGGGCAATGCCTCGATCAGCTGAACCAGCGCCGCGCCCAGGGCCAATAGCGCGCCGTCCCGGTTCGGCGCGGCGGCGGGGTCACGGGATGATCCCAACCGGGCCGATCCCGGGTACACTCCCGCGCGTTCGCCGGGGATCGCTCCCGGCCGGGTTTGGGCCTTTTTTTACGCCATGACGCAGAACTTAACATCCGCCCCGCCGACCATTTTCCTGTACACCGAGGAAAAACGCGGCAACCAGTGGGTCGAATCCGTCGTCGTCGGACAGCTCGGCGATTTTTCCGGCTCGGAGAAATTCATCGTCGTCCAGGATCCGCACACGGGTATCAACTTCGTCTACCGCATCGACACGATGAGCAACAATCTGGATGCGGTATCCATGACCAGCCTGACGGAGGCCGACTTCGCCGCGCGCAAGACTACGACCATCGGCGGCGCCACGTTCAAGCTGGGGCCCGCCGAAGACGCCATCAGGCTGCTGCGGGGCAAGGGGCAATGGATACAGGACAAAGGGGCGATCCTTTCCGTCCTGCTGCAGGGGGCCGCGACCAAGAAAGTGGGCTTCGTCAGCCCGCGCATCCGGCGAGAGCGCGTGACCCAGGTGGGCCCCGGCGTACCGGTGGAATACCTGCGCGACCGCGTTGCCCGCGACGAAGCGCCCGCCGACGCGGCCGCCCCGGCCGATCCCGCCGCCTGACGGATGTCCCGCCCGCCCGGGCCGCCACGCCCGGCTACGTGCACCGGCCTAGTCGTTGAGCGTGCAGGCGACCGCCTCGCCCCCTTCGAACTCGACGTCGTACGTGTGCTCGTCATCCCACGGCACCGTGAACCACAGTTCGAAGTCCTCGCAGCTTTCGTCGAACAGCCACAGCGCGCGCAGCACGGCGACTTCGGCCATGGCCTCCGGCGTTTCGCTTCGGGGCAGGCGCGCCGGGTCCATGCCCATTTTTTCGCACTCATCGGGCGAATAATGCTCGAGCAGCAGATCGGCCGCCTCCAGCACCTTGTCGTTCAGTAGGTCGAGCAGAGCCAGCAGCGCTTGCTGGCACTCGCGCGAGGGCATTTCGCCGTCCGTCTGCACCATGACATGAATGGGCGGACGGTCGACCGCGTACATAACGTTTTCCACCGCCCAGAGCTCCGGTTCTTCGGGGTCCTGGCTGAATGTGAGCTGCGCCATCAAGGTTCTCCAGCGGAAGTGAACGGCCGGAGGCCATGGTAACGCGTCATGTCTTTTGGAGCGACGGCCGGAAAAGCCCCCACCCGCGCGGCTGTGCGATTTGCTGACGGGACTTCACAAAAACTAACGAAACTCATCTACACTGCCCGCTTCTTCCCCGGACCTTGCCTCCCCGCTCCCATGATAGGCCGCCACGCATGGCGCTTCTGGTTGCCTGCGCTGTTGGCCATCGCCCAGGCGTCCGCCAGCCCTATCCCCGCCCCCGACGGCCGTGCCGCGAGCGCCGCCGCAGTCGGACAGGTCGTCATGGGAATTCTCAGTTACACGCGCTGGCCCCAGCAGCCCGAGCCCATCCGCCTCTGCGTCACGGGCGAACCGGCCTACGCGGCCGGCCTGCTCGATGACGAGGCGCGGCCGTCCACCCCGGCGGCCGTCGCAAGGGCGGTCGCGCCCGGCGATCCCTCGCTGGCGCAGGATTGCGACGCGGTGTACCTGGGCGGACTGTCGGAAAAGGCGCAGCGCCAGGTATTGCAACGCCTCGTCGGCCGCCCGGTGGTAAGCATCATCGAAGATGATGCCGAATGCGCCGTCGGTGGCATGTTCTGCCTGGATATCCAGCCCGACCGGGTCGGCTTCCAGGTCAACCTCGATTCCGTCGCACGCAGCGGTGTTCGCATACACCCCGCCGTGCTGCAGCTTTCGCGTCGCAGGCCACCACCATGAAGAACGCGCGCTCCGAATCAAACCGCCCCAGCCTGGGCCAGGCGCTGCGCCGGCTGTACCTGACCGTCACCTTGTTCGCGGTGGGCATGGCCGGCATCGTCGTCACCGTGATGGGACTGGTGGCGCTACGGGCCTATACCGATCATCACCAGCAGCTCATTGCCCGGTCCATCGTCTACACCGTGGAGGCCGCCACCGTATTCCACGATCGCCAGGCCGCGATGGAAGCGCTGGCCGCTATCGCGGCCAAGGAAGACGTAGCGGCCGCTACCGTATTCGACAGCCGCAACGAGATCCTGGCGGACTGGCATCGCTCGCCGCGCGAGCGCTTCGCCTGGGCACGGCAGCAGGTCGCGAGGATGGTCAATCCGCCTCCCGTCTTCCTGCCGATCACGCATCAGGGACAGACGATCGGCCGCCTGCTGCTGGTCGGCCGCGGCGGCAATCTGTTCGATTTCCTGCTGAAAGGCCTGGCCGGGGTGGTCGGCTGCGTCCTCGTCAGCGGACTGGTCGCGAGCTGGCTGTCGCGGCGTGCCTCGCGCGAAATCGTGCGGCCGCTGCGTACCCTGGCCGAGGTGGCCCATGCCGTGCGCAACGAGCGCGCCTTCGCGCGGCGTGTGCCGCCAGCCCGCATTCGCGAACTGCATGCGCTGGGCGAGGACTTCAACGCCCTGCTCGACGAACTGGAAGCATGGCAGACGCAGTGGCAGCATGAAAACGCGTCGCTGGCGCACAAGGCCGCGCACGACAGCCTGACAGGCCTGCCCAATCGCGCGCACTTCGAGGAACAGCTGGACCGCGCCATCCACGACGCCGCCGTGCTTAACCGGCGCGTGGCAATCATGTTCCTGGACAGCGACCGCTTCAAGGAAATCAATGACGGCATGGGGCACGCGGCCGGCGACGCCGTTCTGATCAATATCGCCGCCCGCGTGCGGGGCCAGCTGCGCGAAGGCGATGTCGTCGCCCGCCTGGGCGGAGACGAGTTCGCCGTCATGCTTTCGCCCCTGCGCGAGCTGAGCGACGCGCAGCGCATCGCCGACGACATCCTGTTGGGCATGCGCGCGCCGATCCGCCTGCCCAACGGCGAGGACATCGTTTGCTCTCTGAGCATCGGCATCGCGGTCTTTCCGGACCATGCCGACAACGCCGCAGATCTGTTCGATGTCGCCGACAGCGCGATGTATCACGCCAAGCGCCGGGGTGGCGGCACGCAATCGACGGCGGGTCGCCGCGGACGTTCCGCGCGCGAAATCTATAACGCCTACAACTAGAGGAGTTCGTCCGTGTCCGCAATCCATCCATCCGCTCTCGGCCGGTTTCACACCCGCGCTGCCGCGTATCTGCGCCGGATCCTGTGGCTGACCTGCGCGGCGCTGCTGCTGGCCGGCTGCCAGACCGTGCCGCAGGGGCTGACGCCGGCGCAGATCGCGGTGCTGAAGCAGGAAGGCTTCAAGCAGACCGACGAGGGCTGGGAACTGGGATTGTCCGACAAGGTGTTGTTCGACTTCGACGCCTATGTCGTCAAGCCCGAGGCCCGCGACAATATCCAGCGCCTGACCGGTAATCTGCTGCGCGTCGGAATCGAACACATGCGGCTGGATGGACATACCGACAACGTGGGCGCGGCCGACTACAACCAGCAATTGTCCCTGCGGCGCGCGCAGGCCGTTGCCGACGTCGTGCAGGCCGCCGGCATGCCCGCCGCCAATGTCGGTGTGCGCGGCCTGGGCGCGAGCCGCCCCATCGCCGACAACGGGACTGCCGCGGGCCGCGCGGAAAACCGCCGCGTCGCCATCGTCATCACGGCGGCGTAAGCCCGCCCGATCGCGGTTCCCCGCCCCGCCCGCGCCCCCGCCTGCCGCTGAAGCGAGACTGCGCGCGCCGGGGCCTGGCAAGGCGCCGCGCGGGTCAGGCGGCCGCCCACCGCTGGATGCGCAAGGCCATCCGGGCGACGAATCCGGGCCGTGACATGTGCCGCTCGATGTGCAAGCGCAGCCATTGGTCCACCTCGGCCTCCCACGCGAGCGAGGCATGCGCCGGCGCCGCCGGCTTGGACATGGCGGCCATGCTCCGCATGGCACCCGAAGCCGCGGCGCGCGCCAGGCGCCTCCGGATGCGGTCTTCTATGCATGGCCCGATCCTGCCATCGAGCAGGATGGCGCGATAGGCGGCGACCGTGTCCGCATATCCCTCCTGCCCCGCGGCCGGCAGTCCCGCCGCGCCGGATATGTCCTTGGCGACCAGCAGCTCCGGCAAGACATGCGCGATCGCCGACAGGATCTTCGGATCGACCACCAGGGCATGGAATGCCGCGACCACGCGGGTATGCCCCGCGGCCACTGCCTTGGCAACCCCCGCGGGCTCGCCCACGGACCTGGCCTGCAGCAGTCCTGGCAGGCTGCGTGCGATGACGGGCAGAAGCGCCTCATCGACCAGCATCGCGTGGTAGGACGCCACGGCTTGCGCGTGCCCCTTCTGCATGGCCAACGCCAGGCCCGGCGCTCCCCACGAGCCTTGCGCCAGCAGCGCTTTGGGCAGTACATGCCGGATGAACGGCAACAAGGCGGGATCGGCGACGAAGGCATGGTATGCGTCGATGGCGGCCGCATGGCCCTGCTCCAATGCGCTATGCAATGCCGTGACCTGGCCCAGGGGATCCTTGCCGGTCACCAGGGCGGGAAGGCTGTCCTTCATGCATTCCAGGATGGCCGGCTGAACCAGGACGCGGCGGTACGCGTCGAGGGCCCCGGCCTGCCCCTTGCTCATCGCCCACCATAGGACGGATTGATAATATTTGCGGGCACCTGGGCGCTCGCTTGCGGTGCGAATCCCGAGCAGCGTGGGCATATCCTCCCGGATTTCCGGGAAGAGGGCGGGATCGAGCAGCATGCTGCCGTAGGCCAGGATGGCGGCCGCGCTACCGCCGTCCATGGCGTAGATCAGCGGGCTCCCGACCTGCAGCGTACGGCCGAAACGCGTACCGGTGCCCGCCAGCAGGCAGAGCAGCCTGCGACGGATCTTTGGCAGGAGGACCGGATCGGTCAGCATGGCGCGATACGCCTCGACCGCTCCGGCACGGTCGCGATGCATGGCGGCGACCAGGGCTGGAGTGCTGCCCTTGCAGTCGGCGATCAACAGGTCGTGCAATACCGCGCCGACAGCGGGCAACACGGCCGGGGAGCACAGCAGGCGATGCCATGCGCCGATACCCGCCACGTTGTCCGCCACCATGGCGTCGTACAGCATCGGCGTATCGTGGTTGCCGCACAGCAGGCGGTAGAGCTGCTGGCTTTTCCGCTGCGTGGGCGCGGCGCCGCCCCACCCTTGCTCCGCGAGCAGGCGCGCCGCATCGATGGCTGCCGCGTTGCGCTGGGCCATCCAGCGCTGCAAGCGGGTCGCTCCGCCCGGCCGGGAAACCTCGCTCAGCAGCGCATACATATCGGTGTACCAGCAGGACGCCAGCACGAAGCCCGCATTGCCCATGTGCATCACGCCGTCGATCAGCGCGGCCCGCTCGCCGACCGGGAAATGATCGCGAAAATGGCCGATATTGCGATTCAGATATCGGCACGCCTCGTCATTGCCCAGGCGCACCAGCAGGAGCAGCAGGGTATCGGTATCGGTCAGGCATTCGGCCGGGGTATCGACAAGCTCCCGGGGATCGTCGGCGCGGATGGCGGCCCGTACCTCGACCGGAGAAACGTCGGCTGCGTCCGGCCGGCGCGCCTGCCGCCACCTGCGCAGATCGGCGATCGTCAGGGGATCCGGACTCTTCCAGCGTGCCATAGCTGTCTCTGCCTCCGATGTCTGCCAGGCGAGCTTGCCATAGGAGAGCGCCACGGCGCGCTGGCCACGCTCGTCATGCCATTCCGCCCGCTGGACCGGGATGTCGTCCATCAGTCCCTCGGCGTGGATGGCGTCGAGCAGCGCGACGGCGATGAGCGTGGCGTCGGTCCGCAGCCTGTAGCGTTCGCCGAACTCGTCCAGTTGCACGAAAGCGTGCAAGGTCAGGCGCTCGGCGCCCAGGCCCAGGTCCAGCAGGATATCGTCCAGCGCGGCTTCGAACCACGCCGGAATGCCCTGGCCGTGCTGCGCGTGCCGCAGTTCCGGCGGCGCGGCGTTCCTGAAGGCGGACAGGCATTGGTCGGCGAGCAGGCTGGCCAGGTTGTCGGGCGTGATGGACTCCAGGACCAGGGTCCGGCAGGCATCGACAAAGGCCGGGTCCTCGGCGCGCAGCGCCGGGGCGCGTGGATCGGAGACGGGCTCCAGGCCGATCTCGGCGGCCAGCGCATTCCAGGCGGCGTTGACGTAGTGGATTTCATAGTCGGTATAGCCTTTGCGCCGCCCGAATTTCTCGTGTACCGCTTCCTGCAGTACACCGCGCGTGCAGTCTTCCTTCATCTTCCAGAACCGGGCCTTAATGCCGCCCGCCGACATCAGCAGCCCGCGCTGCGTGGCGATCAGGTTGGACAGCGTGCCGCCTTCGCACACGTCCAGGCTTCCGGAGAGGTTCACCGCCGCGCTTATCCTGATGTGCAGCGGGATGGCGCCATCGCGCAGCAGCGCATCTATGCTTTCCAATGCCCGCTTGCCCGAGCCATCGATCAATTCGGCGTAGCACTCCTGGTACGGTGCATTGAAGCGCCGGCGAAACAGGCAGTTGTAGCCATCGGCGATCTTTCGTGCCTGCTCCAGCGACTTGCCCTGCGCCGCGAATTCGGCCAGGGTATCCAGCAAAACGCGCATTTCATCGCGGTACCGCTCGAAAAGCGGGCCGGCGCAGAAGGCCCTGTTCGAGCCATGCTGCTCGCGGCTATAGCTGATGCCGGCGCAGGGCACGGCCTGCGTGCCCTGCGCCGAAACATCCTCTTGCCGGTAAGGTAGGAAAAACTCAGGTCGAAAACCGGCTGCGCCGGTCGCGCACGCGTACATGGGCATCTCCCGCAAAACGCCTTATGTGGCGCTTGCGCGGGATCGTTCCGGACGCATCGCGGCCCGTGTTCCGCCGGGAAGCGTTGCCGGGACCTTCGAGCACGCGCTCCGCGCGCGCTTACGCTGGTGCCTCGACGCGTTCGGCATGCCGCGGTACGGCCGGATCCGGGAGGGCGGGATAGCTGGCGGAAAACACCAGCCGCCCGGCGCTCCAGGTATGGCTGACCAGCGGCTGTCCGTTCACGGTCGCGACGGCCGTCAGGTCCGCGCGCAGGCCGGCCTGGATGCGTCCGCGGTCGTGCAGCCCCGCGGCCTTGGCCGGGTTGCCCGATACCAGCGCCACGGCCTGGGGCAGCGGCAGCGACGCCTGGCGCGCGGCGACGAAGGCAGCGGCGATCAACGTAGAGGGCTGGTAGTCCGAACACAGGCAGCTGGCGACACCCGCGCGGATCGCGTCGATGGCGCGCATGGAACCGCTCTGGCTCTGGCCGCGCAGCACGTTGGGCGCTCCCAGGATGGTGGGCAGCCCGCAGGAAACGGCCGCCTTGGCGGTATCCAGGGTGATGGGGAATTCGCTCATCGCCACGCCCAGCGCGCGCATCGCCGCGATGCGGTGGACGGAGTCGTCGTCGTGGCTGGCGGTGGGGATGCCGTGACGGCGCGCCCGCTCCAGCAGGTGCTCGACGCGGCCCACCGCGCCCTCCTGGGCCTCGGCCTTGGCGCGCGCCGCTTCCTCGGCCTGTTCGCGGCTCATCCCGTGATTGCCCATCATGTATTCCAGATAGGCATCCAGCGTCTTGAATTGTCCCTGGCCGGGCGAATGATCCATCACCGACAGCAGATTGACCATGCCTTCGTCCATCAACGCGGTCAGGACGGGCACCGCGAACGGGTCGGTGACCTCGTAGCGGCAATGCACCCGGTTGTCCACCAGGCTGTGGGGCTTGAAGGCGTGCAGCATGCGGATGACCTGGGCCGCCGTGTCGTTGTTGCGCACGCCCCATTCGCGGTTGGCGAAGGACACCGCATGGTACGGCGTGGTGATGCCGGCCGCGGCATTGCGGCGGTCGACCTGCGCCACCGCGAATTCCAGCGGGAACAGCACGCGGGCGCGCGGCTCCGCCTCTTTTTCGATGGCATCGCAATGCAGGTCGATCAGGCCCGGCATCAGTGTTTGCCCGCGCAGTTCGACCACGCGGTCGGCTCGCGGATTCACGGGGTCCACGGCGGCAATGCGGTCGTCCTCGATCAGCAGCGACGCATTGTCCAGGACATCGTCGGCCAGCACGATGCGGGCATGGGTCAGCAGTGTGGTCGCCATGGTTACTCCTGCAGGGCCGCGGAGGCCGGTTCCAGTGCCAGGACGCGCGTCGCCACGGCATCGCGCACCGCATCGTCATGGAAAATGCCTATCACGCAGCGGCCTTCGGCCACGGCATCGCGGATCAGCGAAACGACGACTTCCCGATTTCCCGCGTCCAGCGAAGCCGTCGGCTCGTCCAGCAGCAACAGCGGATGCCCGCCGATAAATCCGCGCGCGATATTCACACGTTGCTGCTCCCCGCCGGAAAACGTGGCGGGCGGCAGGTCCCACAAGCGGCGGGGCAGCCGCAGGCGTTCCAGCAGCCCGGCGGCACGCGCGCGCGCCTGGTCGGCGGCGACGCCACGCTGGCGCAGCGGATCCGCGACCACGTCCAGCGTGGCGACACGCGGGATGGCGCGCAGGAACTGGCTGACGTAGCCGATCACGTCGCGCCGCAGCTGCAGGATGCGTTGTTCGGGCGCCCGGGTCAGCTCTGTCCAATCGTCGCCGTCGCGCACCCGTATGCTGCCGGAGGTGGCCAGGTAATTGCCGTACAGGCAGCGCAGCAGCGTGCTTTTGCCGGTACCCGACGGGCCGGAGAGCACCAGGCATTCGCCGCGCGCCGCATCGAAGGACACGTCGCGCAGCACGGGCAGCGTAATGCCGCCCTGGTTGTGCAGCGTGAAGAGCTTGGACAGCCCGCGCGCTTCCATCATCATGTGTCGTTGCATCATCTCAATTACTCCGCCGTGCTTCGCGCGCCCCACGACGCGGGAAACCGGTATGGTGTTGATCGGGGACGCCGCCGGAGCCGGCTTTGCCGTTCCGCCAGCGTCGCTCCCTTCGAGGGGGGAAGCGCGCAGCGCTTCGGGGATGGGCTTCCTCTACGACTGGAGAATCGAAGAAACCAGCAATTGGGTATACGGATGCTGCGGGTCGTCCAGGATCTGGTCGGTCAAGCCGCTTTCCACGACATGGCCGCCGCGCATTACCAGCGTGCGATGCGCCAGCAGGCGCGCCACGGCAAGATCGTGGGTGACCACGATGGCGGCCAGCCCCAAGTCGGCTACCAGCTGGCGCAGCAGGTCCAGCAGGCGGGCCTGCACCGAGACGTCCAGCGATGCGGTCGGTTCGTCCATGAACACCATGCGCGGGTGCGTCACCAGGTTGCGGGCGATCTGCAGGCGCTGTTGCATGCCGCCGGAAAACGACGCCGGCCTGTCGTCCAGGCGGCCCACATCGATTTCCATCTTGTGCAGCCAGTTGCCCGCGACTTCACGCAGGCCGCCATAATGCCGCTGGCCAACGGCCATCAGGCGCTCGGCGATATTGGCGCCGGCACTGACCTGCATGCGCAGGCCGTCGCGCGGATTCTGCCGCACGAACCCCCAGTCGGTGCGCGCCAGCAGGCGCAGCCGGGACTGGGATAGCGTGGCCAGATCGGTCAGCCCTTCCTCGCGCAGGTCGTAGGACACGCTGCCGGACTGCGGCGCGACCTGGCACGACACCGCCTGCAGCAGCGTGGTCTTGCCGGAGCCGGATTCGCCGACCACGCACAGCACCTCTCCGGCGTACAGGTCGAAATCGATATCGCGGCAGCCGTGGATGCCGTCCCAGGTGTGCGTCATGCCGCGCACGGATAGCAAAGGCGTGGGTGCCATCATGCTGCGTTCTCCCCGGCGTCCGGGCCGCGGTGTCCGGCGGCCTGGCGGTCCGCGCAGTATTCGGTATCGGAACAGACGAAGTGGCGGTTGCCCTGGTCGTCCAGGATGATCTCGTCCAGGTAGCTGTCGCGCGATCCGCACAGCGCGCAGCAGTCCTGCCATTTCTCCACGGTAAAGGGATGGTCCTCGAAGTCCAGGCTGCGCACGCGGGTATACGGCGGCACGGCGTAGACGCGCTTTTCGCGGCCGGCGCCGAACAGCATCAGCGCGGGGTTGCCGTCCAGCTTGGGGTTATCGAATTTAGGGATGGGAGAAGGCCGCATCATGTAGCGGTCGTTGACCACGACCGGGTAGTCGTACGTGGTGGCGATATGGCCATGCTGCGCGATGTCCTCGTACAGCTTGACGTGCATGCCGCCGTATTCGGCCAGCGCATGCATGGTGCGCGTTTCGGTTTCGCTGGGCTCCAGCCAACGCAGCGGTTCCGGTATCGGCACCTGGAACACCATGATCTGCCCTTCGCGCAACGGCGTTTCCGGCACCCGATGGCGGGTTTGCACGATGGTCGCGTCGCGCGTCGATTCGGTCGTTTTCACGCCGGTCACGCGGGCGAAGAAGCGGCGGATATTGATCGCGTTGGTGGTGTCGTCCGATCCCTGGTCTATCACTTTCAAGGTATCGCCGGCGCCGATAATGGCGGCCGTCACCTGGATGCCGCCGGTGCCCCAGCCATAGGGCAGCGGCATTTCGCGGCTGCCGAAGGGCACCTGGTAGCCGGGGATCGCCACGGCCTTCAGCAGCGCGCGGCGCAGCATGCGCTTGGTCGATTCGTCCAGGTAGGCGAAGTTGTAATGCGGATCGCGCGCGACGCCGGCCTGGGCGGCGCCGGCGGAAGCGGGTACGGAACTGACGGTCATGATGCGATGGCCTCGTCCAGAGGGGATGCGGCGGCGGCCCGGGTGGCCTGCCGTTCGTTGTGCGCGGCGACGCCGCCCTGCGTATCCGCGCCGGCCTGCGCGGCGCTTTCGGCACGCATCCGGCGCACCAGTTCCAGGTTGGCCTGGAAATCCACGTAGTGCGGCAACTTCAAATGCTGGACGAAGCCGGAGGCCTCGACGTTATCGCTGTGATACAGCACGAACTCGTGGTCGTTGGCGGGGGAATCGGCGGCTTCGCCGAGTTCCGCCGCGCGCAGGGCCCGGTCGACCAGCGCCATGGACATGGCCTTGCGTTCGCCGTAGCCGAAGACCAGCCCGTAGCCGCGCGTGAAGCGCGGGCCTTCCTGCGGGTTGCCGGCGAACTGGCTTACCATCTGGCACTCGGTGACATCGATTTCGCCCAGCGTGACCGCGAAACCCAACTCTTCGACGAACATCTCGACTTCGACCGATCCATAGCGGATCTCGGCGGCGAAAGGATGCGTATTGCCATAGCCGCGCTGCGTCGAATAGCCCATGGAGAGCAGATAGCCCTCGTCGGCGCGTGCCAGGTTCTGCAGCCGCGCCGGACGCGAGGCCGGAAAGGTCATCGGCTGGCGCGTCAGGTCGAAAGGCGCCGGGTCGCCCGGCGGAATGGCTTCGTCTTCCACCAGCGATTCGTGCCGCAACAGGTCCGTGACGCGCGGCATGGCCGGATCGAGCGGAACCTCGGCCGGCGGCAGCGGCGCCACCGGGGCATCGTCCTCCAGGCTGAAGTCCAGCAGGCGCTGCGTGTAGTCGTAGGTGGGCCCCAGCACCTGCCCGCCCGGCACGTCCTTGAAGGTGGCCGATATGCGGCGCTGCAGCCCCATGCATGCCGTGTCCAGCGGCTGCGTATAGCCGAAGCGCGGCAGCGTGGTGCGGTACGCGCGCAGCAGGAATACCGCTTCGATCGCATCGCCGGCCGCCTGCTTGAGCGCCAGCGCGGCCAGGTGCGGATCGTACAGCGAGCCTTCCGCCATGACGCGCGACACCGCCAGCGGCATTTGTTCGCGGATCTGCGCCAGCGTCAGCGCCGGGACCGCGGGATCGCCACGCCGATAACCGTCCAGCATGCGGTAGGAATTCAGGATGGCGCGTTCGCCGCCCTTCACAGCAACGTACATATCAGTTCTCCATCCGGGTGGTGCGCGGCAGACCGCAGATCTGCCTGCCTTGCGTCAGAAAGACATCCACGCCCAACGGAAACAGCGCGTGATTCGATGCCCATTGTTCGCGGAAGTCCGCGGGCAGGCCCGCCACCGCCAGGGCGCGCGTGCCGGGAATGCCCGGGCCGGAAAGCGCCAGCGCCACCCCTGCCCCGAAGGCGCCGACTTCGATCAGCAAGGTGGCCGATCGATCGGGATAGGCGGCATCGCCGGGATCGCAACTGTCCAGCGACGGGGCCACGTGCCCGGCGGGCACGGCGATGAATCGGGCTTGCGCCGGATCGTCCACCAGCGGGCAGGCGCAATGGAAGCGCAGGAAACCGCGCACGCTTTCGTCCACGCCGGCCGGCAGCCAGACCGGCGCATCGACATCGGCCAGTGCCAGCAGCATCGCCGCCATCGCCGGCGACAGGCCGGAAGGCACGCCGCAGGACGTTTCCAGTTCCTGGATCCGCCCCGGATGCGCCAATGCCTGCAGCGCCGCGCGGAAGGTCTCCTGGGCACCCGCCACCGGGTCGTCGAAGCCGGGCAGCAAGGTGGCCGCGCCGCGTGCCGCGGTGCTCGCCGTATGAGTGGTGGCCATCAGTTATCCCCCCGCACCAGGGTAAAGAAGTCGACGCGCGTCTGCGCCGCGACCGCGGCGCGCGCGGCGGCGTTGTCCGCATGCGATCGGGCCAGCGGCTCTATCACGCTCTTGCGCACGCGCTCGTGCCATTCGTCCATCTGCAACAGCCCGTCCAGCACGGCGGCCTGCTCCGCGTGGCGGGCGGCGCGGCCGCGCACGTAGGCGGTACCGACGATGCCATCGTCGAACGCCACGGCGCAGCGCGTCACGGATATCTCGCCAAGATTGAACTGCGCGCCGGTGCCGCCCGCGCGGGCACGCACCATTGCCATGCCGGTTTCCGGCGCGCGCAGCTTGCGGTAGACGGGCAGTGTCCCCAGCGCCGCATAGGCGAGCGCCAGGGCGTCCGGTTCGGCCAGCGCCATCACGCGCATCCAGGCAGCGCGCGGCGCGTGCGGCTGTTCGCCGGTTTCGGGAGTCATGGTTACCTCTAAACGTCTATACGAGTAGATGTAGTATGATCCGTCACGAGGTAAAGTTCAACCGCAGTGAACCACGTTGTCGGTGAATTTTTTATGACCACGCTTGCGTAACGGAAGAACATCATGGTGGAACGAGGATCGGGCATCGCCATCTGGCGCCAGATTGGCGAGGCCCTGGCGACGGACATACGCAACAAGCGCTACGCGCCCGGCGAACAGCTGCCGCCGGAACCGGAACTGGCCGAAAAGTTCTCCGTCAACCGCCACACGATACGGCGGGCGATGGGCGAACTCGAACAGGGCGGCCTGGTCCGCATCGAGCAGGGACGCGGCACCTTCGTGCAGGAACACGCGATCGACTACGCCATCGGCAAGCGCACGCGCTTTTCCGAGAACCTGGGTAGCCAGGGCGTGCTGGGCCACGCTCAGGTGGTGCACAGCGAAACGCTGAAGTCCGCGGAAATCGCCCATCATCTGGGCCTGTCGCGCAATGCCTCGCTGCTGCGCGTGCAACTGATCGGCAAGACGGAAAACCGCACGATAAGCGTGGCGGAGCATTACTTCGAAGAAAAGCGCTTTCCCGGATTCGTCGACAAACTCGACGCCACGCGCTCCATTTCCAAGACCTATCGCCAGTTCGGCATCTCGGACTACACGCGCAAGTGGTCGCGCATCACCGCCACGCTGCCCAGCGAAGAGGTGGCACGCCTGCTGGCACAGCCCAAGACCCGCCCCATCCTGAAAGTGGAAGCCCTGAACATCGACCAGGACAAAGCGCCGCTGCAGTACAGCATCACCTGCTTTTCCGGCGACTGGGTGCAATTGATGGTCAACGACGACTAGGGTCCGCAGACGCCGGAAGGCATCCCGCTGCGCGCCATCCCGCGCGCGGAAAGACATCTAGACATCTGTTCGTCATCGAAGATCGCTACTCTAGAAGGTTCTACAGGTGGACTCCATGCATCCAGACAATTCGCCTTCCCATTTCCTGCGCGGCATCGGCGGCCGCCGCGTACTGACCGCCCAGGGGCTCGGCCCCGCCCGCCTGTCCTTCGAGCAGGACCGTATCGCCGACACCCATAACGGTTCCGGACCCGCGCCGGCCGATTTCGACGCGGGAGACCTGCTGGTGCTGCCCGGCATCGTCGACCTGCATGGCGACGCTTTCGAACGCGCGATCATGCCGCGTCCGGGAGTGACCTTCCCTTACGACGGCGCCCTGCTGGACGTCGATCGGCAACTGCTGGCCAACGGCATCACCACGGAATTCCACGGGCTGACCCTGTCCTGGGAAGGCGGCTTGCGCGGCGAACCCTACGCCATGCGCATGTTCGACGCCCTGGAGCGCATGCAGCGCCTGCTGGGGGCGCGCCATTACGTACACCTGCGCTTCGAGACCCATCACGTCAGCGGCGTGGAAATCGCGCAGTCCTGGATCCGCGCCGGCAAAGTGCGTTTCCTGGCATTGAACGACCACCTTCCCAGCATGACCAAGCGTTTGGGCGACGACCGCAAGCTGCTGCAGTACGCGGAGCGCGCCGAATGCGACCTGGACACCTTCCAGGACCGCATCCGCGCGGCCATGCGATCGGCCGATGCGGTCGCCGGCGCCATGCGCGAACTGACCGATTGCGCGCGCGAAGCCGGCCTGGAGGTCGCATCGCACGACGACCGCGATCCGGCCACCCGCCGCTACTATCATCAGCTCGGCTGCGGGGTGGCGGAATTCCCGCTAACCATCGAGGCGGCCCAGGTGGCCCGTTCGCTGGGCGACGCCATCGTTTTCGGGGCGCCCAATGTGGTGCGCGGCGGCAGCCACACCAATGCGCCCGACGCTACCGCGATGATCCGCGCGGGCCTGTGCGACGTGCTGGCTTCCGACTACTACTATCCCGCCCCGCTGACGGCCGTAATGAAACTCGCCAGCCGCGGCATCCTGCCGCTGGAGCACGCCTGGGCCCTGGTCTCGCGCAACCCGGCGCGAGCCGCCGGGCTGCGCGACCGCGGCCAGCTGGACACCGGCATGATCGCCGATGCCATCGTGGTGGACGACAGCGTGCCCGAGGTCCCGCGCGTCTGCGCCGCCATCGTGGGCGGACGGCTGCGCTATGCCGCACGCCACTTCGAAAGCCCGCTGGCGCGGGCCGCTGCCTGAGCCCCTGCCATGCCGCTTGCTTATCGCTACGCCGTCTATCTGGCGCCGGCCGGCGCCTGGCGCGAATTCGGCCGCGCCTGGCTGGGTCGGGATGAAGAAAGCGGGCAGCGCCTGCCGCGCGCGCGAGAAGAGGATCCCCGGCTGGACGCCTGGACCGACGCGCCTCGGCACTACGGCCTGCACGCGACGCTGAAGCCGCCCTTCCGCCTGCGCCCGGGCACGACGGCGACGGGACTGGACGAGGCGGTCCGCGCGCTCGCCCGCATGCAAAAGCCCTTCCACATCGCGCTGACCCTGCGCGCCCTGCGCGGGTTCCTGGCCTGGTGCCTGCCCGACGACGCCGGCACACACGCGCGCGTCCGCGCCCTGGCGGACCGGGTGGTACGCGACCTGGACCCCTATCGCGCACCGTCCACCCCGGCTGAAATCGCGCGCCGCCGGCCGGAGCAGTTAACGCTGCCCCAGCAGCGCATGCTGGCCGAATGGGGCTACCCCTACGTCTTCGATACCTACACCTTTCATATCACGCTGACCGGCAACCTCGGCGCCACGGAACTCGACCATGCCGAGGAACTGCTGCGCGCGCGCGCCGGCCGTGCACTGGACGGCGCCATGCCCGTCGAGGCAATCACCGTGTACGTCCAGCCGCGCCCCGACGATCCGTTCATCGTCGCGCGCCACTACGGCTTCGACGGAACCGTGCGCGACGCGGCCGGCGCCCGCTATATGGACGACGATGCACCATGAATGCGCCCGCACCCTCGCTCGTCTACATCATGGGCGCGTCGGGCAGCGGCAAGGACACGCTGCTGCGCCATGTGCGCGGCATGAGCACGCCGCGGGACCGCATCCTGGTTGCGCATCGGTATATCACCCGGCCCAGCGGCGTCGACGAGGCCTCGGTGGCGCTGAGCGAAGACGAATTTGTCCGGCGCGAACAACTGGGTTGCTTCGCTCTCTCGTGGCGCAGCCACGGGCTGGCTTACGGCGTAGGCGTGGAGATCGACGCCTGGATGGCAGCCGGGGTAACGGTGCTGGTGAATGGATCGCGCGCGCATTTGCCGCGCGCCTGGGCCCGTTACCCGGGCCTGTGCGCGGTGGAGATCGCCGTCGATGCGCGCACGCTGAAGCAGCGCCTGTCCAGCCGCGGCCGCGAGAACACGCAGGCCATCGAGGAAAGGCTGGCGCGCGCGACGGCGGCATTCGACGTGCCGGCCGGTTGCGAATTGCTTACCGTGGACAACAACGGCGCTCCGGAACAAGCGGCGGATCGCGTGCTGGAGATCGCCCGCCGCCGGCACGCATGAGCGTGCCCCGGAAGCCGCCCGGGTCGTAGCGGGCGGGCCCGCATATCGACCCGGCCGCGCGATGGCCTGCCCGCGACCAGGTATCAACGCGCCCGCGCCGCGTCCCGCACATAGGCATGAAACCGCCCGAGTAAAGGATCCTCCAGCGACATCCGGTGAAACGCCAGCATGACGGGATTGATGGGCAGCGCGCGCCTGACCTTGACGATGCGCAGCACGCCAAAGCCGACATGGCGGCGCACGATGGATTCAGGCGCGATGGACACCAGCCGCGACGCGGCGACCAGGGCCAGATTGGCTTCGAACGAGCGGGTTTCCATCAGGGGCTTGATAGGCGGCAGGCCGTGTTCGGCCCAGAACGCATCGAATGCGCCGCGCGATGTCGTTCCCGGCTCGGGCAAGGTCCAGCCCATCGCCGCCAGCCGCGACAGGGACACCTGCCCCGAGGGAATATCGGGGTGGCCCGCGGCACAGTAGATAACGGTGCGCTCGTCGAACAATCGCTCGATGACCCATTCGTCGCCAGGGTCCGCCACATTGCCGCGCAGGATGGCGAAGTCCAGGTCGCCCGCGGCGAGGCTGTTGAACAGCGCGACGGAGTTGCCTTCGCGCACCTCGAAACGCATGCCCGCCCCATCCGTTCCCGTGCCGCCTCCCGGCGTCCGCCCTTGTGCCTTCGCATCGCCATCGGCGCCGGCCGCTACCACCGCGCCGCCCGTCCCCGTCTTGTCCAATGGCGCCTGCCCGCCATCCGGATAGACGCGTTCCAGCAAATGCGGCAGCAGCGTGTGCATGGCGCGCGGGATACACCCCAGCCGGATCGGCGGCGCATCGCCCGTCGTCAGGTCGTTCAGGCGCTCCATCGTGCGCAGCGCGAAACGGGCGCGTGGCAGGATCAGGCGGCCCTGCGCCGTCGGCACGCTGCCATGGCTGGACCGCTCGAACAGGCGCGCGCCGACCAGCGTCTCGGCCTCGGCCAACAAGCGCGACAACACCGGTTGCGGTACGCCCAGCTCACGAGCGGCGCGATGCACCGACCGCCCATCGCCGACGGCGACGATGGCTTCGATATGGCGGCGCTGTAGGGTTTTTTTCTTTTGCATGGATGGATGCGCGGATAGGCAATCGCCGGCACGGGCTTCACATGCCGGCGGTCGTTGCCCGCATTCCGCACGCCCGGCGGGCCCGCGGCGTGCGGCGTGCGGCGTGCGGCAATGGGGATACATATTCAGTATAACGGTATGCCTTATATATATCATTTACCGCATTACCCACGATTGCTATATTGGCCTCGCCCACCCTCCCAGCCGTGCCCCGCGGGCCCGCGCCATCCGGGAAGGGACATAACCTCTAGCATGCACAGGCCAACATCATGTCGATCACCGTTACTCCCCTCGCGTCGGCCCTCGGCGCGGAAATTTCCGGTCTGGATCTGCGCGCGCCGCTCGCCGCCGATGACGTCGCGGCGCTGAAGCGCGCCTGGAGCGAGCACCTGGTCCTGCGCTTTCGCGGCCAACTGCTGAGCGATCCGGAACTGCTGGCCTTCAGCCGGGTATTCGGCGAGCTCGATCCTCCCGGACCGAACCCTTACGGCAAACCTTTCCTGACGGAATTTCCCGAAATCAACGTGATTTCCAACGTGAAGAAAGACGGCGTACCCATCGGCAACCTTGGGGACGGCGAAGCCGTCTGGCACTGCGACATGACCTACATCGACACGCCGCCGATGGCCGCGCTGCTGCACGCGCTGGACGTACCGCCCAGCGGCGGCGATACCTTCTGGGCCAATATGTACCTGGCCTACGAGACACTGCCCGCCACGCTCAGGAAAGCCATTTCCGGGCGCCGCGCCATCCATGACGCCACCTACAACAGCGCCGGCATGATGCGCAAGGGCATGAAGGAAGTGACTGACCCGCGCGAGGCGCCGGGTGCCCGCCACCCGCTGGTGGTGCGTCATCCGGAAACCGGCCGCGCCGCGCTGTACCTGGGCCGTCGCCGCAACAGCTATATCGTCGGATTGCCGCTGGACGAAAGCAATGAACTGCTGGACCAGCTTTGGGCCCACGCCACGCAGCAGGAATTCACTTTCCGCCAGCAATGGCAACCGTACGACCTGATCCTCTGGGACAACCGCTGCACCCTGCACCGCCGCGACGCCTTCGATCCCGCCGTCAGCCGCATCATGCATCGCACGCAAATCAAGGGCGCGGCCACCGTGCCCCACGAAGAGCACGATGCCCTCGCCGCGTAGCCGGCCGGACACCGCCATGAAAGCCATCCTGATGCGCGAACCCGGTCCGGCCAGCGTGCTGTACCACGGCGATGCGCCCCTGCCGGAACCCGGTCCCGGCGAGGTACTGGTGCGCGTGCACGCCACCTCGGTCAACCGCCCGGACATCGTCCAGCGCGAGGGCAATTACCCGCCACCGCCCGGCGAATCGGACATCCTGGGCCTGGAAGTGGCCGGCGTGATCCACGCCGTGGCCGAGGGCGTGCAAGGCTGGCGGCCGGGGGACCGCGTGATGACGCTGGTCGGCGGCGGCGGGTACGCGGAATACGCCCGGGCGCGCGCCGAGCTGCTGCTTCCCATTCCCGACGGCATGGACTTCGAGACAGCCGCCTGCGTCTGCGAAACCTACATCACCGCCTATCTGAACGTCTTCATGCTGGGCGGCCTGCGCGACGGCCAGACCGCGCTGCTGCATGGCGGAGGCGGCGGCGTGAACACCGCGGCCCTCAGGCTGTGCCGCGCCCTGGTGCCCGACGCGCGCCTGATCGTCACGGCGTCGCCGGGCAAGGAGGACCGCCTGAGGGCGTTGGGCGCGCACCACGTCATCGACTATCGCGCCACGCCGGACTTCGCGGCCGAGGTCAGGACACTGACCGCGAAGAAGGGCGTGGACGTCATCCTCGATCATATCGGCGCGCGCTATCTCGCGCCGAATATGAATTCGCTGGCGGCCGGCGGACGTTTGGTCGTCATCGGCGTCATGTCGGGCATCAAGGCGGAACTGAACCTTGCGCTGATGATGGTCAAGCGTCAGCAGATTATCGGCAGCGTCCTGCGTTCGCGCCCGGCGACGGAGAAAGCCGACATCGTCAGGGAGTTCGCTGCGCGCGCGCTGCCCTGCATCGCCGACGGACGCGCCGCGCCCATCGTCGAGAAAGTGTTCCCGCTGGAGCAGGCAGCCCAGGCCCACGCCTGGATGGAGGCCGGCGGATTCTTCGGCAAAATCGTGCTGTCCGTGCGCCCCGCGTAGTCGTGGACGAACAGGCCGGCCGCGCCGGCCAGGCCGCCGATGCACAGCAGGCCGTGCATGCCCATGCGCATGCAAACCCTGACGATGGGAAGACCTCGCCGGACAGCGAAGGTCTCGTCCGCGGTAGCCGCCTTGCGCATCAATGCCCCAGCACGCGAAGATCCCAGGACACGATGGTGCCTGGCGCGTCCGCGGAGGACGCCGGACTCGCCGCGTCGGTGACCTGCAATGTCCAGGTGCCGCGCGCGGACTCGTCCAGGAAGGCGTTCGAAGCGGCCAGGTCGATGGAGAAGGTGTCGCCCGCCAGCATGACGAGCGTGCCCGCCGGCAGAATGATGCTGCGGGTGCCGGACGGCGATATGAGCGCGATATGCAGTCGGTTGGGATCCTTGTGCGTGGTGCGCAACCGCAGCTGTACCGTTTCGATCTTTATGTCGTCTTTCACCGCGATCGGCGCGCCGGTCCCCGGCGCATCGCAGGCGCCGATGGGGACCGCGTCGCCGCTCATTGCGACCCAGCCCGTGTTGCGCAGCGGGCCCAGGGGCGTGTGGCGCCGGGCCGCGTGCACGGCAGCCGTGGCGTCGACCAGACCGAAGCCGTACCAGTTGCTGAAGGAGCGGCCCGCGGCATTCCTGACCCAGCCGTCGTCCAGTACCAGCCCCTGCCGGACGATGTCCGGACGGTCGGGATCGATCTTGCGTGCGGTCGTGGCGAGGATGTACTTGATATCGCGCCAGGTCAGCGCCGGGTTGGCTTGCAGCATCAGCGCCGCGACGCCCGTCACGGTGGGCGCGGCGGCCGACGTCCCATTGGCACGGGCGGTGTAATCGCCGCTGGCATCGACGCTGGACAGACTGCCGCTGTCGAGCGCGTTGTAGCGCGGCAGGCCCGGCTCGTCGCGGTTCAATCCCTGCGCCAGGCCGGAGGCGTCCGTCGTCACGATGGCGGGCGCATACAAATGCGTATCGTCCACCGAAGACGTGCCCGACTGCGCATGGGACTGCGCCACGAGGGCCTTTTCCAGGCCGAACTCGCCCCCCAGGCCGGATACCCAGAGCGCCGAACCCGTATTGGAATAGGAGGACTTGATGCCGTCCGCGTTCACCGCCCCCACCGTCACGACGCGGGCCATGGCGTTCATCGTGTCCGCCGTGGCGGTCAGGCAACCGATGCCCGTGCCGCCGGTCGCCGCACGGCAGGTTTCCGCGCCGATGCCTATCTTGTCGGCGCTTTCGAATTCGTTGCCCGCGGACTTGATGAACAATTCGCCAGTGTTTCCATCCAGATCCGCATCCGGATACTCGGACGCCGAATACGGCGCGAAGATGACCGGCGAGTTTCCCCCGCTGATGTTATGCAGCACGGGCCGGGGCACATCGCGTGCGCCGGGTGCCTGCATGTCCAGCAGTTTGGCCTCTGGCGCGATGCTGCCGCCGCCCTTGCCGTTGCCTTCCAACGCCCCGATGATGCCCGCCGTGGCGGTGGCATGGGCAATATCGCGATCGCGCAGGCCGGTCCGGTCCAGGGGCGCGCGCACCAGCAGATTGGGCGCCAGGTCTTCGTGATCCGGGTCGATACGGCCAGGCTCGTGTATCGCGACCACGACGTCCTTGCCCGTTATGCCCTCCTGGTGCAGCGTGCCCAGGTTCAGGTCTACGCCGGCCTTGGGCGCCGTATCCGCGAAAACGCGCCGGCCGGTATTGTTCAGATGCCACTGGAAGGGATACAACGGGTCGTTCGGCACCGCCCGCTCGAACGCTGCCGCCGCGCCCGCCGCGTGTCCCGTCGCCCCGTCTTGCGGCGCCGCCGGCCCGGATCCGGGCAAATGCGGGGAAGGCGTATCGCTGCCGGGTGGCCGCGGGGCGTGCGCAATGGGGAAGGAAGACGTGATCATGACGACATAACCTGCGTGCGATGACGGATCGGATGTTCGATTCCCTGTGGTGTCCGTCTGCCTGCATTCCGATCCCTGCATAAGCCGCCCCGGCGCGCGCCGCACCAACGATTCGTCAACGCCATTAACGTTGTTGTTGCAACAACTACCAATATCCCCTATTCTGGATCCAGCCACGCCCGCTCGCGGCCGCATCGTCGTATCGATGCCCGTTGGCGCAGCGCGCGCCACCATCGGGCCATATGGAGGAACACGGCATGAGTACCGTAGACGTCAAGACCGAGATCACCGGCAATGTCTGGAAAATCCTGCGCAAGCCGGGCGATACCGTGGAAGAGGACGAACCGATCCTGATTCTGGAATCCATGAAAATGGAAATCCCCGTCGTGGCACCGGAAGCCGGCACCATCGCCGAGATCCTGGTCCAGCCGGAGCAAACCGTGTCCGAAGGCAGCGTCGTCGCTCGCCTGTCGGTGTGAGGCCGCCATGGCGTCCCTGAACCGCCTGCTGGTCGCCAACCGCGGCGAAATCGCCTGCCGCGTCATGCGCAGCTGCCGCGCCCTGGATATCGAAACCGTCGCCGTCTATTCGGAAGCGGACGCCCAGGCCGCCCACGTCGCCATGGCCGACCAGGCACGCGCGATCGGTCCGTCGCGCGCCAGCGAAAGCTATCTACGTCCGGAAGCGATCCTCCAGGCCGCCGCCGACACCGGTGCCCAGGCCATCCATCCCGGCTACGGCTTTCTTTCCGAAAACGCCGCCTTCGCCCAGGCCGTGCTGGCGGCGGGCCTGACCTGGGTCGGACCGCGCCCGGACAGCATCCGCGACATGGGCGATAAGCAGCGCGCCCGCGAACTGGCCATCGCCGCCGGCGTGCCGGTGGTACCCGGCAGCGACCGCTACGAGACGGGCGCACTGGACGGCATCGCCGAAAGCGCCGCGCGCGTCGGCTATCCCCTGCTGGTGAAAGCCGTGGCCGGGGGCGGCGGCATCGGCATGCGCCGCGTCGACCGCCCCGAGGACTTGCAGGCCGTCGTCGAAGCCAGCCAATCCATGGCGGCCAAGGCCTTCGGCAACGGCGCGGTTTTCCTGGAACGCTATATCCCGCTGGCGCGCCACGTCGAGATCCAGGTCTTCGGCTTCGGCGACGGCAACGCCATCCACCTGTACGAACGCGACTGTTCCCTGCAGCGCCGCTACCAGAAAATCATCGAGGAAAGCCCGGCGCCCGGCCTGCCCTCCGCCACGCGCGCCAGGATGGCCCAGGCCGCGGTCGACCTGTGCCGCGCCACGCGCTACCAGGGCGCCGGCACGGTCGAATTCATCGTCGACGCGGGATCCTTCGAGTTCTACTTCCTGGAGATGAATACCCGCATCCAGGTGGAACACCCGGTGACCGAGATGATCACCGGACGCGATCTGGTGGCAATGCAGATCGACCTGGCGCGCGACAGCCTGCCCGCACTATCCCAGGATGCCATCGCCGCGCAGGGCCATGCCATCGAATGCCGGCTCTATGCCGAGGACCCCAAGCGCATGTTCATGCCCTCGCCGGGCCGCCTGACCGTGTTCCGCCCACCTGCCGGCATGCCGGGCATCCGCGTGGACAGCGGCTACCGGGAAGGAGATGAGATCACGCCTTTCTACGATCCGATGATCGCCAAGCTGATCGCGCACGGCGAAGACCGCGACACCGCGCGCCGCCGCGCCGCCGAGGCCCTGCGGCGGTTCGAGGTCGAAGGGATACGCCACAATCGCGATTTCCTGATCGCCTGCCTGGAACATCCGGCGTTCGCGGCCGGCGACGTTCATACCGGTTTTGTGGAGTCGCATCGCCAGGCCCTCTGCTAAACTCGCACGGTTTCCGACGGGGTACCCCGATGAGCGTCAAGCATGTGGCCAAGGACGATGCGTCCACGGACAACATTTCCGGCGATTTGAAGAAACTGGGCTTCACGGAATACGAAGCCAAGGTTTATGTCCAGCTGCTGGGCATGCCGCCGTCGACGGCCTACGAGATTTCCAAGCAGGCCGGCGTGCCGCGGCCCAATACCTATAGCGCGCTGGACAGCCTGGCGCGCCGCGGCGCCGTGCTGCCGGTGCGAGAGAACCCGACCTGCTATGTCGCCGCGCGCCCGCGCGAGCTGCTGGACGCAATCGCGCGACAGACGCGTTCGCTGTGCGCCGGCCTGACCGAGCGCCTGGAGGCGGTCACGCCGCGCACCGAGGACCAGTACGTCTGGACGCTGCGCGGCGACGCGGCGGTGCACGAACATATCGACATGCTGATCGAGCGGAGCACGGCGACGGTGTGGATCAAGGCCGCCGATCACGTGCTGCGCCGACATGCGGATCGTCTGCGCGAGGCGGCGGTGACGCGTGGGGTGCGCTTGCTGATCGTGCTGTTCGGGAACAATGCCGAGGAGTTCCGGTATACCGATAAGTGCCGCGTGTATATCCACGAGAACAACGGTGTGCGAATGGGGACGGCGGACAATCTGTTCACGCTGGCGGTCGACTATCGGGAGATGCTGACGGCCAATGTCGAGGGGGATGTGATCGCGGCGCATTCCAAGAACATGCCGATTGTGACGATGGCGCTGTCGTTGATTCGCCATGATTACTACATGGCGGAGATTTTTTCGCGGTTCGGGGACCAGATAGACGAGGCGTTCGGTCCTTATCTGCGGGATCTTCGGCTGCCGAGTTTCACGCCGGAGCAGGTGGCTTCGTTCAAGAAGAATACAGGGATCGTTTAGGGCTGGCGGTTTCGTTTTTTCCTTCGGCAGGTGTGTTGCTTTGTTCTGTGCGGTGATCGGGGCTGTTGGCGGGTGGCTTGCTAGTGCCGTCCGGCGGGGGTGATGCCTGTCGGGGCCAGCCCGGAGGAGCCGGTCCGGCGCCTTCGCGCCGGACTCCCGCGTTGTCATCCTCGTACGGCGGCCGAAGTGGCGGTGGGGTTCTTGCGTTTTTTTTTGCCCGGCCGTCCTTCCTACGGATTCCCTCGCGCGGCTCCAACGGGCTGGCCCCGACAGGCATCACCCCCGCCGGACTCCGGTTTGCCTTAATTACGGTCGCTGCGACGAGCTGGGTTCTTGCGCTTCGTGGGTGGCGGTTGCTGCCGGTGGAAGATTTTGCGGCGCACGTCGATCGCCGGCCGCCCAGCGCGGCCAGCGATCGCCTACACGGTGCGTTATGCCGCGGGGGCTTTCGTGCGACGGCCTTGCATCTGGAGTGGATGCCGTTGCATGCACGCATCCGCATGTGCCTTGGGCTAGATGGCCTGCGAGCTGCGATGGTCAACCATACGCGATATGGTGAACGAGCCGAGATAGTCAACGAAACGCGGCATGGCGATCAAGCCGCGACATGGCCCCCTATACGGCGTACGGGACTGTCCGGATTCCGGGGTATCCGCGGCATCCAGAGCCTGCGCGATGTCAGGATTTCTCGTCTGCAGCCCCCAGCACGTCGCATTCCACCATCGCCGCCATTCCCACAGCCATCCGCATGCAGCCCGTCGCAGTCAACCACCGAGTAGGCGCATCGGGGCCGCGCTGGGCGGCCTCGATGCGACGTGCACCGCAAGATCCTTCAGCGGCGACATCCCCCACCCACGAAGCGCGAGAAACCAGCTCGTCGCAGCGCTCGTGATTAAGGGCAAATCGGAGTCCGTCGGGGGTGGTGCCTGTCGGGGCCAGCCCGTTGGAGCCGCGCGAGGGAATCCGAAGGGAGGACGGCCGGGCAAAAAACCCGCAAGAAAACCACCGCCACTTCGGCCGCCGTACGAGGATGACAACGCGGGAGTCCGGTGCGAAGGCGCCGGACCGGCTCCTCCGGGCTGGCCCCGACAGGCACCACCCCCGACGGACGGCACTAGCAAACCACTCACGAACAGCATCGATCAGCGCACGGCACCAGCAAGCCACCCACGAACAGCACCGATCACCGCACGGCACCCACAAGCCACCCCGCAACCGCCAAATCCCTACCGCTGATGCGCCGCCGCCTGCCAGGCCGCCAACCGATCCTCCAGAACGGCCACCACCGCCAACGCCTTCGCCAGATCCGGAATTTCGTCATACACCGGCACACCCACCGCCCGCGCCCTTTCCCGATACGCTCGTTTGCTATCGTCCAGCTCGGGCGACCCGTCGCCCCGCAAGGCGAGCAGGAAATGCGCCTGTCCCGCCCACTTGCGCTGCGTCTGTTCCACCACCGCCAGCAGATTGCCGATCGGATCCACCGACCCCCGGCCCACGAAGGCTGCCAGGTTCAAATGCATGGCCACCGCATCGGGCCGCGCGTGTTCGTAGACCAGGTCCAGGATCTCGCCCGCCACCCAGCCGTCCTTCTCCTGCAAGGACCGCACCGGCGTATCGATGGGATTCAGCACGCTCGTCCCCGGCGGAAAACCCAGTGCCTCCAGCGCCTCGCGCGCCGCCTTGCCGAAAGGCGCGACCGCCAGTCCTTCGCGGGCGAAACTGTCCGCACCCAGCACGCTGGACCCGCCGCCGTTGCCGAACAAGGTCACGACGCGCGTCGGCCGTTGCGGGCGCGGCGTCAGGTGTTGCAGGGCCAACAAGGCATTGATGAACTCGTCGACCGTCTGCACCAGCGCCACCGGCGTCTGGGCGGCCAGCGCGTCCCAGGCACGTTCGTGTCCGCCCAGCGCGCCCGTATGCGAGCTGGCCGCCAGCCGCCCCAGGCTCGTCGTGCCGCCCTTCAGGATCACGACCGGCTTGGCCACTGGCGCATTGCGCAGCAGCTCGAAGAACGCCCGGCCGTCCTTGATATCTTCCAGGTACAGGCCCACCGCCTTGGTATCGGGGTCGTACAGAAAGTATTCGAGCAAATCATGCGGCGCGATATCGGCGCTATTGCCGATGGTCACCAGTCCGCTGAAGCGCAGCCCGCGCCATTGACCGCGCTTGATGATATCGGTGGACAACCCGCCCGACTGCGACACGATGCCGATGGTACCCGCTTCCTTGGGAGCATCGGCGGGAAACGTCAGCCCGCCGCGTGGAGAATACGTGCCCAGGCAATTCGGCCCCAGCACGCGCACGCCGCCCGCGCGCGCCCCTTCGACCAACGCCTGCTGCGTCTCGCGGCCTTCCTCGGTTTCGCCGAAGCCGGAAGAAATCACCTGCGCGAATCGGCAGCGTCCCGCCGCCGCGCCCAGCACGTCGGGGATCTGCGCCGCGCCGATCGCGACGTAGGCATAGTCTACGGGTTGCGGCGTTTCGGCCAGGCTGGGATAGGCGGGCAAGCCCTCCACTTCGGCCGCGGTGGGATGAATGGGATAGATCGCGCCGTTATAGCCGTAGGCTTTCAGGCGGCGGATGAATGTATTGGCGATCGCCACGCTGCGCGTCGAAGCGCCCAACACGGCAACCGTGCGCGGACGGAACAGCGGCCGGTAATAGGCAAGGATATCTTCGCCGCCGCGCGGCACGGCGGCGCCGCTCGATGGCGATACGGCGGATGCCTTGTCGGCGGGGCTCGCTTCCGCTGGCGGCGTCAGTACGAATCGCGCATCCACCGCGCGCACGCCGGCCGGCGAAGCGATCAGCGGATTGATGTCCAGTTCGGCAAGGTCATCGCCCAGCGCTTCCAGCAACCCACCCTTGCCACCCACCGCCATCAGCGCGCGTACCAGCGCGTGCCGGTCCACCGGGTCCTGGCCTCGCGCGCCACGCAACAAAGCGGCCCCGCGCAGCTCGTCCAGCATCGCCCACGCATCGGCCTCCGTAATGGGACAAATGCGAAACGCCACGTCCTTCAATACTTCGACGAAAATGCCGCCCAGGCCCACCATGATCAGCGGGCCGAACTGCGGATCGCGCACCGCCCCTACCGCCACCTCGATGCCGCGCGGCGCCATTTCCTCCACCAGCCAGCCGTCCACCCGCGCGGCGGCGATCGTCGGCCGGACGGCCATCGCGCGTACGGCCGCGCCCACCGCGGCGGCATCGGCCAGGTTCAGCGCGACGCCGCCCGCATCGGACTTGTGCAGGATATCGGGCGACACCACCTTCGTCACGAAAGGGCCCGTCAGCCCGGCCGCCCGCGCGGCCGCGTCGTCCGCATCGCGGGCCACCACGGCGCGCGGGACGGCGATACCGAATGCCGCCAGCAATGCCTTGCCGTCGGCCTCGCTCAGGGCCTGGCGATGTTCCTCGCGCGCGCGGACGATGATGTCCCGCGCCGGATTGCGTTCCGTCATAGTGCTTTCCCCCTGGAGGCGGCCTCAGTAACTGGTGGGCCAGGTGCGCATCAGGTGTTCGCCGATTCCGCCCGCACGGCGGCGCCGGTGTACGTCCAGCATGCGGATCAGGAATGCGCGCGTTTCCTGCGGCTTGATAACGTCCTGCGCGGAGAAGATCCGTGCCATGTCCCAGACTTCCAGGTCTTTCTGGATATCCGCCAGGGCCTCCGCGAATCCCTCGTCCGACGGCGTCTTGTTGTGCACGATATTGGTGGCGAACACCGGGTCCATGAAGCTGACCTCGGCGGTGGGCCAGGCCACCATGACATCGTTATGGGCGCCGCCACCCATGGCGACATAGGCGCGGCCATAGGCCTTGCGGCACAGCACGGTGATCTGCGGCACCGTGGTCAGGCAGGTGGCGTTCATGAAGTTCATGATGTGGCCCGGCGCGCCGCGCCGTTCGGCGTCCAGCCCCACCACGAAACCCGGCGTATCCATGAAGCGGATCAACGGGATATTGAAGCTGTCGCACATCACGGTGAAGTCCACCGCCTTGCGGCAGGCTTCCGCCGAAAGGGCGCCGCCGCCCGACATCGGGTTGTTGGCGATAATGCCCACCACCTGGCCCTGCAGCCGGCCCAGCGCGGCCACCAGCGGCTTGCCGAAGCGTGCCTTGATTTCCAGCAGGCTATCGCGGTCGAAGATGATCTCCAGGATCTTCTTCATGTTGTAGACCTGCGTGCGCTTCTCCGGCAGGATCTCCAGGATGCGCTCCTGCCCTTCCCCCGATCCTTCCGTCACCTCGGCCACCGGCGGCAGTTGGCCGTTGTGCGAAGGCATATACGAAAGAAAGCGGCGGATGGCGCGCATGGCCTCTTCATCGGTGTCGACGAAGTAATCGATCAGCCCGGTTTGTTCCGCGTGCAGCCGCCAGCCGCCGAGTTCCTCCAGATCGACCTTCTCGCCGATCGCCATCGATACCAGCCGCGGGCTGGATACCGACATGATCGAACCCTTCTTCATCACGGAGAAGTCCGCGCAGCAGCATAGCCAGGCCGACGATCCGAACGATGTATTCAGGGCGGCGGAAACCCAGGGGGTTTCGCGCATGCGGCGAAACTGCGTGGTGTCGTTGCCCAGCAGCGCGCCCATCCCGCGCGAGCCCATGGCATCGGGCAGGCGCGCGCCGGTGGATTCGCCCACGTGCACGAAAGGCATGCCGCGCTCGGTGCAGGCCTTGCGCACATAACCCATCTTGCGGGAATTGGTCGCGCTGGTGGAGGCCCCCTTGGTCGTGAAATCGTTCACCACCACGCCGACGTCACGGCCATCGATGCGGCCGAAACCCACCAGCTTGCCGTCGCGCGGCGTCTCGGCGGCGTCCAGCTCGAAGCGCGCCGACGCGGCCAGTACACCCAGCTCGATGAAGCTGTCCGCGTCCACCAGTTGCTCCAGGCGCTCCTGCGCATTCAGGTCGCCGCTGGCCCGCCGCCGGGCCAGCTTGTCCTCGCCGCCCATGGCGCGCGCGGCTGCGCGCCGCCGATCCAGTTCCGCCAGGGATTCTTCATGGGGCATGGGGTTCTCCTCCTGTTGATGCGCGGTGCCGATCAGGCGGAAAAGTCGCGCCTTTCCACCGTCAGCCTGTCGATGGCGGCCGGGTCCAGTTCGGGGCGATAGCCGGCCGGCATGACGACGGCGCCGCGCTCGAAGCCCAAAGGTTGGCGAAACAGCTTGTCCGGGTGCTTCAGGAAGCCGTTGAACTCGCCGGCGTTGTCGATGGTGGTGCGTGCCACGCAGGCTTCCATCCAGTTGTGGATCTCACTGCCCAGGCCGTCGCCCAGCACCGGGCGCATGCCGTTGCCGCGCACGCGGTCCAGGCCTTCCGCCAGCCGTTCCAGGCTGCCGAAGCGCTTGAGCTTGAGCTTGCAGTAGCCGACGTTGCTCAGGGTGGCGGCACGATCGATATCCGCCAGCGCGCAGATCGGCTCGTCCAGCATCAGCGGCACGGGGCTGGCCCGCGCCACGGCGGCATTGGCATCCCAGTCATCCGCGTCGCACGGCTGTTCGAACAAATCGATTCCCGCGGGGTCCAGCTGGCCGACGAAGGCCACGGCATCGGTCCGGCTATAGGCGCGATTGGCATCCAGGCGCAGGCTGGCGCGCCCGTCCGCCGCGCGCTGGATGGCGCGGACGCGATCCAGATCGGCGGCGACGTCCTTGCCGACCTTGACCTTGAACACCTTGAAGCCGGCGGCGATGCGCCGGTCGATTTCCTCGGCGATGGCGGCGGGCTCCAGCGCGCTGACGGGTACCAGCAGGGGCAGCACGGTGTCTCGCGCCACGTCCAGGAAGGGCGAGCCCTCCAATGCCTCGATGGCGCAGACCATGGCAGTGACCGCGACTTTGCTGTCCTGGAAGCGCGCCAGCAGCCCGGCCTTGGCATCCGCGGTATCGCGCCCCGGCAGCGCCGCCAGCTGCTCCAGGCAGAAGGCCCATGCCCCTTCCCGCGTTTCGCTGCTGGAACCCGGCGATACGTGGCCGTCGGCGAAGGCCCGCCGCCCGCCGTCGTCCTCCAACTGCACCAGATAGGGCTCGAACTCCGTGAAGGTTCGGTATGACAGCCGGTACGGGGTGGACAGCGGCAACCGCAGGCGGCGCAGCGTGACCTTGCGAATTTTGCTCATGCGACCTCGCCAGGGAAATACCGGGAACGCGCAACGGAATACGCACCCGAATAATGGTTGTTGCGTACACTACTACGATAATCCCCCAGCTGCAACGGTCGCTCCGCGATTATTGCGCTGCGGCAAACCCGGCCCCGATATGACTATGTGTTTTTGCCCGATTGACGCGCCACGCATTCGCGTATCACAATCCGCAAAATAGTAGTTGTAGTTACGACAACCATAACAAACGACGCGCGCCCCCCGCGCGTACCACAGGAGACGCGGCCTGCCCTCGCGGGCAGCCGCGGCGCAGTACGGCGTTCCGCCGCAACAGCGGAACCGCACGGAGACAACGCGCATCAACGGAGGCAGCGATGCAGGACAACCATAAGAAGGGCGGCGAGGCGACACCGGACCGCGCGGCAACGGTTTTTTTCTCGGCCTGGCGGCCGGCCCGGCGGCATAAAGGGGCGACAGCCTCGTCGCCCGGCATGAGGACGCGCCGTCCCGGCGTCTCGCGTGGATGGCTGGCCGCCCTGGCGGCAACGGTGTGCGCCGCGCTGGCAGTGCCTGCGCCGGCACGCGCGCAGGATGACTGGCCCGCCAAGCCGCTGACCTTGCTGATCCCCTACGCGCCCGGCGGCACGACCGACATCATCGGCCGTATCCTGGGCGACAGGCTCGGCCGCATCCTGGGGCAGACCGTCGTGGCCGATAACCGTGGCGGCGCGGGCGGGACGATTGCCGGCACCATGCTGGCGCGATCGAATCCCGACGGCTACACGATCATGCTGGAACACATCGGCTTCGCTTTCAACGCGACGCTGTATCCGCACTTGAGCTACCAGCCGCAGAAGGACATCACGCCGGTCGCCTACGTAGGCCAGACGCCCAATGTGCTGGTGGTAACCAACTCCATGCCGGTCCACAACATCAAGGAATTCCTCGACTACGCCCGCGCCCATCCCGGCGCGGTCAACTACGGCTCGGGCGGCGTCGGCAGCGCGGGACATCTGCCCATGGCGTGGCTGCAATCCAAGGAGGACCTGAAGCTGACCCACATACCCTACAAGGGATCGGGCCCCGCCATCACGGATTTGATCTCCGGCCGCATCGAAGCCATGCTGCTGACCATCCCGGCGGTGCTGCCCTATATCCGCAGCGGCCAGGTCCGGCCGCTGGCCACCTCCGGTGCCCGGCGCGCGGCCTCGCTGCCGGACCTGCCGACGATGCAGGAAGCCGGCGTCAAGGGATTCGACTACGAGCCCTGGTACGGGGTTTTCGTGCGTGCCGGCACGCCGCCGGCCGTCGTCGCCAAGCTGCACGACGCGATCAATCAGGCGCTGAAAGACCCGGATACGCAGAAGAAGATGCTGGAGCAAGGACTGGCGGTCGATACCTGGACCCAGCAGAAGTTCCAGCAGCAGGTACGCGACGATACCGAGAAGTGGCACGGCATCATCACGTCGCTGAACATCAAAATGAACTGACCGGGCCGCGGCCTCAGGCGGCGACGGTTTCCAGCAGATCCAGGTAATGCCGCAGCGGGGGCGTGGCCGCCCCCGCCACCTTGGCCAGGTCGTCGTACTTGCGCAGGCGCACGGCTTCGGCGAAATACGGCAGGCGTTCGAAGGCCTGGGCTTCTTCCGGCGTGAAGGGGCCGCCCTGCAGCACCAGCGTATCCTTCGAAGCCTGGGACAGCGTGTCCCAGTAGCCCGCGTCCACGGCGCACAGATAGCGCTTGGCGGGTACATGCAGCCGCACGGGCGCGACCACGCTTTCGCCGACCAGGCCCAGCAGCGCGCGCGCGCCGATGTCCTGATGGCGCTTGTCCTCCAGCGCGCTTTCGGCCATCAGCAGGTGGCCGATGTCGTGCAGCAGGCTGGCGACGATGGTGGCCGTCGACTCGCCGGCCTGTTCGGCCAGCGCCGCGCATTGCAGCGCGTGTTCGGTCTGGGTGACGGCCTCGCGGCCGTAATAGGCGCTGCCGTAGCCCGAAAACAGGCTTTCGACGCGCGACAGGGTCAGGGCTTCGGACATGATGGCGGCCATCAGATAAAGATTTTTCGGATGCGCGAGGACAGCACGTCGATGGCGGTCACGAACAGGATGATGATGATCATCACCGCGCAGGTCTGGCCGTACTGGAAGCTGCGGATGATTTCCCACAACACCATCCCGATGCCGCCCGCGCCCACGATGCCCACCACCGACGCCGAGCGCACGTTGGATTCGAAGCGGTACAAGGAATAGGAAATCCACAACGGCAGGACCTGCGGGATGACACCGAAGACGATCTCTTCGATTGCGCCCGCGCCGGTGGCCCGCACGCCTTCGACCGGCCGCGGATCGATGGCCTCCACCGCCTCGGAGAACAGCTTGGCCAGCACGCCCAGGGTGTGTACCCACAGGGCCAGCACCCCGGCGAACGGCCCCAGGCCCACGGCCACGATGAACAGCATGGCGAACACCATCTCGTTGATGGCGCGGCAGGCGTCCATCAGCCGGCGCACGGGCTGGTGCACCCACGCCGGCACGATGTTGGAAGAGCACAGCAGGCTCATGGGCACCGCCAGCACTACCGCCAGGAAAGTACCCCAGATGGCGATCTGCACGGTGACCAGCATCTCTTCCAGATACATGCGCCAATCGCGGAAGTTCGGCGGAAAGAAATCCTGCAGGAACTGCGACATGTTCCCGGAATCGCGGAACAGGTCCAGCGGGCGCATGTCGGCCCCCTGCCACGACGCGGCCAGCAGGGCGATGATGATCGCCCATGCCAGCATGGTGGGCAGCGAGCCCCTGGGCGATTGAGGCGCGGGCCGCGCCGGAGACAAGGTGGCACTCATGGGATCTCTTTACCTGTTCGCTGCGACGTCGCTTACTGCTGCGACTTGACGGAGGCGGCCTGCTCGGCCAGGTCGGCCAGCTTGCCGTCGATTTCCGCCAGCTTCTGCTGCTTGGCTTGCGCGCTCAGGGTCGTATCGCTTTCGACCTTGGCGCGCTGGCCGGCCAGGTTGATCTGGCGGATCGGCAGCAGCTGCGTATTGTCGGAAACGACGAAGCCCTTGTAGCCCAGCTTCTTCAGCTTTTCGAGCTCCTGCGCCGCGTCGGGACCCTTCTGTCCGTAATTCACGAAGAACCCCTGGATCTTCTGTTTCAGGGCCGCGGGCAGGTCGGCGCGCCACACCAGCGGATCGGCCGGGATCAAGGGCGACTTCCAGAGGATACTGATCTTGTCTTCCGGCGATTTGCCGGTGTTGACCTTGTAGCGCTCCAGGGCTTCCGTATTGGTGATGGCCACATCGACCTGGCCATTCATCGCCGACAGCAGATTGGTTTCGTGGTTGGCGATGCGGAAGTTCTTGAAGAAGGACTTGGGATCGATCTTGTTGGCGCCCCACAGGTAGTACCCGGGAACGGCGGTGCCGGAGGTCGAATTGGGATCGCCCGCGCCGTAGCTCAGCGTCTTGCCGTTCTTCAGCACATCGTCCAGCGACTTGACCTTGCCGTCCTTGGCCGTCACCAGCACCGACCAGTAGCCGGGATTGCCGTCCTTATCGATCACGTGGGCGAAAACTTCGCCCTGCGAGCGGTCCACGGCTTCGATGGCGGACAGGTTGCCATACCATGCCATCTGCACTTTGTTAAAGCGCATGCCCTCGATGATGCCGGCATAGTCGGATGCGAAAAAAGGCTGGACCGGGACACCGAGGACCTTGCTCAGATCGTCGATGACGGGCTGCCATGCGCTGCGCAGATTGCTCGACGATTCCGTCGAGATAATGCCGAAGTTCAAGGTCTTCACGTCCTGGGCGAACGCCGGCGCGGAAATGGCCGCCGTGGCGATGAGGGCGCAAAAAGTTCTGCGAAGCATGAGGGTAACTCCGTGTCTTGCGGTGGAAAGTGAAAACAGAAATCAGGCCGCCGCCAGCTGCGGACGGCCCATCGGGGACTGCGGTGCATCGGCGGCGGCCGGCGCCGCCGCGGGCATCAATTCGCCCAGCTCGGCGCCATACAGGTCCTGCAGCATTTCGGCGGTCAATTTGGATGAGGGGCCGTCGTAGACGACCTTGCCATGGCGCAGGGCAACGACACGCGGGCAATAACGCATGGCCACATCGACCTGATGCAGCGACACCACGACGGCGACGCCGCGCGTGCGATTGATTTGCGCCAGCGTATCCATCACGCGGCGCGACGATTCGGGGTCCAGCGAGGCGATCGGTTCGTCGGCCAGGATGGTACGGGCGTTCTGCACCAGGGTACGCGCGATGGCCGCGCGCTGCTGCTGGCCGCCGGACAAATTGGACGCACGCTGAAAGGCGTGGCTTTCGATGCCGACCTGCGCCAGGGCGTCCAGGCCCACCTGGATCTCGCCGCGCAGGAACCAGCGCAGCAGGCTGCGATACAGCGGCACGCGCGGCAGCATGCCGGCCAGCACGTTGGTAATGACCGGCAGGCGGCCCACCAGGTTGAATTGCTGGAAGACGAAGCCGATGCGGGCACGCGCGCGCCGCACGTCGCGGCTGATGCGGCCGTTGCGCTGGATCAGGTCGCCGTTGACGCGGATCTCGCCGGCGCCGCCATCGGCCGCGACGAACCCGGCCAGGTGACGCAACAGCGTGGACTTGCCGGAACCGGACGCGCCCAGCAAGGCCACCATCTCACCGTCGCGCACCTGCAGGCTGACTCCGTCCAGGGCTTTCTGGCCGGCGCGGAAGGACTTGCTGACGTCGCGCACATCGATTGCATAACTCATCGCATGGATCTCGCATTCGGAAGATGCGAGTAGTCTGGGCAGAGCCGATGACAGGCTCATGACCATGTCATGAGACATTCAGCCAGGATTTAGTGACGGCGTGTGTGTTCGTCATCAAAATGAAAAGAAAGCCGTTGCTGCATTGCGGCCGAATTAGTCCGGCCGCAGGAGCGGCCCGCGCATCTCGCGCGTGGCGGCCCGACACGCGCACAAGCGATTTCTCCGCGGCTTCGGCCGCTAAAAACGCCCTATCCACGACATTCCGCCGCCACTACGCGGACTTACGCATGAGCATGGCGCGATGCCGCATGCGCCTCCGTTGCGCCCAAAGCATATGGGACAACTGCGCTGCTTATGGATGACGCGCGACCCTGCGGCGGACGCGCAGAATCGGGGCGTGTGTAGGGGCACGGGAGGTCGCCCATGGGTTTGCTCAGGACGTTATTCGCGCTATCGGTGGTACTGGACCATTCCCCTTTCAATGGCGGCAATATGCTGGTGGGAGGACGGCTTGCGGTGCAGCTGTTCTATGTAATCTCGGGGTTCCTGATTTCCTATATCCTGAACACCAACGAGGCCTATCGCAGCACGGGGCGCTTTTACGAGAACCGCCTGCTGCGGCTGTTTCCGACCTATCTCGCCGTCGCGGCGGTGGCCCTGGCATTGAATTGGGTTGCCAATCCCGAATTCCTCGATGTCTATCGGCGCAGCCCCAACAGCGCGGACCTGTTCCTGATGCTGTCCAATCTATTCATCGTCGGCCAGGACTGGCTGATGTTCTTCGGCATCAAGGGTGGCTCGCTGGTCCTGACCGGCAGCTACGCCGACAGCGACGTGCCGCTGTACCAGGGCCTGCTCGTGCCGCAGGCGTGGACGCTGGGCGTGGAACTCAGCTTCTATCTCATCGCCCCGTTCGTCCTGCGCTCGATGCGCCGCGTCGTGCTGCTGTTCGTGGCATCGCTGGCATTGCGCGCGGTACTGCTGCTCGCCGGCGTGGCGCAGTCGGACCCATGGACCTACCGTTTCTTCCCGCTGGAACTGGCGTTGTTCCTGTCCGGCGCGCTGTCGCACCGGCTGCTGCTGCCGATGTGGCAGCGGCTGAGCGAGCGCTTCCGCTACCTGCCGGAACTGGCCACCGGCCTATTCGTCATCTACACGCTGTTCCACTTTTCCGTGCCGATCAACCACAACCTGCGCGACGCGCTGGCACTGGCGGCTTTCGCCGGCATCCTGCCGCTGACCTTTATCCATCAGGCACGCCATCGCCTGGATAAAAAAATCGGGCAGCTCAGCTACCCGATCTATATCTCGCATTCCGTGGCGATCCTGCTGGTGCATCAGGCCGCCGGCTGGATCGGCCTGACCGACGCGCTGGCGATCTCGACCCTGAATGTGCTGCTATCGCTGCTGCTGGCCGCATTGCTGTGGAGCATGATCGATAGCAAGGTCGATAAAATCCGCGAGCGCGTCAAGTCGGGCGATCGGTCAGGCGCTCCGGCGCGCGCCCTGCGGGCCTGACACCATGCCCATCACAAGCTGCGCGACGACCGCGACGATGATGTTCACGGCCAGAGCCGCCAGGCCGGTATAGATGCCATAGGTGTCGCCACCCACCACGAAGGCGTGCACGGGCTTGATGCCGTCCATGTACGCCAGCGTGGTGCCGGTGGCCAGGCCCACGAGCCAGCCCAGCAGCAGCGGACCGCCGCGGAACCAGCCGAAGAACAGCCCGAACACCACGGCGGGGAAAGTCTGCAGGATCCACACGCCGCCCAGCAGTTGCAGGTCCAGCGCGAACTGCGTGGGCACGAACAGGATGAAGACCAGCGCGCCCACCTTGACGACGAGCGAAACGATCTTGGCCACCTTGGCTTCGCCCGCCGGCGTCACCGACGGGTTCACATAGGCCTTCCAGAAGTTGCGCGTGAACAGGTTGGCCGCGCCGATCGACATCACGGCCGCGGGCACCAGGGCACCGATGGCGATGGCGGCGAAGGCAAAGCCCGCGAACCAGCTGGGGAACAGCGAATTGAACAGCGCCGGCACCACGTCATTGGGCGTCTGCGGATGCAGGTTGGCGGCGTAGGCCATGTATCCCAGCATGGCGATCAGGCCCAGCAGCAGCGTATAGGCCGGCAGGAAGATCGCGTTCTTGCGGATGGTGTCGGCGCTCTTGGCGGCGAAGATACCGGTCAAGGTGTGCGGGTACATGAAGGCCGCGAGGGCGGACCCCAGCGCCAGCGTCGCATACGGAAGAAATTGCGATGCCTTCAGCGTCAGTCCCGTGGCACCGCCTTTCGCGGCGAACGCCGCGCCGGCGGAGGAGAACACCGCGGCGTAACCGCCCAGCTTGGCCGGCACCAGCACAATGGCCACCAGGACGACGATATAGATCATCAGGTCCTTGACGAAGGCGATCAGCGCGGGCGCCCGCAGGCCGGCGGAATAGGTATACAGGGCCAGGATCACGAAGGCGGCAGCCAGGGGCAGTTCGCCGGTCAGGCCCAGCGCCTTGATGACCACTTCCATGCCGACCAGCTGCAGCGCGATGTAGGGCATCGTCGCCAGCACGCCGGTGACGGCGATGGCCAGCTCCAGGGGGCGCGACTGGAAGCGCGCATAGACGACATCGGCCGAGGTGACGTGTCCGGCCTTCTGCGCCACCCGCCACAGCCGCGGCATGATGGCGAATACGATGGGATAGACAAGAATGGTGTACGGCAGCGCGAAAAACCCGTAGGCGCCCACGGCGTAGACCAGCGCGGGCACGGCAATGACGGTGTACGCGGTATAGAAGTCGCCGCCGACCAGGAACCAGGTGATCCAGGTACCGAAGCGGCGTCCGCCCAGGCCCCATTCATCCAGATGCGCCGTCGTCTCGCCGCGCTGCCAGCGCGACGCCGCGAAGCCCATGACGGTCACCAGCACGAAAAAGAAAATGAACACGCCCAGGGCGGTCCAATTGATATGGCCGTCCATTATTCGTCCCCTTCTTTACGCTGGCTGCGGTAGACGATCCACGTCAGGAACGCGGTGATCGGCACCCACAGGAGCTGATACCAATAGAAGAAAGGGAAACCGAACAGCTCGGGCAGGGCCTGGTTATAGAACGGCACCCATAGCAAGCCGATGAACGGCAGCAATAGAAGAATCCACATGCCTAGACTCGTTATAAGAAGGTTGTCTCTCGATTTTGTCGCGCGATCGGACATGACGCCGGACGTGGCAGGATGGCGCCGCCGTTGGCGAGGCCGCAGGATACTCCCGTATTCCGGAGCACCGCAAATAAAGACCTTGCGCGCCGCGCGGGCATATTGCACGCCGCCGAAGCCGCTGCTCGCCGGCTGCCACACGCCGATTTCTCGACATTCGGGTTTACACCAGGGTAAAAATGAACTAAACTTTATCGCGTGACGTATTTCCATAGCACGGACATCGCCTTTCGCGATTTCCGCGGCATTCCGGCGGTTCTGCCGCTCTCACCCGCTTCTTCCGGTCCCGCCGCATGGGCTGACCGCGACCAAGCACCCGTTTTGACGGGTTCGCCGCCCTGACGGCCAGCGTCCTCGCCTTTCCATCATTCGCGTCCCCGGACGCGACCGACCGGCCGTCCCGGCCGCGTGCCCGTTGCCGCGCGGCGGCATGGCGCGACGGTTTACCTTTTCTGGAGACTTCCATGGCGAAAGAAGAACTGATTGAACTCGACGGCATCGTCGACGAAGTGCTGCCCGACGCGCGCTACCGCGTCACGCTGGACAACGGCGTTGAAGTCGGCGCCTATGCGTCCGGCCGCCTGCGCAAGCACCGCATCCGCATCCTGGCGGGCGATCGCGTAACGCTGGAAATGTCGCCCTACGATTTGACCAAGGGCCGCATCAATTTCCGCCACAAGGACGCCAACCCCGCGCCGCGCCCCAGCGGAACGGGCTATCGCCCCTCTGCCCGCCGCTAAGTCCCAACGGCCTGGCATGCCCGCCCGGTTCATTCCGGGAACGCGGCAAGTCACGGCTTGCCTACAGGCAAGCGCTGCCGAAACGACCTGGGTTTCGGCCCGATTTCCACCGAATGCGAGGCTGCCGCGTGCGCTAACGTAGCGGCTTTGCGGAAACATCGACCGGCCGCCCATGGCTACCGAACAGGAATTGCGCGCCGCGGCCGCGCGCGTCACGGAACTACAAAAGCAGCTTGCACTGGCGGACCGCGGCTGGCAGCTGCTGGGCCGTTCCCGCGCCGCCTTCATCAGCAGCCTGCGGCACACCGGGCTGTCCTATGCCCACGCACAGATCAAGTTCGATGATTTCGTGGAAGAACAGCGGCGCCTGTACGAGTACCTGACCCAGGCATTGCAGGCCGCGCAGGACCACTACGCGGCCCTGACGGCGACGGCCGGCGGCACGCCGCGGCCGGACGCGGGCCAGGACATCCGCGAGCACGCGGCCGCGCGGCCTTGACGGCCTACATGCACAGGTTGGCGGTCTGCACCAGCCCCTGCGCGCCATAGGACGAACGCGACGACATGCGGACTTCCACCTTGCCGCTGGCGTACTCGATGACGCGCAGCACCGAGCTGATGCCCATCGCGCTTTCGTCGACCACGTCGTAGCCGTTGCTGATCGCCACTATCTTGACCTGCTCGCCCTGGCCGCGCCAACCGTCGGCCACGCATTGCGCGTAAGCCTGCGGGGGCTTGGCCGTATGGCCGAAAAATACCGGATCCTTCTTCAATAGATCGTTGGTCGACGAGCAACCGACCAAGGCCAGCACGAGGGCGGCGACGCCTGCGCGACGAATCATTGCAACTCCCATTGGTGCGATAACGATCCCGGACTATAGCGCAGTAGGAGTATGCTCAAGCGGTCCCGTGGCGCCGTGGCGCCCGGGATGCGGTATCGACATGCCGTGGTTTCGAAGGTCCGTTTCGTCAGCCGAAAAAGGAATCCCCATGAAACGCTCATATCTCGCCATCACCCTGTTTTGCGGCGCGATCGCCGTGTCCGCCGTACAGGCCCAGCCGGCCATGCAAGGCAAGACCGACAAAGGCCCCGCCCTGGTCGATCAGAAGAACATGACGCTGTATACCTACGACAAGGACGCCCAGGGCAAGTCCAATTGCAATGGCCAATGCGCCGCCAACTGGCCTCCCCTCGCCGCGGGCAGCGATGCCAAGCCCACCGGCAAGTGGACCATCGTCACGCGCGATGACGGCAGCAAGCAATGGGCATACGGCGGCATGCCGCTGTACACGTTCAAGAAAGACACCAAGCCGGGCCAGGCCACCGGCGATGGCGCGGGCGGCGGTACCTGGCATATCGCCAAGCCATAGCCCGGGCGCGGCCGGCGCCCGCGCCAGCCCCCCGCACTGCACAGGCCCGGCGGATCCGCCGGGCTTTTCGATTCGAGGCCCTTTGATTCGCCGGGCTTTTACTTGCGCAGCGCCGACTTCGGGCGGAACGCCTTGACCACGTCCGGACGCGTTTCCATGTAGGGACCGCCGATCAGGTCTATGCAATACGGCACCGCCGCGAAGATGCCGGGCGTCGCCACGGCGCCCTGCGCGTCGCGCAAACCCTCCAGGGTTTCCTTGATGGCCTTCGGCTGCCCGGGCAGGTTGATGATCAGCGCGGCGTGATCGGCGGTTTCGCGCAGCACCGCGACCTGCCGCGACAGAATGGCGGTGGGCACGAATTTCAAACTGATCTGCCGCATTTGCTCGCCGAAGCCCGGCATTTCGCGGGTGGCTATCGCCAGCGTCGCCTCCGGCGTCACATCGCGGCGGGCAGGCCCCGTACCGCCGGTGGTCAGGACCAGATCGCAGCCGACGTCGTCCACCAGCTCGACCAGCGCGGCGGAAATCGCTGCCTGCTCGTCCGGTATCAGGCGGGCGACCGCTTGCCAGGGCGATGCCAGCGCCTCTCCCAGCCAATCGCGCAGGGCCGGGATGCCGAGGTCTTCGTAGGTACCCTGCGAGGCCCGATCGGATATGGACACAAGGCCGACGATCAATTCATCGGGATGGCTGCGCGTGAGACGCGAGGCGGTATGGCTCATGGAAGCACCTGACGGTTCGGAATACGTTCCGCGAACTATACCGCCGCGCCCGCGCCGTTACGGCCGGCTCAACGCCCGAACTTGGCGCGCGGGTCGAAGGGTGCTTGACGCTGCAGATTCCGGTAGGCTTCCTGCGCCGCGGGCGTATTGGCTGGCGGCAAGGCGATTTCCAGCTCCAGGTACAGATCTCCGGGCGGCTTGCCGGGCAGGCCACGGCCTTTCAGGCGCAGCTTTCCGCCGTTGCGCGACCCGGCCGGTATCGCCACTTCCACCGGCCCGCCCGGGGTCGGCGCCGTGACGGTACCGCCCAGCGCCGCTTCCCACGGCGCCACGGGCAGCCTTAGCGTCAAATCGCGTCCGTCCACCCGGTACAGGGAATGCGGCCGCAGGCGGACCTCCAGGTAGAGGTCGCCCGCCGCGCCGCCGGCGTAGCCCGCCATGCCCTGGCCGGCCAGACGGATGCGTTGCCCTTCGCGGATCCCTTGGGGGATCTTCACGCTTAACTTGCGTTCCTGCAGGCGCGGCCGTCCCTGGTCGTCCATCTTCATGGACCGCAGGCTGATTTCCCGGGTGGCGCCATGCAGCGTGTCCTCCAGCTCGACTTCTATCGTGGCATGGTGGTCCTCGCCGCGCGCGCGAAAACCGCGCGCGCGCCCGCGCGTCGCATTGCCGAACAGCGACGAGAAAAACTCGCTGAAGTCGGTGTCCTCGCCGCCGTGGGCGGAGCTGAACTCGAAGCCCTGGTCCCAGCCCGGCGGCGGCCGGTGCGCGCCGTTGGCGGACACGCCTGCCGCCAGGTTGTCGTACGCCGCCCGCTTTTCCGCGTCGCGCAAGACGTCATAGGCTTCGTTGATGTCCCGCATGCGCACTTCGGCGTCGGCTTCCTTGCTGACGTCGGGATGGTATTGCCGCGCCAGCTTGCGGTAAGCGCGGCGCAGGTCGTCCTCGCCGACGTCCCGCGTCACGCCCAGTATGTCGTAGTAATCCTTGAACTCCATTTCGCCCGCTCTCGCTTCCGGGTAGCCATACGGTGGCCCTGCCGGCCCACGCCTGGGCGAAAGCGCAGCCCGCGCTGCCGCCTTCGCGCCGCATTCCATGCGCCAGACTACCGTAATCCCGAACAAACTTTCAGATAGTGGATATATCGGGCTAGATCGGCCGATTTCAACGCAGGGTGGCCATATGGGCCCCTGAACGCTACACCGCCGGTGGGCTACCGGCGATCCCCCTTTCGAACGAGAGGGGCAACGCTGCTACTGCTTCGATACAACATTGGGAACATTATGTAGCGCACGGACGGTCTTTGCGACAGAATGGGTAAAGTTCACATCAGCCGGGCACAAGGCTTGTTTCGTCGTCATCCACTCACGATCCAACAGCAGATTGTCCTGCTGGCCGGCACCCTCTGTCTGGCCCTGGTGGCGGCGGCAGCCGGTGGCGCGGCCTACATGGGCCAGCGCCAGACCCGGGATCTGATCGAACAGCACGTGGCGGATATCGCCAGCGCGATGGCCCATACGCTGGATCGCGACATGTTCGAGCGCTTCCGGGAAATCCGCAACCTTGCCGAAGGGCCGACCTTGCGCAGCATGGACCCCGGTACCCTGCGCGGCCTGCTGACGGTCCGCCAGCAATCCATGACGGACTATGCCTGGATCGGTGTCACCGACCCCGACGGCAAGGTGATCGCCGCCACCCAGCGCAGGCTGGAGGGCGACTCCGTGGCGCGGCGCCTGTGGTTCCAGCGCGGCCGGGAATCGCCCAATATCGGTGACGTCCGCGAATCCCGCATGCTCAATGAACTGCTGGAACGGCCGCGCGGCAAAGGCTTCCGCTTCGTGGAAATTTCCGCGCCCATCGTCGAGGACGGCCGCCTGGTCGGCGTGCTGGGCGCGCACCTGAGCTGGACCTGGGCGGCCGACGTGCGCCGCGCCATGCTGGAGGCCGATACCTCGGGCGGCGTGCGGGATCTGTGGATCCTGTCCTCCGACGGCACCATGCTGCTCGGACCTCACCTGGGCAGCAGGCCCTTTTCCGACGAACAGATCGCCCGCATGCGCGCATCCCGCCAAGGCTACTTCGAGCTGCAGAGTGACGCCGGCGAAATGTTGACTGGCTATGCCCTGGCATCGGGCTATCGCGACTATCCTGGCCGCAATTGGATCATCGTGGCGCAACAACCTGCCCGCAACGCCTATGTGGCAGTGCGGCGCCTAGAATGGCGGGTCCTGATCCTGAGCATCCTTATCAGCATCGCCGGCATCGCCCTGACCTGGACCATCGCCAACCGCATCGCCCGGCCCTTGCGCGCGCTGACCAAAGCGGCCAGCCACCTAGGCCGCGACGAATCGGTCACCATGCTGCCGCGCCTGGCGGGCGCGCGCGAGATCGTCGATCTTTCCGCCACGCTGCGCTCGCTGATGCGGCGCCTGGACGTCGAACAGGCGCGCGCCGAACACGTCCAGCGCCGCGCGCAGATCGAAGAGCAGCGCTACGTGCAGGAAATCAGCGAACTGCGCAAGGCCGCGGGGATCGATCCGCTTTCCGGCCTGCTGAACCGGCGCTCCTTCCTGTACGCGGCCGCCATGCTGATGGCCGAACAGAGCGCCCGCCTGGGACAGGTCGCCGTCATCATGGCGGACATCGACTTCTTCAAGCTCGTCAACGACAACCACGGGCACGGAGCCGGCGACGCGACCATCCGCAAAGTCGGTGAAATCCTGACGTCTTCCGTGCGCGAACAGGATCTGGTCGCCCGTTTCGGCGGCGAGGAGTTCGTCATCCTGCTCGCGGGGGCATCGCCGAATGCCGTCCTTGCCACCGCCGAGCGCATGCGCCGCAATGTGCAGCAAACGCCGATCGAATATCACAACGTCACCATACGCATCACCATCAGCCTGGGAATCGCCGTGGCCAGCGCGCGCGACGGCGACATCCAGACCATCATCGAAAGCGCCGACCACGCCTTGTACCGCGCCAAGCAGCGCGGCCGCAATCGCGCCGTCCTGTCGGCCTGAGGCCGCCCCATGACCGATATCCGCCATTTCCAGCTGCTGGCCCGCTACAACGCCTGGATGAACGAGAAACTGATGGACGCGGCGGCCGCCTTGCCGGCCGATGCCCTGCACACCGATCGTGGCGCCTTTTTCGGGTCCATCCTGGGCACGCTGAACCATCTGATCGTCACCGATACCATGTGGTTCCGGCGCTTCCTCGATCATCCGGCCGCGCGCCGCGGCCAGGCGCTCTCGCCCATCGCCGCCATGCCGGTCGAAAACCGGCTGGATGCCCGGCCCTTCGATACCCTCCAGGCGCTGCGGCCGCGCCGCACGGCGATCGACGCGGCCATCTCGGCCTGGGTAGGGGAACTCCAACCCGACGATCTTGCCTATCTATTGACGTACCGCAACAGCAAGGGCATCCCATCGCGGCGCGAGACCGCCAGCCTGCTGCTGCATGTGTTCAACCACCAGACCCACCACCGCGCGCAGGCGGGCACCCTGCTGACGCAGGCCGGTATCGAGGTCGGGGTGACGGATTTGCTTATCCTCGTCCCGGACGAACAGCCCGCGCGCTGCTAGTATTCCTGTTCACGCCAACCGGAGGAGACCGTGGCCGTACCGCTGACCCTATACGTCGATGCTCAATTTCTAAGCCCTTATGCCTTGTCGGCATATGCCGCCCTGGAAGTAAAAGGGCTGGACTTCGAGGTCCGGCAAGTCGACCTGGAGCAAGGGGACCAGCGCGCCGCGCCTTTCCTGCACCGTTCGCCTATCGGCAAGGTCCCGGTCCTGGCGCATCTGGATTTCTACCTGAGCGAATCCAGCGCCATCGCCGAATACCTGGAACAGGCCTTTCCCGCGCCGGACTACGCTGCCATCTATCCCGCCGACACGCGCGCACGCGCCCAGGCGCGGCAAGTGCAGGCGTGGCTGCGCAGCGACCTGCAGACGCTGCGCCGCGAACGCCCGACGGAAGTCATTTTCGACGGCATGCGGCCGGCGCCGCTCAGCGACGCCGGGCATTGCGACGCCGCCCGCCTGATCCGGGTCGGCACCGCCCTGCTCGCGCACGGCCAGCCCAACCTGTTCGGCGCCTGGAGCCTGGCCGACCTGGACCTGGCCGCGATGCTGAACCGCCTGGCAATTCCCGGCGACAGCCTGCCCGACCCGCTACGCGCCTACGCGCAACACCAGTGGAACCATCCCGCCATCCAACGATGGATCGCCGGCCGCGCCTAAAGCAGGAAAGAAGAAACGCGGGAAAGTCAGGAACGCAGGAAAGAAAGGAACAAGGAAAAGCAGAAAGACCCAGCCGCGTCCTTCCGGGAAACCCGGAGTCGCGCGCCGGACGGGTCCGCGGCGGGCCGTTGGAGCCGCGCGAGGGAATCCGAAGGAAGGACGGCCGGGCAAAAAACCCGCAAGAAAACCACCGCCACTTCGGCCGCCGTACGAGGATGACAACGCGGGAGTCCGGCGCGAAGGCGCCGGACCGGCTCCTCCGGCCCGCCGCGGACCCGTCCGGCGCGCGACGGCTAAAGAACCCAAACCACCCACGCACCAGAAAAACGCAATACCCGCATCACCCCGCCCGCTGCTGCAGAATCTCCACCGCCGGCAAGGTCTTCCCTTCGAGGAACTCCAGGAACGCCCCGCCCCCGGTGGAGATATACCCCACCTTGTCGGTAATGCCGAACTTGGCGATCGCCGCTAAAGTATCGCCACCGCCAGCGATGGAAAAGCCGGAGGATTCGGCGATCGCCCGGGCAATCACTTCAGTCCCGTGCGAGAACTGCTCGAACTCGAACACCCCCACCGGGCCGTTCCATACGATGGTCCCGGCTTTCTTCAGAATGTCCGCCAGCGCCTGCGCCGTCTGCGGCCCGATATCCAGCACCATGTCGTCCGCCCCGATGTCATCGGCCGACTTCACCGTGGCCGGCGCATCGGCCCCGAAGGACGGCGCGCACACCACATCCGTCGGGATCGGGACATCCGCGCCACGCTTGCGCATGATGTCCATCACCGCCACCGCCTCGCCTTTCTGGTCCGGCTCGGCCAGCGATTTACCGATGGACTTGCCGGCCGCCAGCATGAAGGTATTGGCGATGCCGCCTCCGACCACCAACTGGTCGACCTTGTTGGCGAGCGACTGCAGGATACTGAGCTTCGTGGACACCTTCGACCCGCCCACAATGGCCACCAGCGGCCGCTTGGGTTCGTGCAGCGCGCGGCCCAGCGCATCCAGTTCGGCTTCCAGCAGCGGGCCCGCGCATGCCACCGGCGCAAAGCGCGCAATGCCGTGGGTGGTTGCTTCGGCGCGATGCGCGGTACCGAAAGCATCGTTCACATAGACATCGCACAACGCCGCCATCTTGCGCGACAGCCCTTCGTCGTTCTTCTTTTCGCCCGGGTTCACCCGGCAGTTCTCCAGCAGCACCACCTGCCCCGGCGCCACCTGCACGCCGTCCACCCAATCGCGCAGCAGGGGCACCTGAATGCCCAGCAGCTCCGACAGGCGGCGACCCACCGGCGCCAGACTGTCGGCATCCGTCAGCTGGCCTTCTTTCGGACGGCCCAGGTGGGACGTCACCATCACCGCCGCGCCGGCATCCAGCGCCATCCGGATGCCGGGGACCGACGCGCGGATACGGGTGTCTTCCGAGATATTGCCGGCATCGTCGAACGGCACGTTGAGATCGGCGCGGATGAACACGCGCTTGCCTTGCAGGGCGCCGGACTTCGCCAGCGCGGACAGCGTATTTACCTTGGACATAGTTGTCTGCTCCCCTGAGCGCGGACCGGCCAGGCCCGCGCAGCCGTACGGAAAACAAAGGGGACGACGCGCGTCCCCTTTGTTCATGGTCTATCCATGCGCGATACGCGTTTTACTTGGCGTTCATCAGCGCGACGGTGGTGTCCAGCATGCGGTTGCTGAAGCCCCACTCGTTGTCATACCAGGACGACACCTTCACCAGCGTACCGGATACCTTGGTCAGCGTGGCGTCGAAGGTGCTGGATGCCGAGTTATGGTTGTAGTCGACGGAGACCAGCGGCTCGGTGTTGTAGTCCAGGATACCCTTGAGCGCGCCCTGCGAGGCCGCCTTCAGGATGCCGTTCACTTCCTCGACCGAGGTTTCGCGCTTCGCGATGAAGGACAGATCGACGATGGAAACGTTGATGGTCGGCACGCGGATGGCGTAGCCGTCCAGCTTGCCGTTCAGCTCGGGCAGCACCAGGCCCACCGCCGCGGCCGCGCCGGTCTTGGTGGGGATCATGCTCATGGTGGCCGAACGGGCACGGCGCAGATCCTCGTGATACACGTCGGTCAACACCTGGTCGTTCGTGTACGAGTGGATGGTGGTCATCAGGCCCGATACCACGCCGAGTTCGTCGTGCAGCGGCTTGACCAGCGGCGCCAGGCAGTTGGTCGTGCAGGAGGCGTTGGAGATGACGGTGTGCTCGGCCTTCAGCGTCTGGTGATTCACGCCGTAGACCACGGTCGCGTCCACGTCCTTGCCGCCCGGCGCGGAGATCACCACCTTCTTGGCGCCGCCCTTCAGGTGAGCGCTGGCTTTTTCCTTGCTGGTGAAAAAGCCGGTGCATTCCAGCACCACGTCCACCTTCAGCTCGCCCCAGGGCAGTTCGGCCGGGTTGCGATTGGCCAGCACGCGGATCTTGTCGCCATTGACGACCATGTAGTCGCCATCCACTTCGACCGTGCCGGGGAAGCGGCCATGGACGGTGTCGTAGCGCGTCAGGTGCGCGTTGGTCTTGGGATCGCCCAGGTCGTTGATGGCGACGATCTCGATCGCGTGCTTCTTGCCGCCTTCATAATGCGCGCGCAGCACGTTGCGTCCGATGCGGCCGTAGCCGTTGATGGCAACACGTATTGTCATGACTCGCTCCTCGTTTACAAAACCTGTTTGACGGCCTCGGCGACCTTTTCGGCGGTCAGGCCGAAGAAGGGGAACAGGGCGCCGGCCGGCGCCGACTCGCCGTAGCGATCGATACCGACCACGGCGCCCTCCAGCCCTACATATTTGTGCCACAGGCCGGTGGTGCCGGCTTCGACGGCGACGCGCGGCAAGCCCTTGGGCAGCACGCCGGCACGCCATTGGACGTCCTGCCTGTCGAACACGTCCGTGCTGGGCATCGATACCACGCGCACGGCCACGCCATCCTTGGCCAGCAATTCCTGTGCTGCCAGCGCCAGCGCGACTTCGGAACCGGTCGCGATGATCACCGCGCGCGCATCCGGGGCATCGCGCAACACGTATCCGCCGCGCGCGATCGCGGCCAGGGTCTGCTCGTCGCGGGGGACGAAAGGCAGGTTCTGGCGCGACAGCAGCAGCGCGGTCGGGCCGCCGTCATGCACCGCCATGCCGATGCTTGCCGGACGCTTGACGGCCTCTATCCACGCGACGGCCGTTTCGGCCGTATCGCACGGACGCCACACTGACAGGTTGGGGATCAGGCGCAGGCTGTTGGCATGCTCGATGGACTGGTGCGTGGGGCCGTCTTCGCCCAGGCCGATGGAATCGTGGGTAAAGACATGGACGACACGCTGCTTCATCAGCGCGGCCATGCGCAGGCCGTTGCGCGAGTAATCCGAGAATGTCAGGAAAGTGCCGCCGAAAGGCAGGTAGCCGCCATGCAGGGCGATGCCGTTCATGATGGCGGCCATGCCGAATTCGCGCACGCCATAGTTGATGTGGCGGCCGAACTGGATGGCCTTGTCGCCGGCGCGAACCGGCGCCACGCCCTTCCAGTCGGTGTAGTTGGAGCCGGTCAGGTCGGCCGAGCCGCCCAGCAGTTCCGGCAGCGCCTGCGCCAGCGCGCCGATCGCATACTGCGACGCCTTGCGCGTGGCGACGGTTTCCGCTTTCTCGACGGTGGCGGCGATGAACGCGCGCGCCTTGTCGGCGAAATCGGCCGGCAGCTCGCCGCGCATGCGGCGGGTGAACTCGGCCGCCTCGGTGGGGAACTGCCGCGCATAGGCGTCGAAACGGCCCTGCCATTCGTTCTGCGCGACGGAACCGGCACGGCGCGCGTCCCAGCCTTCGTAGATGTCCGCCGGGATGACGAAGGGCTCGGATTGCCAGTTCAGGGCGGCGCGGGTGGCGGCGATCTCGTCCTTGCCCAGCGGCGCGCCGTGGACTTTGTCCGTACCCGCCACATTGGGCGCGCCCTTGCCGATGACGGTGCGGCAGGCGATCAGCGTGGGGCCGCCATGGCTGGCGGCATTGGCGCGGGCCTGGCGCAAGGCGCCATCGACCGCGTCGACATCATGGCCGTCGACGCCGCGGATCACATTCCAGCCGTAGGCTTCGAAACGCTTGGCGGTGTCGTCGCCGAACCAGGCTTCGACCTTGCCATCGATGGAAATGCCGTTGTCGTCGTACAGCACGATCAGCTTGGACAGGCGCAGCGTGCCCGCCAGCGAGCAGACCTCGTGCGAGATGCCTTCCATCAGGCAGCCATCGCCCACGAAGGCGTAGGTGTGATGATCGACCACGGCATGGCCGGGGCGGTTGAATTCGGCCGCGAGCAGGGCTTCGGCCAGCGCCATGCCCACCGCGTTGCCCAGCCCCTGGCCCAGCGGCCCGGTGGTGGTTTCGACGCCGGGGGTGATCCCGACTTCCGGGTGGCCAGGCGTGCGCGAGTGCAATTGGCGGAATTGCTTGAGCTCTTCGATCGGCAGGTCGTAGCCGGTCAGGTGCAACAAGGAATACAACAGCATCGAGCCGTGCCCGTTGGACAGCACGAAACGGTCGCGTCCGGGCCAGGCCGGGTCGGCGGGATTGTGGCGCAAATGGCGGGTCCACAGGGCCTGGGCGATCTCCGCCATCCCCATGGGAGCACCCGGATGCCCGGAATTCGCCTGCTGTACGGCGTCCATCGCCAAAGCGCGGACAGCATCCGCCAAAGAAGGTTGTCGGGCGGTCGGATTGCTCATGCTCGAAGGGCTCGTCTCCCGGCGAAGGTACAAAAAGGGGCCGGGTATAGGGTTTGAAGAGCTCACGATTTTAGCACCGGGCCGGGAGCCGCCCGCCGGGGCGGCCTCCCCCGGGCGGCGTAATGCCGCCTCGCCCGGGCGGAGGACACCGCGCGGGCGGTAAGATTCCGCCACGCACGCCACGACGACATCCCCATGCCCGGTCCCCGCTTCCACTGCCCCTTCGCGCTCTCCGCGCACGCGCGCATCGAATTGCCCGACGCCATCGCCCACCACGCCGCCCGGGTGCTGCGGCTGCGCGACGGCGACACGGTAGTGCTGTTCGATGGCAACGGCGGCGAGTATCCGGCCACCCTGCGCATCGCCGGCAGGACGGTCCACGCCGAACTGGGCGCCCACGATGCGCGCGAGGCGGAACTGGCCGGCGGGATCACGCTGGTCCAGGGGCTGCCGTCGGGCGACAAAATGGATTGGATCGTCGAAAAGGCCGTCGAGCTGGGCGTACGGCAGCTGGTGCCCATCGCCGCCCAGCGCAGCGTCCTGCAGTTGAACGGAGAGCGCCAGGACAAGCGCCTGGCGCATTGGCGCCGCATCGCCGCGTCCGCCAGCGAACAATGCGGGCGCAACCGGCTGATGCACATCGAACCCGTGACGCCATTGGCGCGCTGGCTGGAAACGCCGTCCACCGGACTGCGCCTGCTATGCCACCCGGAAGGCGGCGCGTCATTGAAGACGGCACTGGACAATGCGCGGGACACCCGTTCGATCGCGCTGCTGGTGGGCCCGGAGGGAGGCTGGTCGGATGCGGAGCGCACGGCGGCCGGCGCGGCGGGTGTGCTTACCGCCAGCTTCGGCCCCCGCGTACTGCGTACCGAAACCGCCGGCCTGGCCCTGGTGGCCGCGACGACCGCGCTACTGGCCTGGGACGAAAACGAGCCCGCTGGCCCGCTTCAATCGGCCTCGCCGTAGCGCGCCGCGGCCACGCCGGGCTCTGCCGCGGGATGGGCACCGGCATGCTCGACGATGTAGGCGAACAGCCGGCCGTTTTCGCGCGCGTATTCGGTCACATCCTGGCAGATCGAGATGATGCGCGCGGCGTCTTCCTCCAGCGCGGGATCGCCGGAGTGCAGTTTGTACAGCCACAGCACGACGCCGACCTTCTGATCCAGCACGGTATCGGAAAGGCAATCGGAAAGTTCGTCGAAACTGCGGAAATGCATGGGGAAGTCCACCGCCTTGGCGATGGCGCGGAAGACGGCCGAGCGGCTGCGCGCCCGATCGCAGTCCGCGACGTACAAGGCCGCGCGCAGCTCACCAGTGGCCTCGACCACTGATTGCTTGTCCAGCGCAGCGGCATCGAGCTCGCCGCCACGCTGCAACTGTCGCTGCAATGCGGGCTGACCGGTTCTGGCCATGCTCGGACCTCCTGCAAAAAAATCCACCGCGACCATCCGCGGAATACGCTGCATCGTATCGACATAAGCCGGTTCGATCAATCGCATCGCGCCATGTTTTTGCGCCGCCTCGATACGCGCGATCCACGGTCGACGCCTGGGCGTCGGAAAATGCCAGGAAAGTCTCACCCGCCAAGCGCTGCGCGCCGCCCCTTAAAGGGGGCGAAGCCGGATCCGCGGCGTCCCGGGCCGGGCAGCGCACCCGCCTTCTGCCGTCGAGAAGATAAAGGCAGGGCGAGGCGCCCGTTTCCGGCGCTCGAAAGACAAGGGCCGGAAGAAGGCGCCTGTCGGCCTGCCTTCTTCCGGCCCTGTCGCGGGCGCGGGACCGCCTAGCGGCGGTTGTTGGCGTCCACCACGGCGAGCGCCGTCATGTTGACGATGCGGCGCACCGTGGAACTGGAGGTAAGGATGTGCACCGGTGCGTTGGCGCCCAGCAGGAAGGGCCCGACGGCCACGTTGCCGCCCGCCGCGGTCTTCAGCAGGTTGTACGCGATGTTGCCGGAATCGACGTTGGGGCACACCAGCAGGTTGGCGGTGCCCTTCAGCGTGGAGGACGGCAGGATGCGCAGGCGCAGTTCTTCGTCCAGCGCGCAATCGCCGTGCATTTCACCGTCGATTTCGATCTCCGGCGCGCGCTCGCGCACCAGCTGCAGGGCCGCGCGCATTTTCGCGCCGGACGAGGAACTGCCCGAACCGAAGTTCGAACGCGACAGCAGCGCGACCTTCGGCGCCACGTTCAGGCGATTCATTTCCTGCGCGGCGGCGATGGTGAACTCGGCGATCTGTTCGGCGCTGGGTTCCTCGTTGATATGCGTGTCGACCAGCACGACGGTGCGCTCGGACAGCAGCAGGATGCTCATGGCGGCGTACACATTGCAACCGGGCCGCTTGCCGATCACTTCGTCGATGAAGCGCAGGTGATCCGCATACGAGCCGACCGTGCCGCAGATCATGCCGTCCGCGTCGCCAAGGTGCACCATCATCGCGCCGATAAGGGTCAGGCGGCGGCGCATTTCGACGCGCGCCATTTCCTTGGTGATGCCGCGGCGGCACATCAATTCCCAATACGTGGTCCAGTAGCGATGGAAGCGCTCGTCGTATTCGGGATTGGTGACTTCGACGTCCTCGCCCAGGCGGATACGCAGGCCCAGGCGTTCGATGCGCGCGGCCAGCACGGCGGGACGGCCCACCAGGATGGGCTTGGCCAACCCTTCGTCCACCACGACCTGCACGGCGCGCAGCACGCGTTCGTCTTCCCCTTCGGTGTAGACGACGCGCGCCTTGCCGCCCTCGCGCACCAGGCGCTTGGAGGCCGCGAACAGCGGCTTCATGAAGGCGCCGGAGTGATACACGAACTGCTGCAGCTGCTCGATATAGTTGTCCATATCGGCCAGCGGACGCGTCGCGACGCCCTCTTCCATCGCGGCCCTGGCCACGGCGGGCGCGATGCGCACGATCAGGCGCGGATCGAAGGGCTTGGGAATGAAGTACTCGGGACCAAAACAGAGGTCGAAGGTACCGTAGGCCGCGGCCACGACCTCGCTCTGTTCTTCCTGCGCCAGCTTGGCGATGGCGTACACGGCCGCCTTTTCCATGCCGCGGGTGATGGTCGTCGCGCCGACATCCAGCGCCCCCCGGAAAATATACGGGAAGCACAGGACGTTATTGACCTGGTTCGGGTAGTCGGAACGGCCGGTCGCCATCACGGCGTCATCGCGCACGCTCTTGACGACTTCGGGCAGCACTTCCGGCGTTGGGTTGGCCAGCGCCAGGATCAGCGGGCGGGCGGCCATCGCGGCGACCATATCGGGCTTGAGCACGTTGCCGGCGGACAGGCCCAGGAACACATCCGCGCCCTCGATCACTTCGCCCAGCTTGCGCAGCTCCGTCTTGCGCGCGAAGCGCGCCTTGTCCGGATCCATCAGCGTGGTACGGCCTTCGTACACCACGCCTTCGATATCGGTGACCCAGATGTTTTCGATGGGCAATCCGAGGTCCACCATCAGCTCCAGGCAGGCCAGCGCCGCGGCGCCCGCGCCCGAGGTGACCACCTTGACCTTGGCGATGTCCTTGCCCACGACCTTCAGGCCGTTGATGAAGGCCGCGCAAACGGTGATGGCGGTGCCGTGCTGGTCGTCATGGAAGACCGGAATCTTCATGCGTTCGCGCAGCTTGCGCTCGACGACGAAGCATTCCGGCGCCTTGATGTCTTCCAGATTGATGCCGCCGAACGTCGGCTCCAGGCCGGCGATGATTTCCACCAGCTTGTCGGGATCGGTCTCGTTGATCTCGATGTCGAAGACGTCCAGGCCGGCGAACTTCTTGAACAGCACCGCCTTGCCTTCCATCACGGGCTTGGATGCCAGCGCGCCGATGTTGCCCAGGCCCAGAACGGCCGTACCGTTGGAGATCACACCGACCAGGTTGCCCCGGCTGGTGTAGCGGTAGGCGTTCACCGGATCGGTGACGATTTCTTCGCAGGCGGCCGCGACGCCGGGCGTATAGGCCAAAGCCAGATCGCGTTGGTTGGTCAGTTGCTTGGTCGGCGTGACCGAGATCTTGCCGGGGCGGTCTTGCTCGTGATATTCGAGCGCGGCCTTGCGCAGATTGGCGTCCATGATCGCTTGATACGTGTGAAGAAAGTTGAAAACCGAAAACGCAGGATTCTAGTCCTTTGACAGGCTAGCCGCCGAAGACGGTGCCGGAACCGGCCACCGCCCATGCTCTCGCGCGCCCTCGCCGCAGGAAGAAACGACGGCGCCAATGCTGGTCTGGCCATCATCCCTTACATCTGGAAAGTCTTTAATCTTACTCCGGCCACGAAATTCGGCCGAAATGCGGCGCCGCCGCGCGATGAATCGCAGGCGCGGCACGCGCTGCCGGGACGCTTCGGTTGCGGCGCAAACGCCACGTCGATTCATGCGAGTTCGGGGAAGACGCCGGCCGGATCGAAATGCGATTTGACGCGCCTGTCCAGCGCACGCGCCTGGGCCGGCGGCAGGCAGGCATCGGCGCGGGCGGCCGCGCCGGCTTGCTCCGCGACCGCGGATCCGATCGGTACCGGCTCCAGCACCAGGCTTTCCAGCCATGCCAGCGTGCCCGCATGGCCATGCAGCATCCGGGCCAGGTTCAGCGTGGCGGGCGCCTGCGGCAATAGCGCATCGAGCCTGTAGTGCGCGGGCCAGGCGGGCTGTTCCCGGCACCACTGGGCTTCGGCGGCACCCGCCATGCGGAACAGCGCCGGCACCAATTGCTGCAATGCCGCGCTGCGCAAGGGCAGGCCATCGTCCGCGCCGAAGGGTCCGAGCGTGTCGGCCACCCCGTCGGCCAGGAGCACATCGGCCGCGTGCACGCCGGACAGATCGCCCCGGCCTGGCGGCCAGGCTGCCGCGTCGCGGTCGGCGAACCAGGCCGCCAGGGTGCGGCCGGGCGCCGCGCCGGCAAACTGGCGCAGGCCGGCTTGCGCCAGCTCGCCCAGGGTCACGCCGGGCCCCGCGCGCCAGCGCGGTACCGGGCCCGGTTCGCGCACGAGCCGGTCCAGCCGCGCGGGATCCACCCACAACACCGGCCGCCCTTCCGTGGACACCGTCGATCCGGCCAGCGCCAGTTGGATGCCATGCTCGGCACACAGCGCCCTGGCCTGCCGCACATCCGCCGTCGCCAAAGGCGTCCAGGCGGCTTGCGGCACCGCATCGTCCGCCGCCGGAGAGACCGCCGTGCCGGAGGTATCCGCGGCGGGAACGCCGGCGTGCATCGACTTCAGCTCCCCGTCGCAGACGCGGCGCAGGCTATGGCAGAAGACCTGCCACGGCGTGCGCGGGGCCGGCCGCCCCAGGAGAAACGCGCGTCGCGATGGCTGCATGACTACAATCCCTTTTCTTCGTATCCGCCGATAGCACCCAGCGTATGTATCCCCTCGCCGACCGTACTCATGAATTCCTGACTTTTCACGCGGTGGAGGTGTTCAAGCAAGCCCAGGCGCTACAGGCGTCCGGACGCGACATTATCAGCCTGGGCATCGGCGAACCGGACTTTACCGCGCCCCCGCAGGTGGTGGAAGCGCTGGAACGCGCGGCGCGCGCCGGACTGAGCGGCTACAGCCCGCCGGCCGGGCTGACCGCCTTGCGCGAGGCGATCGCCGGCTTCTACACCCGCTTCGGCGCGCACGTGGACCCTGCCCGCATCATCGTGACGTCTGGCGCCTCGGGCGCGCTGTCCCTGGCCTGCGCGGCCCTGGTCAATCCGGGCGACGAAGTCCTGATGCCCGACCCGTCCTATCCCGCCAACAGCAACTTCGTGCTGGCGGCCGGCGGACGGCCGCGGCTGATCCCCAGCACGCCGGCCAAGCGCTTCCAGCTGTCCGCGGCCGATCTGCGCGAACATTGGACGCCGCGCACCCGCGGCGCCATCATCGCATCGCCCAGCAACCCCACCGGCACGTCCATCGCGCAAGCCGAACTGGCCGAGCTGCTGGGCGAAACCGCGGCGCGTGGCGGCTTTACCCTGATGGACGAAATCTACCTGGGCCTGTCCTACGACGGCGAGCCGCGTTCGGCGCTGGCGCTGGACGACGAGGTCGTGGTCATCAACAGCTTTTCCAAGTACTTCAATATGACCGGCTGGCGGCTGGGCTGGCTGATCGTGCCGCAGGCGATGGTGGCGACCGTGGAAAAAATGGCCGCCAGCCTGGCGATCTGCGCGCCCACGCTGGCCCAGCACGCGGCCCTGGCCTGCTTTACGCCCGACACGCTGGCGCTGTATGAAGAACGGCGGCTGGCTTTCCGCCAGCGTCGCGATTTCCTGCTGGGCGCCTTCCAGGAACTGGGTATCGACGTGCCGGTCAAGCCGGACGGCGCCTTCTATATCTATGCCGATATCTCGCGCTGGGGCATGGACAGCGACCGCTTCGCCACCCGCCTGCTGCACGAAGCCGGCGTGGCGGCCGTGCCGGGGCTGGATTTCGGGCCGGCCCACGCCAGCCGCGGCATGCGCTTCGCGTATACCACCGGCATGGACCAGTTGCGCGCCGCCGCCGGCCGCATCGGCGGCTTCCTGGCGGGGCTGCGCTGAAGGCAGGCTATTCGCGCGCCAGGGGAATGCCCGACGCCACGGCCAGCCGGCGCCGCTCGGCCTGGACCTTGTCGCCATAGCCGCCATCGTTCGGGCCGCTGGCGCCGACATAGCAGGCCAGGCCGGCCTCGACGGAGCCGCGCCGCTTGATGCAATCCTTGAGGATGCCGGCGCCGACGCGGATATTGGCGACCGGATCCAGCGCGCCCTTCTTGCCATAGGCATCGAACTTGGACTGGTGGACGCTGGTCATCACCTGCATCAATCCTTGGGCCCCCACGCTGCTTTCGGCGAAAGGGTTGTAGCGGGATTCCACGGCAATGACCGCCAGCAGCAGCAAGGGATCGACCTTCAGCTCGCGTCCGACCTTGTACGCCGTATTGACCAGCACGGCGGTCGCATCGGATGCCACTTTGTACTTGCGCGAGATATAGTTGCGCAGCGCTTCGGTTTGCGCGCTGCTCACGCCATCTCCCCGCGACCCAGATTTGGCCACGGGATGCGGCAAGGGGGTGAGAAAGGCGGTGGCGTTACTGCCCGCTTCGGGTACGGCAAGCGCGACCGCGCCCGGCGTGCCGGATGGCTTGTCCGTGTCGAGATCGAGGTCGGCCGCGGTATCGGCGTCCGCCAGCGCGCTGTCCGCGCCCATGGGCGGGACCGTCGCGGGCGCGAGCGCCGTCAACAAAGCCTTGTGCACCTGCAGCGCCTGGTCGCGCAGACCGGGCAGAGCCAAACCCATGCTAACGGTGACGATGACGGCGATGCCGAGGTAGACGGCACAGATTCGCAGCCATTCGCCGATATAGCGGTGAACGCCTTGTGCCAATTGCCTGAACGGATAACTGGCCACTGACGCATAAGGCATTGGAGACCTCCTGCGTTTTATAGGGAAGGGGATGTTAACCTCTTATCGGCTGCCCATATGTAACAAATCCCGCAAGTAACATGCAACGTTGAGCAAGTTTGCCTAACTTCTGCGAATTCACACCCGCTCTCCCGTAGGCCTCCCGTGAAATACCGAGATTTAAGAGATTTCATCGCCCAACTCGAAGCGCGCGGCGAGCTCAAACGCATCGCCGCCCCCGTCTCCACCCAGCTGGAAATGACGGAGATCGCCGATCGCGTGCTGCGCGCCGGCGGGCCGGCGCTGCTGTTCGAGAACGCCCGCCACCAGGATGCGCCCGCCACGATGCCGGTGCTGGCGAATCTGTTCGGGACGCCGCGCCGCGTCGCCTGGGGCATGGGCGCCGACGATGTGCAGGCCCTGCGCGAAACCGGCGAGTTGCTGGCGTCGCTGCGCGAGCCCGAAGCCCCCAAGGGCCTGCGCGATGCCTTTGCCAAGGTGGCGATGCTGAAAGCCGCGCTGTGGGACATGAGTCCGAAGAACGTCCGCGGCCCCGCGTGCCAGGAGATCGTCCTGGAGGGCGACGATGTCGACCTGTCCCGCCTGCCCCTGCAAACCTGCTGGCCCGGCGACGTCGCGCCGCTGTTGACCTGGGGACTGGTCATCACCAAGGGGCCGCGCGCGCGCCGCCAGAACCTGGGCATCTACCGGCAGCAGCCGATCGCCCGCAACAAGCTGATCATGCGCTGGCTGTCGCATCGCGGCGGCGCGCTGGATTTCCGCGAGCATGCCCAGGCCCATCCCGGCCAGCCCTTTCCGATCGCCGTGGCGCTGGGCGCGGATCCCGCGACCATCCTGGGCGCCGTCACCCCGGTCCCGGACACCCTGTCGGAATACCAGTTCGCGGGCCTGCTGCGCGGGTCGCGCACGGAAGTGGCCAAGGCGCTGGGCAGCGATCTATCGGTCCCCGCCTACGCGGAAATCGTCCTGGAGGGCCACCTGTTGCCCAGCACGGATCCGCGGGCGCGGGCACCGTCGGTGCCCGACGGCGTCGCGCCGCCGGCGGATACCGGCTACGAAATGGCGCTGGAAGGCCCCTACGGCGATCACACCGGCTATTACAACGAACGCGATTGGTTTCCGGTGTTCACGGTGGACCGCATCACCATGCGGCGCGATCCCATTTACCACTCCACCTACACCGGCAAGCCGCCGGACGAGCCGGCGGTCCTGGGGGTGGCGCTGAACGAAGTCTTCGTGCCCCTGCTGCGCCGCCAGCTGCCCGAGATCGTCGACTTCTACCTTCCACCCGAAGGCTGCAGCTACCGCCTGGCCGTGGTGTCCATCCGCAAGCAGTACGCGGGCCACGCCAAACGCGTCATGTTCGGCCTGTGGAGCGTGCTGCGCCAGTTCATGTACACGAAGTTCATCGTGGTCGTGGATGAGGACGTCGACCCGCGCGACTGGAAAGAGGTCGTCTGGGCGATGACGACCCGCATGGACCCGGTGCGCGATACCACGCTGGTGGAACGCACGCCGATCGATTACCTGGATTTCGCCTCGCCGGTTTCCGGGCTGGGCGGCAAGATGGGCCTGGACGCCACCAACAAATGGCCGGGCGAGACCGACCGCGAATGGGGCCGGCCCATACTCATGGACGAAGCCGTCAAACGGAAGGTGGACGCGATGTGGGGGGAACTGGGCTTGTAGGGCCGTCGCCGTGTCCTTGCGCCTGCCGCGCCTGCCAGCCGCGATAGACCTGCCATCCGACCGCGGCGGCGCCGGCCAGCTTCAATAGCCGGGACCGCTTGCCGCGCAGGAAGATCGCCGACAGCGACGACATGATGACCGGATAGCGGCGCACCAGGGAAAAAGCCTGCAGCGCGAGCCCCGGCATATTGCTGGCGCCCAGGCGCGGCATCAGGGCCTTCACCAGATGCGAGGGCGACAGGGAGTCGGTCAGTCCGGCAACGTTGTGCAGCAGCGCTTCGCGCTCCACGGCCGCGCGGGCGCGCAGCAGTTCGATGCGGATCTGGCGATCGACCTCGGGGGACAATTTGTTCATGGCGCGGGCTCCCGGCGGCGGGCGGCGCGGGCCTCGCGCGCCGCTTCGGCGCGCCGCTCCGCTTCTTCTTCCTCTTGCGCCTTGATGCGCAGATGGTCCAGTAATTGGGCGTCGCGCGCCAGTTCTTCCAGCGTGGCCGCGAAGGGCGCGGGGCCCGTCGTCAAGGTGCGGCGCACGATGAAGAGAAGAACCACGCCCAGCACGGCATAGACAGCCGCCAGCGCCCCGAGCGCCATGTAGCGTTCATCGGTAGGCCAGAAATACACGGCCACCAGGATCGAGAACACCAGCACGGCCAGGGTCAGGAACAGCAGGGCCGCGAAGGAACAGCCCAGCAGCTTCAGCAGCCGGCCTTTCTCCGCGGACGCTTCCAGCGCCAGCAGCTCGAAACGCGTGCGCCCCAATTCAACCAGGCTGGAGGCGACACCGAGCAGGGATTTGCGTAAAGGCATATGAGTATTCCATTGCGCTCCGCGCCACCCGCGCCGCATGAAAGCGGTGCAGCCGGGCGCGGGGCGCGGCGGTTCACAGGCGCTGCCGGACGCCCCGTTGCCTTAGCGGCGGCTGATCAGCAGACCGAGCAGCAAGCCGGTCAGGCCAGCGATGCCGATAGCCTGCCAGGGATTGTCATGGACGTAGTCGTCCGTTGCCCGGGCCGCCTTGCGGCCGCGTTCGACCACCGCGTCCTGCACCTCGTAGAGCGTCTCGCGGGTGCGCTTGAGCGAGGTCATGGCGCGGTCGCGCAGTTCGGCGGCCTTGTCGCCGGTACTCGCGGCGGCTTCGCGCAGCAGGCTTTCCGCATCGTTCAGGCTGCTCTTGACGCTGTCGATCAGGTTCTCTTTAGCGTTTTCGGAAGATGTCGCGTTCATGTTCGTTCCCTTTTCTTGTGTTGCATGTCCTGGACGGAAACAATGATACCAGCGGGGCTTTGCCTCAAGCCCCCTATTGCTACCGACTGCTACGTCCGCGGCGGCATGCCGCGGACCGTAAGAGCATGCCACGATGCAACGCGGCTTTATTTGATCTGGGTTATTTCGACGGCGGATTTAATGCCCTGCTGGTCGATGTCCTGCTTCATCACCAGGTTGACGGCGGGGCAATACCAATCGGTGACGGTGGTATTCAACGCCGGGATGGGGATGGTCAAGCCCTTGAAGGTCGCCATGGTCGGATCGGTATCGCGCCGATAGGAAATCGGCCAGCAGGATTGCTTGCCGAGCGCCGTATCCATCGTGCGTCGCGTGCCGACCGTCTTCTGGCCGATGCGCACGGTGGTACTGGGCGTCCCTCCCACAGGGGCCTCTTTGCCGATATTCAGGCGGAAGTTCGCGCCCGGCAGTTTCTGGCCCGGCCCGCTGATTTTGCCGTCGTAGGCGAACAGGCCCAGCATGCGCAGGTCGAACTGCCCTTCCGACACGGGTCTTTCGCCGGCGCTTTCGTAGCGCACGAAACTGGCCTGCCCGTTGTGGACGGTCATCAGATAGTCCAGCCTGGACTTGCCCGGCGGCAGGCCGGCATAGGAGAACGTGGCCACGCCGGTGACCCGGGCGCGGCAGTTTTCGCCATTGCTTTTGGTTACGTCAGCAAACGCCAGGTCGGCGCCCAGTTGCAAGTTGCCGGAGCCCGTCAACTGCACCTGTCCGCCGTTGCGGATGAATTGGGCATCGCAGACGCCGGCTTGCGCGTTGCCGGCGGCCAGCAGCATGGCGATGGCGGCCAGAGCACCGTACACCGGAACAGCCGCCGCGCGCGGCGGCTTCCGCAGCGTAGAACGCCCCGGCGACGGGAGGCAGGCCGGCGCGGCGTCATGAGGAGAATGCGGATACACGATTGGAGACCTCATCGAAACGGCCGCCCATGGGAACGGGCGGGTGCATCGATACTACACCGCGCCACGCGGGGCGCGCGCCCACCTGTTCGCCCCGCATCCGCCTGCCGCGGCCGACTCCGGCGCGTGCCGGGCCCGCATGCGGACCGCGCGCCGCATATGCCGCCCGGACATAAAACCCTACACAAATATTTCTTTTGTTTATATAAACATACCCACATCTTCGTTCCACGCTGGAAGCCGGCTTCCTAGAATGGAGGCCCTGCCCATGCCGCATCGCGGAAATGGGCTCGTGCCGCTCCCTCCTCCGCACCCGCCATGAAGCTATTTCCCCTGTTTGCCGACCTGAACCAGCGCCTGGTGCTGGTGGTAGGCGGCGGCGCCGTCGCCGCGCGCAAGGCCCAAGCGTTGCTGGAGGCCGGCGCGTTCGTACGCGTGGGCGCGCCGGAATTGAATGCCGAGCTGTCAGCCATGGTCCGGGACGGCAAAGTGGCCCACCTGGCAGGACGCTTCCACGATGGCTGGCTGGACGACGCCTGGCTGGTGGTAGCGGCCACCGATGACGCCCAGGTCAATGCGCAGGTGGCCGCGGCAGCCGGGGCGCGCCGCATCCTGGCCAATGTGGTGGACGATCCCGCCCTGTCTTCTTTCCAGGTGCCGTCCATCGTCGACCGGTCGCCGCTCATCGTGGCGATTTCTTCTTCCGGCGTGGCCCCGGTACTGGCCAGGCGGCTGCGGGAACGCATCGAATCGATGTTCGATCACGCGCTGGGTCCGCTGGCCGAGCTGGCGGCGCGCTACCGCACCCGCATCCGGGAACGGCTGCCGGACCTCGGCGCCCGGCGACGCTTCTACGACCGCCTGCTGGACGGCCCCGTTGCGGCGCTGCTGCGGCAGGCTCGGCCGGAGCAGGCCGCGCAGGCCCTGGAAACCGCCCTGGCGCAACCCCAGCAAACGCCGGCCGGCAGTGTAGTGCTGGTGGGTGCCGGCCCCGGCGACCCCGGCCTGCTGACGCTCAAGGCGTTGCGGGCCTTGAACGAAGCCGACGTCATCCTGTACGACCGCCTGGTCGGCGACGGGATCCTCTCGCTGGCGCGGCGCGACGCCGAACGCATCGACGTGGGCAAGCGCCCGGGCGAAGATCACGCCGCCACGCAGGCACGCATCCACGCCTTGATGGTCGAGCAGGCGCGGCACGGGCGGCGCGTGGTGCGGCTCAAGGGCGGCGATGCGTTCATTTTCGGGCGGGGCGGCGAGGAGCTGCAGCACCTGCGCGCCCACGGCGTACCCTACGAAGTGGTGCCCGGAGTAACGGCGGCGCTGGCCTGCGCGGCGCACGCCGGCATTCCGCTGACGCACCGGGACCACGCCCAGTCCCTGCACCTGATCACCGCGCATTGCCGCGACGATGCCGCCGCCCCGGATTGGGCGGCGCTGGCCGCCGGTAACCAGACCCTGGCGTTCTATATGGGCGTCGGCCAGCTGGAGCCGCTGTCGCGGGGGCTACGGGAACACGGCCGGCCGGCCGATACGCCCTTCGCCCTGGTGGAAAACGGCAGCCGGCCCGAACAGCGGGTACTGACCGGACGGCTGGAAGACCTGGCGGAGCTGGCACGGGCGCATGCCATCCACGCGCCCGCCCTGCTGATCGTCGGCAGCGTGGCCGCACTGGCCAACGAGCTGCACTGGTTCGGGGAACATATCGACGGCATGGCCGCCGCGACGGCCGGGTGAAGGCGAGCCGGGCGGGAGCCGCGTTTCCGCCTGGCGGCCAGGCGCCTATTCGGCGGTCTGGCGGGTGCCGAAAATGCGGTCGCCGGCGTCGCCCAGGCCGGGGATGATGTAGCCGTCCTGGTTCAGGCCCTGGTCGATCGACGCCGTATAGACCTGGACGTCGGGATGCTCCCGGTCGAGCCGCGCGATGCCTTCGGGCGCGGCCACAAGCACCAGCGCGCGGATGTCGCGGCAGCCGGCGCGCTTGAGCATATCGATGGTCGCGCACATCGAGCCGCCGGTCGCGAGCATCGGGTCCACGATCAGCGCCACGCGCTGGTCCAGCTCGGCGACCAGACGCTCCAGATAGGTATGGGCCTGCAGGGTTTCCTCGTTGCGCGCCAGCCCCACCACGCTGACCTTCGCGCCGGGCACCAGCGTCAGCACCCCGTCGAGCATGCCGATGCCGGCCCGCAGGATGGGCACCACGGTGATCTTCTTGCCGGCCAGCTTTTCCACGTCCACGGTGCCGCTCCAGCCCTGTATCTGGCACGGTTCGAGGGGCAGGTCCTTGCATGCCTCGTAGGTAAGCAGGGCGGCGACTTCCTGGGATAGCTCACGGAAACTTTTGGTGCTCAGGTCGGCGCGGCGCATGATGCCCAGCTTGTGGCGGATCAGCGGATGACGTATTTCGTGCACGGGCATTGCGGTTCTCCGATATCGATGGGTCGAATCGTAGCCGGGCGCTCAGCGATCGGCCAGCCACTTGATGAGCGCATCGTCGAAGGGGCGCACGGCATCGGCGCGCTCGTCGTTGACGATGCTGACGACGACATAGCGCTTGCCGCTGTTGCCCAGCACGTAGCCCGCTATCGCGCGCACATTGGCCAATGAGCCGGTCTTCAGGTGGGCCATCCCCCGCGTATCCTTGTCACGCAGACGACGGCGCACCGTACCGTCGACCCCGGCGATCGCCAGCGAAGACATGAATTCCGGCATATAGGGCGAATTCCATGCCACGGTCAGCAGCGAGGCCAGGCTGTCCGCGGAAACGCGGCCGATACGGGACAGGCCCGATCCATTGTCGATGACCAGCTCCGGCATGGATAGCCCCTGGCTGTCCAGCACCCGGCGCACGACCGCCGCGCCGGTGGCCGGCGTGGCGGGACGACGCCCCTCTTCCGCGCCCATGGTCAGCAGCAGGAGGCGCGCCATGACATTATTGCTGCGCTTATTGATCGCGCGGATGATGTCGGACAGCGGCGGCGAGTCATGGGCGACCAGGGGCACGGCATCCGGCGGAACCATGCCGGCGCGCACCTGGCCGGTAAAGGTGCCGCCCAGTTCGCGCCACAGCAGGCGGAAGACCGCGGTCGCGTAGTCCGGCTGGGACAGCGCCAGGCGGTACAGGCTGAATTCTCCGCAGGAACCGGCGACCTTGCCGGCCACGCGCAGCGTGATGCCCGCCTGCGTAATGAGGGGCTCGGTGGCGACTTCCGGCGCGCCGGGACAGACCGCGTCGCTCCATTCGACCTGCCCCTCGACGGTGACGCCCGGCACCGGCGGATCGATCACGGGGCGCCAGCGCCGCGCGACGGGATCGGGCAGGAACGCCAGGCGTACCGCCCCGAAGCCCACCATGAGCGCGTCGGGACTGGCGTTATAAGGACGGTCGGGCGCGCCGTCGAAGGCGCCGGGGTCGGTGGCGACCGCCCCGAATATGGTGCGGTCGATCACCAGATCGCCGATTTGCCGGACTCCGTGCAGGCGCAGATCGCGCAGCAGGCTCCACAAGTCCTGCATCAGGAACAAGGGGTCGCCGCTGGCACGCAGGTACAGCGGACCGGCCAGCACGCCATTGGCCCCCAGGCGCGCCCCCGGATCCGACAGCAGTTCCGTGCGCCAGACGTAATCGGGCCCGAGGCTGGACAGCGCCGACCAGGTGGTGACCAGCTTCATCACGGAGGCGGGATTGCGCGGCTGCTTGGCGTTGATGGAAAGCAGCCGCTGTCCGCCCAATTCCTGCACCACCAGCGACAGCGACCCGCCGGGCAGCTTGCTGGCGCGCCAGGCCGACGCCAGTTCATGCGGCAACGCATTGGTCGAAGCGGGCGCCAGGCCCTGGGCGCGCGCCGCGCCCGGCGCCACGCCCATTATCGATATGGCCAGCAAGCCGGCTGCCGCCCGCCCCGCCAACCCAGCCATCCACCCGAACCACCGCTCGATCATTCCCCGCCCGCTTCCGTCGCCGAACCGCCAAAAGCGCCAAGGATACCTTGCATGAACGGCGCCGTGCGGCCGGCCTACTACAATTGCCGGTTCGCTTGTCACGATTTCCACATCCAGCGTGTCCCCGTCCATTCCACCTTCCCATCGCCTGTCCGACTTCGACTACGAACTGCCGCCGGAGCTCATCGCCCAGCATCCCAGCGCCGAGCGCGGCGGCAGCCGCCTGCTGCACCTGGATGCGCAAGGGGGCCTGCACGATCGGCGTTTCGCCGACATCGCGGCCCTGCTGCGGCCGGGCGATCTGCTGGTATTCAACGACACGCGCGTGATCAAGGCGCGGCTGACCGGCCACAAGGCCAGCGGCGGCAGGATCGAAGTCCTGGTCGAGCGCATCACCGGCCCGCGCCGCGCGCTGGCCCACGTGCGCGCCAGCAAATCCCCAGGACCGGGTACGGTCCTGCGCCTGGCGGACGCTTTCGACGCCGTGGTGCACGGCCGCGCGGGCGAACTCTTCGACCTGGAGTTTCCCGCCGATGTGCTGGCGCTGCTGGATGCCCACGGCGCCACGCCGCTGCCGCCCTACATCGCGCACGCGGCCGACGCCGAGGACGAAACGCGCTACCAGACCGTCTACGCGCGCGAACCCGGCGCCGTGGCGGCCCCTACCGCCGGGCTGCACTTCGACCAGGCCATGCTGGACCGCCTGCAGGCGCTGGGCGTGGCGCGGGCATTCGTTACCCTGCACGTCGGCGCCGGCACTTTCCAGCCCGTGCGCGTGGAAAACATCGCCGACCACGTCATGCATGCCGAGTGGTACACCGTCCCCCAGGCCACCGCGGATGCCGTCGCCGCCGCCCGGGCGGCGGGCGGGCGCGTCGTCGCGGTGGGAACGACCAGCGCGCGCGCGCTGGAATCGGCCGCCGCCCAGCAGTTTCCGCTGCAGGCCACGCAGGGCGATACCCGGCTGTTCATCACGCCGGGATATCGCTTCAAGGCGCTGGACGCCCTGATCACCAATTTCCACTTGCCGCAGTCCACGCTATTGATGATGGTGTCGGCGCTGGCGGGCATGGAACCCATCCGTCGCGCCTATGCCCATGCCGTGGCGCAACGCTACCGTTTCTTCAGCTACGGCGACGCCATGTTCATCGAAGCGGCCGCGGCCCAGACATCATGACCGGACTCGATTTTCAACTGCTTGCCACCGATGGCGCCGCGCGGCGCGGCCGCATGACGCTGAACCACGGCGTCGTGGAAACCCCGATTTTCATGCCCGTTGGCACCTACGGCAGCGTCAAGGCCATGCTGCCGCACGAGCTGGCGGACATCGGCGCGCAGATCGTGCTGGGCAATACCTTCCACCTGTGGCTGCGCCCGGGCACCGAAGTCATGGAAAAGCATGGCGGCCTGCACGGTTTCATGGGCTGGAACAAGCCCATCCTGACCGATTCCGGCGGTTTCCAGGTGTTCAGCCTGCAAGGCATGCGCAAGATCACCGAGGAAGGCGTCCGCTTCGCCTCGCCCATCGACGGCGCGCGCCTGTTCCTGACGCCAGAGGAATCCATGCGCATCCAGCGCGCGCTGAATTCCGACATCGTCATGGTGTTCGACGAATGCACGCCCTATGAAATCGACGGCCGCGCGGCCACGGAAGACGAAGCCGCGCGCTCGATGCGGATGTCGCTGCGCTGGGCGCGGCGATCGCGCGACGCCTTCGACCAGCTGGCCAACCCGAATGCGCTGTTCGGCATCGTCCAGGGAGGCATGTACGAGCGGCTGCGCGACGAATCGCTGGCCGGCCTGCTGGACATCGGCTTCCATGGCTATGCGATCGGCGGCCTGTCCGTGGGCGAGCCCAAAGCGGACATGATGCGCATCCTGGCGCACGTGGCGCCGCGCCTGCCCGCCGGGGCGCCGCGCTACCTGATGGGGGTGGGAACGCCGGAAGACCTGGTGGCCGGCGTCGCGCAGGGCGTGGACATGTTCGACTGCGTCATGCCCACCCGCAACGCCCGCAACGGCTGGCTGTTCACGCGCTACGGCGACGTCAAGATCCGCAATGCCCGCTACCGGGACGACACCCGGCCGCTGGACCCGACCTGCGGCTGCCATACCTGCGGGAACTTCAGCCGGGCCTATCTGCATCATCTGCAGCGTGCCAACGAGATCACCGGGGCACGGCTGAACACCCTGCACAACCTGCATTTCTACCTGACCCTGATGAGCGAGATGCGCGAAGCGATCGCGGCCGGCCGCTTCGAGGCCTGGCGGGCGCAATTTGCCGCCGACCGGGCGCGCGGCGTGGATTAGCGGCGTGTCCGGCCGCCGCCGGGGCGCGCCGCGCCCGCCCGGCGGCCGGCGATGCCGCTCCTGGGGGGACGAGGCTTTCCCCCGCGGGCGGCTCCGATACAATAGCGGGCTGCCCTCCATGCGCAGGCTCGCGAAAAAACGCAAAATCAGACCAAAAACCCAATAACCGGATCCGCGCGGCGGATCCCTTCAGGAGAACCCGATGTCCTTTACCGACACCCTAGGCGTTGTCGTCGCCCAAGCAGCCGCCACCGAAAGCGCGCTGATGAACATCCTGCCCATCGTCTTGATGTTCGTCATTCTGTATTTCCTGATGATCCGGCCCCAGATGAAGCGCCAGAAAGAGCACCGGAACCTGCTGGCCGCGCTGAGCAAAGGCGACGAAGTCGTCACCGCCGGCGGCGTGCTGGGCAAGGTGACCCGTGTCACGGATACCTATATCACCGTGGAGATCGCCGAAAGCGGCGACAAGCCGGTGGAAGTGGTCGTCCAGAAATCCGCCGTCTCCACCGTACTGCCCAAGGGAACCATCAAGGCGCTGTAAGCGTCCGAGTGTGGCCCGGGCGATGCACATGCCGCCCGGGCAATCCCGCAGTGCCCCCGGCCTTTTGCCTCAACCGTCATTCGTCAAAATCAGTAGCCGGCCATGAACCGCTATCCCCTCTGGAAATACCTTACGGTCCTGATCGCGGTCGTCATCGGCCTGCTGTACACGCTGCCCAATTTCTACGGCGAATCCCCCGCGGTGCAGATTTCCAGCGCGAAGGCGACGGTCAAGGTCGACAACGCCCTGCTCGGCACGGTCGAACAGATCCTGGCCCAGGCCAAAATCCCCACCGTTGGCGCTTTCTACGAGCAAAACGGCCCGCTGGGCACCATCCGCGCGCGCTTCTCGTCCACCGACCAGCAGCTGCAGGCGCGCGACCTGCTCGACAAGACCCTGAATACCGTTCCCGGCGACCCGCATTACACGGTGGCGCTGAACCTGCTGCCCGCCTCGCCTGCATGGATGCGCGCCCTGGGCTGGTTCGAGCCCAAGCCGATGTACCTGGGCCTGGACCTGCGCGGCGGGGTGTATTTCCTGCTGCAGATCGACATGCAGGGCGCGCTGAGCGCCCGCTATGACTCCCTGGCGGCCGATGTCCGCAGCGTGCTGCGCGACCAGGACGTGGCCGGCGCCAGCGTGGACCGCACGGGCCAGGCCATCACCGCCACCTTCGCCAACGCCGATAGCCGCGACAAGGCCGTTTCGATCCTGCGTACGCGCATGCCGGACCTGCAGTTCGTCGACCAGAACGACGGCGCCAAGCCGCAACTGGTCGGCACGCTCAGCCAGGCCTCGATTACCCGGGTGCAGGAAAGCGCGCTGACGCAGAACATCAACACGCTGCACAACCGCATCAACGAACTGGGCGTGGCCGAGCCCGTCATCCAGCAGCAGGGCAACGACCGCATCGTCGTGCAGCTGCCCGGCGTGCAGGACGTGGCCAAGGCCAAGGAACTCCTGGGCCGCACCGCCACCCTGGAAATCCGCATGGTGGACGATTCGCCGGCGGCGCAATCCGCGCTGGCCGCCAATACCGTCCCCTTCGGCCTGGAACGCTACACCGACCGCGACGGCCGCCCCATCCTGGTCCGCCGCCAGGTCATCCTGACCGGCGAAAACCTTCAGGACGCCCAGCCGGGCCGCGACCCGCAGACGCAGCAGCCGGCCGTCCATCTGACGCTGGACGCCAAGGGCGCGCGCATCTTCCGCGACGTCACGCGCGATAACGTGGGCAAGCGCATGGCCATCCTGCTGTTCGAAAACGGCAAGGGCGAAGTGGTCACCGCGCCGGTCATCCGCGGCGAAATCCCCGGCGGCCAGGTGCAGATTTCCGGCAGCATGACCGCCGAGGAAGCCGCCGATACGTCGCTGCTGCTGCGCGCCGGCGCGCTGGCCGCCCCGATGTCCATCATCGAGGAACGCACGATCGGCCCCAGCCTGGGCGCGGACAACATCGCCAAGGGATTCGCGTCCACGCTGTACGGCTTCCTGGCGATCGCCGTCTTCATCATCCTGTACTACCGCCTGTTCGGCGTCTTCTCCACCATCGGGCTGGCGGTGAACGTACTGCTGCTGCTCGCGGTGCTGTCCATGCTGCAGGCCACGCTTACCCTGCCCGGCATCGCCGCCATCGCCCTCACACTGGGGATGGCGATCGACTCGAACGTGCTGATCAACGAACGGATACGCGAAGAACTGCGCAATGGAGCGTCGCCGCAGCAGGCCATACACCAGGGCTTCGAGCGCGCGTGGGGCACCATCCTGGACTCGAACCTGACGACGCTGATCGTCGGCCTGGCGCTGCTGGCCTTCGGCTCCGGCCCCATCCGCGGGTTCGCGGTGGTGCACTGCCTGGGCATCCTGACCTCGATGTTCTCGTCGGTCGTGGGCGTGCGCGCGCTGGCCAACCTGTGGTACGGCCGCCGCAAGAAGCTGGCCAGCGTCTCGATCGGCCAGGTATGGAAACCGTCCGGCGACACCAAGGCGAAGGCCTGAAGACCCGATATCCAAGGCCAACCCTAAGCAAGGCGAAACATGGAATTCTTCCGCATTCACCGCACCATCCCGTTCATGCGGCATGCGCTGGTGCTCAACATCATCAGCGCGGTGACCTTCCTGGCCGCGGTTTTCTTCATCCTGACACGCGGCTTCCACCTGTCGATCGAATTCACCGGCGGCACGGTGATGGAAGTCAACTACGCGCAGACCGCGCAGCTGGACTCGGTGCGCAGCGCGGTAGGCAAGCTCGGCTACTCGGATTTCCAGGTGCAGAATTTCGGCACCTCGCGCGATGTGCTGATCCGCCTGCCGCTGCAGACGGGCCAGACCTCGTCCGCGCAAAGCGACGCGGTGCTGAAGGAACTGAAGGCGGCCGATCCGTCGGTGGAGCTTCGCCGCGTGGAATACGTGGGGCCTCAGGTGGGCCAGGAACTGGTGCACAACGGCTTGATGGCGCTGCTGTTCGTGGTGCTGGGCATCGTCGTCTACCTGGGCATCCGCTTCGAATGGAAGTTCGCGCTGGCCGGCGTCATCGCCAACCTGCATGACGTGGTCATCATCCTGGGGTTCTTCGCCTTCTTCCAGTGGGAATTCTCGTTGTCGGTGCTGGCCGGCGTGCTGGCGGTGCTGGGGTATTCGGTGAACGAATCCGTGGTCATCATGGACCGGATCCGCGAAAACTTCCGCAAGCAGCGCAAGGCTTCCGTGCCGGAGGTCATCAACGGCGCGATCACGCAGACAATTTCGCGCACCATCATCACGCACGGATCCACGCAGATGATGGTGCTGTCGATGCTGTTCTTCGGCGGCCCCACCCTGCACTACTTCGCGATGGCGCTGACCATCGGCATCTGGTTCGGTATCTATTCGTCGGTCTTCGTGGCCGCCGCGCTGGCCATGTGGTTTGGCGTGAAGCGCGAAGACCTGGTCAAGCCCGCGAAGAAAGATGGACCTGAAGTAGCCTGAGCACGATTAACGGACGGTCGCTAACGGACGATCCTTAATGGACGATCTTTAACGGACGATCCGCGAGCGCCCTGCCCGGGCGCTCGCCACTGCCTCGATGGCGGACCCGGACAGGTCCGCCATTGTTCTTTTGCAGGTCACCGCCGTTCGCCGCCCACCGCCAGGGCGGGGGGTTCGGACACGGGTTCTTGCCGGTTCAGCAGGGAATGATGCCGGGCGTAGGCGAAATAGACGACCAGCCCGATGGCAAGCCAGACACCGAAGGCCAGCCACGTAAGCGGCTGCAGGTAGGTCATGAGCGTCACGCACGCCACCACGGCCAGGGCCGGCACGACGGGCACGCCAGGGCAACGGAAGCCTCGACGCAGTTCCGGACGCGTCTTGCGCAGGACGATGACGGCAATCGAGATCAGGCTGAACGCGGCGAGCGTGCCGATATTGATCAACTCGGCAAGGGTGCTCAAGCGCACGAACCCGGCCACGATGCCGAAAAGTATGCCCACGACCCAGGTCGCCAGAAAGGGCGTGCCGTATTTCGGATGAACCGTCGAAAGCCGGCGCGGCAGCAGGCCGTCGCGTGACATCGCGTAGAGGATGCGCGTCTGTCCATACGTCATGACCAGGATCACCGTCGTCATGCCCAGGATCGCGCCCACGTCCACGAAGCCGGCGATCCAGGTTTCCTTCGCGTAGTTCAGCGCCAGCGCTATCGGATCGTTGACGCCCAGGAAGCGCTGGTAAGGCACGATGCCGGTCATGATGGCGGCCACCGCCACATACAGCACGGTGCACACGATCAGCGAACCGATGATGCCGATCGGCAGGCTCCGCTCCGGCCGCGCCACTTCTTCCGCCGCGGAAGTCACCGCATCGAAGCCGATGAACGCGAAGAAGACCAGGGCCGCGGCGCTGAATATCCCCGTATATCCGAAGGGAGCGAAGGGATGCCAGTTCGCCGGCTGAACGTGATGCACGCCCACGACGATGAACAACAGCACCACGGCAACCTTGATGACCACCATGGCATTGTTGACGCGCGTCGACTCCTTGACGCCGATCGAAAGCATGGCCGTCAGCGCCAGCATGATCAGCATCGCGGGCAGGTCCATCCAGGTATGGACACCGGGCAGCGCGCCCGGCGCGGCGGTAAGCACCGTGGGAAGGTGAAGGCCGAAGCCCCTTAGCAGCGATTGGAAGTAGCCGGACCATCCGGCGGAAACGGCCGAGGTGGCGAAGCCGTATTCCAGTATCAGGTCCCAGCCGATCATCCAGGCGACGAACTCGCCCAGCGTCGCGTAGCTGTAGGCATAGATGGACCCCGTGACGGGTACCGTGGAGGCGAACTCCGCGTAGCTGAATGCCGCGCATCCGCATGCCAGCGCCGCGACGATGAACGAAATGGTCAGCGCGGGCCCCGCCGTGACCGCGCCCGTTCCGGTCAAAACGAATATGCCCGTCCCGATGATCGCGCCGATTCCCATCAAGACCAGATCGAACGGACCCAGCACCTTCTTGAGGTTTCCGGACGCACGACTCGACGCGATCATGGCGTCTATATTTTTTGTTCGAAAGATATTCACCGCATGCCTCCAGGAGAATGCTGCCCCCGCCCCATGCTTGGGTGGGCGGGCAGAATATCATCGGGAGAGTGCGGTCAGGACCGATTGGCGGCCATGCAGGCGCCGGAAAACTTCTTTTGAATCAACGCTCTTTACACGGTCGCATTGGCGACCGGCGAACCGGCCGCGCGGCGCATCGCCGTGGAACGCGGCGATGCGCGCTGCGGAAACGACACCGCCGGGGCCGCGATGCGGCGGGACGGTTGCGCCGCCGCTGCCTCGGTCGCGTGCGTCGCGACGCGGGGCCGGTCCGTCACTCGGGACAATCCAACTGGGAGGCCAGATGCCCCATGTCGTCGGCGATCCAGTCCCAGTCCTGCTCGGCGCGCAGATTGGTTTTCTGCGCCGGACCGTATTCCGTCGGCCGCAGGATAAAGGCGGTCCTGAAGCCGCATTTGCGGGCGGCGGCCAGATCGGAATTGTGGGCGGCCACCATGCAGATTTCCTCCGGCCGCAGGTCCAGCACTTCCGCGGTCCTCAGGTAGGCCTCCGGCGAAGTCTTGTACGCCTTGACGACCTCCGCGCCCAGGATGGCATCCCAGGGCAGCCCGGCATGCTTTGCCATGTCCGTCATCAACCGGATATTGCCGTTGGACATCGGCGCGATGATGAAGCGCTGCTTCAGCCGGCGCAGGCCCGCCACGGAGTCTGGCCACGGCTGCAAGCGATGCCAGATCAGATTCAGGTCGTTGAGCGTTTTCTCGGGCAGGGCGGCGACGTCGATCCGGTAGTCCGCCAGCAGTTTTTCCAGGTTCTCGCGGTGCAGGACATCCAGCTTGACGAAGGGGCGCCGCCCGGAACGGACTTCGTCCAATGCCGGCTGGTACTTCTTGCGCCACGCGTTCGCCACATCATGGGGATCGTCCGCGATCCCATGCTTTTCCAGGAAAGGACGCAATTCCCGCGCGACGCTGGTACGCCAATCCACCACCGTTCCGAACACATCGAACAGCAACGCCTTGATCATCGTGTGATCCGCCATGGTCTCCACCTGTTTGTCGAAAAAAAGGCCGATGGTGGAGTCTACCTCCGGTGATATTCTCGAGGCTTAATCGTCGCTGAACCTGAAGGCCCGCGGGGCCGTGGACATACGCAATGGCACATGGCGAACACAAATACCACGTCGAGGTCCGGTGGACCGGCAATCGCGGCAGCGGTACGTCCGGCTACGGCGCCTATGGCCGGGATCATGTGATCCGGGCGGATGGCAAGCCGGATATACCGGGTTCGTCCGATCCCGCGTTCCGGGGCGATGCCGCCCGCTGGAATCCGGAAGACCTGCTGGTCGCGTCGGCATCGGCATGCCACAAGCTGTGGTACCTGCACCTGTGCGCGGATGCCGGCATCGTGGTGGTGGATTATGCCGACGCCGCCGAAGGCACCATGAAGGAAAGCGACGGCACGGGCCGCTTCACGGGCATCGTATTGCGTCCGCGTGTGGCCATCCGGCAGGGATGCGATCCCGCCGAAGCGCAACGGCTGCATCACGTCGCGCACGCCAAGTGCTATATCGCCAACTCGGTCGACTTTCCCATCGCCTGCGAACCCACCATCGTGGTCGCCGACAGCTGAACGGCGCCCCGGGCGGCGGTCCCGCCGGGACTTCAGGCCGACGCTACGGACACGGGCCGGGCGGCCCGCCAGCGCTATTTGCCGCGCAATTGGTCGATCAGGCGACGGTCGCGCTTCGTCGGACGCCCCTGGACGATATCCAAAGCCGGTTCGGGCGCCAGCCGGCGCATTTCGGCGGCGCGTTCGCGCGCGGCGATGCTGTCCGGTGTCTCGTCGTACATCAGGCGCGCCGCCGTGGCGGGGCCGCGTATGTTGCTGACCGCCCGCACGAGCACGCGGATGGGCGGATCGCTCTTGCGTATGGTGATGAAATCGCCCTCGCCGACCTCGCGGGCGGGCTTGGCGGGCTGGTCGTTGACCAACACCCGCCCCTTGCCGATCTCTTCCACGGCAAGGCTGCGCGTCTTGTAGAAGCGCGCCGCCCAGAGCCATTTGTCCAGCCGTATTTTGTTCGTCATGGCGATCCTCCTGAGTCAGCCGCGGCCCGGTCGTTTTTTCCGTCCGGACTTTCCCGGGCACCATCCCCGCACGCCGCGCCGCCTCATCGCGGCGACGACGGGGCCATGGGATTGCGGACCCGGTACAGGCTGCCCTCGCTGTCATTGACCGTTCCGTAGACCCAGGCCTGATCCGGCGAAATCGCCAGGTTGGAGTGGTGGGTACCGGGCAGGGGCTGGGTGGCCAGCAGGCGGCCGTCCGGACCGAAGACGGCAAAGCCGTCGCCATTGTAGAGGCTGACGAACAGGCGGCCGGCCGGATCGGTGCGCACCCCATCCGGCGTGTGGCGGCCCGTCCCCGGCAGGCGCTCGTCCAGCACCAGGAAGTCGCCGCCATCGCGCAAGCTGCCGTCCGGCGCCACCTTGAATCGCAGGATCTTGTCGGTGGTGCTCTCGCCCAGGTAGAGCGTGCCGCCGTCGGGCGACAGGGCGACGCCGTTGGCGTTCTGGATGTGGTCGGCGACCATGTCGGCGCGTTGCAGGCCCGCCGGCAAGTGATACAGCCTGCCCGGAATGCCGCCGTCGCCGCCGGAAGCGGTGAAATAAGCGCCGCCACGGCCGTCCGCGGCCAGATCGTTGGGGCGGACGAAAGGCTCGCCGCGCGCGCCGTGGTCAAGGGTGCGCAGCAACCGCCCATCCAGGGAGCGCTGTTCCACCGTGCCCGCGTCGTAGCAGGCGACAAGCAGCGTGCCGTCGGCCAGCGGCAGCAACCCGTTCGGGCCGCACCCGGCCGCGTGCCATGCCACCTCGGGGCCGGCCTGCGCCAACCGCAGTACATCGCCCGCGCCATAATCGACGAAGTAAAGAACAGCGCCGACGAAAACCGTGCCCTCGGGGAATTGCAGGCCTGGCGCAAAACGGGTGGCATCGCCCGCGGATGCCGCGCAGGCGGGTCCGCACAGGGCAAGAAGGAGAACCAATAGGTACCGCATGAAATGCTCCTGGGGATCGAAAGCGCGGCCGGGCGGGGCGATACGCATGGCAACGCGGCCGGCGCGCCGGCTGCGATAACCCGTCTTGCCTGGCAAGCCGTGCAAACCCGCACTGAAGGGAAGCCGCCGCAGCGTTTAAAGTTGACGCACACGACAACCCTCCCTCCGATGGAATTCCCGCCATGAAGTTCCTTGCCGCCCTTGTCCTGCTGTCCGTCCAGGCGTTCGCGTTTGCCCAGGCGCCCGCGACCGCCCCCTCTCCCGTTTCCGGCCCGGCACTGGCGCGCATCGAGAAAAGCGGAGTGCTGCGCGTCTGTACGCCCGGCGACTACAAGCCTTTCAGCTTCCAGCACGCGCCGGGACAGTTCGAAGGCATCGATATCGACCTGATGCAGACCCTGGCGACGGCCCTTAAAGCCAAGCCGGAATACATCAAGACGAGCTGGTCGAACCTGCTGCCGGATTTCGTCGCCGGCAAATGCGATATCGCGGTGGGCGGGATTTCGGTATCGCTGGAACGCCAGAAGCAGGCGTACTTCAGCATTCCCTATATGATCAACGGCAAGACGCCGCTGACGCGCTGCGAGAACGTCTCCCGCTTCCAGACGATCGAAGCCATCGACCAGCCCTCGGTACGCGTCATCGCCAACCCCGGCGGCAGCAACGAACGCTTCGCGAAGACACGGCTGAGCCACGCGAAACTGACCATGCACCCGGATAACCTGACGATCTTCGACGAACTGATCAAGGGCCAGGCCGACGTCTTCGTCACCGAGGCCGCCGAAGCCATCGTCCAAAGCAAGGCCCACCCGGAACTGTGCGCGGTCAACCCCGACAAGCCGCTGCAATATGCGGAGATGGCCTATCTGCTGCCGCAGGGCGACGAGGTGTTCAAGCACTTCGTGGACCAGTGGCTGCATCTGGCCCAGGCCAGCGGCGAATACGCGCAGATCAGCGCCAAGTGGCTGGGCAAATAAGGCGGCATGAAGGAAAGCGGCATTGGAGACGATCACCCAGTACAAGCTATGGTCGTTCACCGGCGGCTCGCCCAGGGCGACGGTGGTCCAGCGCCAGGACTATCGCAAGGCAGCCGCCTACGAGGTCGCTTCGTATGCCGACCTGGCGACCCGGGTGGCGGAGCTGCAATTCCACAATCGCGACCATATCCTCCTGTTCCGCGGACAAACCGGCGACCATCGCAACCGTTCCGGCTATACCTCGTTGAAACCCAGCCTGCTACGCGGAACGGGCCACGCGAATCCCAGCCTGGACACGTTGCGCAAGCGATTCGCGCGCCTGACCGCCGCCGAGAAAATCCTGGCCGAGGAATACCTGGCGGCCGGTTTGCTGGGCATGGAACGCATCGGCCGGCATGGCACCGTGCGCTGGGCCATCCTCCAGCATTACGAGGTATGCGCCACGCCCCTGCTGGACGTGACCCACTCCCTGCGCATCGCCGCATCGTTCGCCAGCCATGGCGCGGACGACGAAGCCTATGTCTTCGTGCTGGGCGTACCGTACCTGAGCGGCGGGATCACCGTCAGCGCGGAAGCGGGGTTGCAGACGATACGATTGTCCAGCGTATGCCCACCCTCCGCGGCGCGGCCGCATTTGCAGGAAGGCTATCTGCTGGGGGAATATCCGGAAATCGCCGGGATCGGCCAGAAGGCGCTCTATCTGCACCATGAAATGGATTTCGGGCGGCGCCTGATCGCCAAGTTCCGCTTCGACCCACGCACCTTCTGGAAAGGCCACAGCTTCCCCATCGTGGGCAGGCACGAGCTGTATCCGTCCGACGACCCCCTGCTGGACCTGACCCGGCGCGTCAGGAAAAAGCTGGAACGGGACGGCGGCTGAAGGCTTAGCGCTTCGCTACGCGGGCGAACCACCGCCAGGGCACACGCATCGGCCAGCGATAGGCCGGGTCCAGGAACCACCGCTTGAGCCCATGCACCGCCGTCATGGCGATCAATGCGGACGCCGCCACGTCCGACGCGAAATGGTCCAGGTTGACCAAGCGGCTGACGGCCGCCAGCACGGCCAGGGTATAGACCGCCCAGCGCCAGCGCGGCGCCACCACCGCGATCGCCGCGGCCAGCACGAAGGCGGTCAATGCGTGGCTGGACGGAAAGGAATTGAACGGCTTGCCCTGGAAAGGATGTCCCAGCCCGTAGATCCCCTGCTCGAAAAACAGTTCCGGACGCGCGCGTGCCACCACCTGCTTGAGCAGGCCCGTAACGATCCCGCCGGCGATCCACGCGGCCATCAGCAGCAGCGCGCCCCGCACCACGCGTTCGTAGCCGCCGATCCAGGCGCCGTCGCGCCCGCGGCGCAAGGCGGCCAGCGCGGCGATATAGACGATCAGGACCGCCCAGGCGTAGTTGCCGCTGTCGCCGGCTTCGCCTATCCATTCGAAGACATGATCCACGCCGGGGGAAACGTTGGCGTGCAACCATTGGGCGAGCGGCAGGTCCACGAATAACGCCGACAGGCCGAGCAGCAGCAGCGCGAAGATCCCGACCGCCACCCGGCGCGCGCGGCGGTCGGCGGGCGCGTCGTCGCGCACGCCTGAATTCTGGAACATGGTTTGTCCTCTGTAAGTGCGCGGCTGCCGCCCCGTGCGGACCGGCCGCGTTTCCGGCCCGATGGCCCGCCGGACCGAGACGATACCAAGACAGGATGGCATCCGGGGTAAAATTCTGTTTTTCCTCCCACGCCCCCGGGATCTACACCCGTCACGGCCTCCGACATGCAAGAAACCATACTCGCGCGCGACGCCGCGCCCGCCGACGCGTCCGCGCCCGGCTCCCCCCGCAAACTGTTCATCCGCACCTTCGGTTGCCAGATGAACGAGTACGACTCCGACAAGATGGCCGACGTGCTGCGCGAATCGCAGGGCGTGGAATTGACCGACAAGCCGGAAGACGCGGACATCATTCTCTTCAATACCTGTTCCGTGCGCGAGAAAGCGCAGGAGAAAGTCTTCTCCGACCTGGGACGCGTGCAGCAACTGAAGAAAACCAAGCCGGGACTGGTCATCGGCGTGGGCGGTTGCGTGGCCAGCCAGGAAGGCGAGGCCATCGTCAAGCGCGCGCCCTATGTGGACGTGGTATTCGGACCGCAGACCCTGCACCGCCTGCCGGAACTGATCCGCCAGCGCCAGTCCGAGGGCCGCGCCCAGGTCGATATCAGCTTCCCCAGCATCGAAAAGTTCGACGCCCTGCCGCCGCCGCGCGTCGACGGCGCGACGGCCTTCGTGTCCATCATGGAAGGCTGCAGCAAATACTGCAGCTTCTGCGTGGTGCCCTACACCCGCGGCGACGAAGTGTCCCGGCCTTTCGATGACATCCTCATGGAAGTCGCCGACCTGGCCGACCAGGGCGTGAAGGAAGTCACGCTGCTCGGGCAGAACGTCAATGCCTATCGCGGCCGCCTGGGCGACGGCGACGAAATCGCCGATTTCGCCATGCTGCTGGAATACGTGCACGACATTCCCGGCATCGAGCGCATCCGGTACACCACCTCGCATCCGAAGGAAATGACGCCGCGCCTGATCCAGGCCTATGCGCGCCTGCCCAAGCTGGTGTCTTTCCTGCATCTGCCAGTGCAGGCCGGCAGCGATCGCGTGCTGGCGGCGATGAAGCGCGGCTATACGACCCTGGAATTCAAGTCCATCGTCCGTCGCCTGCGCGAAGCCCGCCCGGGCCTGACGCTGTCGTCCGACTTCATCGTCGGCTTTCCCGGCGAGACGGAAGAAGATTTCGAGAAAACCATGAAGCTGATCGACGACGTCGGCTTCGACACCTCTTTCTCGTTCGTGTATTCGCGCCGCCCGGGCACGCCGGCGGCCGACCTGGCCGACGACACGCCGCAGACGCTCAAGCTGCAGCGCCTGCAACGGCTGCAGGCCCGCATCGCCGAGCAGGCGGCGGCCATCAGCGCGGCCATGGTGGGTACCACGCAGCGCGTGCTGGTCGAAGGCCCCTCGCGGCGCGACCCGAACGAACTGATGGGCCGCACCGAAAACAACCGCATCGTCAATTTCGCGGCACCGCCGCGGCTGGTCGGCCACATGATCGACGTAGTCATCACCGAGGCCTATCCGAATTCCCTGCGCGCACGGGTCGCCCTGGCGGAATCCCCTGCGCCGGAGGCCGCATGACGGGCGCGCGCGCGCGGACACCGCGCAAGCAGGCCGGCGTCACGGTGCAGATCGGCGGCGACAACGCCCAGTTGGCGAACCTGTGCGGCCCGCTGGACGAAAACCTGCGCCAGCTCGCCGACGGGCTGGGGGTCAAGCTGTCGCGCCGCGGCAGCCGCATCACACTGGAGGGCGAACAGGCCGAACTGGCCGCCCAGGCGCTGCGCCGCTTCGATGAACAGGCCGCGCGCAAGCCGCTGTCGGTGGACGACATCCAGCTGGGATTGGTCGAAATCGGCGTCGGACGCGAGAGCGGCGCGCATGGCGGCAAGCCGGCGCTCAAGCCCCCCACCCTGCCGGCGATGGACGACTACGGCGAAGGCATTTTCCTGCGCACACGCCGCTCGGACCTGCGCCCGCGCACGCCGCGCCAGCGCGATTACCTGGAAAACATCCTCAAGCACGACATCACGTTCGGCATCGGCCCGGCCGGCACGGGCAAGACATGGCTGGCCGTCGCCTGCGCCATCGACGCGATGGAGCGCGACACGGTACAGCGCCTGGTGCTGACGCGGCCCGCCGTGGAAGCCGGCGAACGCCTCGGCTTCCTGCCCGGCGACCTGGCGCAGAAGGTCGACCCCTATCTGCGCCCGCTGTACGACGCGCTGTATGACCTGATGGGCTTCGAAAGGGTGCAGCGCCTCTTCGAGAAGCAGACCATCGAGATCGCGCCGCTGGCCTATATGCGCGGCCGCACGCTGAACCACGCCTTCGTCATCCTGGACGAAGCGCAGAACACCACGCCGGAACAGATGAAGATGTTCCTGACCCGGATCGGCTTCGGCAGCAAGGCAGTCATCACGGGCGATCCTTCTCAGGTGGACCTGCCGCGCGGCCAGCAAAGCGGCCTGGCGCATGCGGTGGGCGTGCTGCAGGACGTGCAGGGCATCGCGACGACGCGCTTCACCAGCCGCGATGTGGTGCGCCACCCGCTGGTCGCCCGCATCGTCGACGCCTACGAGCAAGCGGCGGCCGATGAAGACTGAAGCATCGGCCGCGCGCACGCGCGGCCTGGGGTCCGGCGACGCCGCGCGACGGACCATCGAGGCAGGACGCGCCGGCCGGAAGCCGCCACACGCCGTTGCCAAGGCAGGGCGGCCGCCGGCGGCCGTCTCGCTGTCGCTGTCCGTCCAGTACGCCGTCGAGGCGCCGGCCCTGCCTCGCTGGCGGTTGCGGCGCTGGATCGCCCGGGCGCTGGACGGCGCGCGCGATGACGGGCTGGTGGCGTTCCAGGGCATGGAGATCAGCATGCGTATCGTCGGCCTGGCCGAAGGCCGCCGCCTTAACCGGGATTTCCGTGGCCGGGATTACGCCACCAATGTGCTGACTTTCGAATACGGCGTCGGTCCCGACGATGTCGCCCGGGGCGACATCGTCCTGTGCCTGCCCGTGCTGCGCCGCGAGGCGCGCGAACAGCGCAAGACGCCCCTGGCGCATGCCGCCCATCTGACCGTCCACGGCACCCTGCACGCCCTCGGCTACGACCATATCCGCGAGCGCGATGCCCGCCGCATGGAAGGGCTGGAGACTCGCGTATTGGCGGACATGGGCATCGCCGACCCCTACGCGCCGCGTTAAAGCGCGCCGGCGTGGGGGTAATCCCGCCCGTGGCGTTACAAAAGTGCCGCACAACATCGGTTATGCTGGTTTTTTTGTAACTTGTCCTCTGGACGATGCCCGACCCTTACCCTGCGAACGACGCGGATCACCCGCGTCAGGCCAAGCCCGCCAACAAATCCCTGCTAGACCGCCTGCTGTCCCTGGTTCGACGCGAACCCGAGGACCGGGAAGGCATCAAGGCCATACTCGAGGCCGCCCACGAACGCCAGCTGCTGGACAGCGAGTCCTACGCCATGATCAAGGGCGCGCTAGCCGTCTCGGAGCGCACCGTCGGCGACATCATGGTGCCGCGGCCCCGCATGGACCTGCTGGATATCTCCCAGCCGCTGCCCTACCTGCTGTCGATCATCATCGACACGGCGCATTCGCGCTTTCCGGTATTCGAAGGCGATCGCGACAATATCGTCGGCATCCTGCTCGCCAAGGACCTGCTGCGTTGCATGCTGGAGCCGGACATCGAATTGCGCTCGCTGGTCCGTCCGGCGGTATTCGTCCCGGAATCCAAGCGGCTGAACGTGCTGCTGCGGGATTTCCGCGAAAGCCGCAACCATCTGGCCATCGTGATCGATGAATACGGCGGCATCGCCGGCCTGGTCAGCATGGAAGATGTGCTTGAGGAAATCGTCGGCGATATCGAAGACGAATTCGACGAGGACGACGAAGCCACCATCTTCCCCGAAGGCGAGAACCAGTGGCGCGTCCAGGCCGCCACCGATATCGACAAATTCAACGACGCCTTCGGCCTGGCCTTGCCGCACGACGAATACGACAGTATCGGCGGCTGGCTGGGCGGCGAACTCGGGCGCATCCCGCGCCGCGGCGACGTCGCGGAACGGCACGGCCTGCGCTTCGAAGTCGTGCGCGCCGACGCCAGGCGCGCCTTGTGGCTGCGCGTCAAGCGACTGCCTTCCACCGCCCCCACGACGCCTTCCCCCGACGCAGAATGACGACTTCGACGACGCGCCACCCGCGGGTGCTGGGTATGGCCTGCGTGGCCGCGGCCGGCGCCATCCAGGCCCTGACGTTTGCCCCCGGCCCCCTGCCCGACGGCGCGCTGGCGCTGGTACAGGTCCTGATGCTGGCCATCCTGGCGCGCCGCCAGCTGGCCGCGCCGACATTGCGCCAGGCCCTGCGGGACGGCTGGATCTTTCACTTCGCCTGTTATGCCCTGGGCCTCTACTGGCTGTACGTCAGCATGCACGACTACGGCGGGCTGTCGTCGCCGCTGGCGGCCGCCGGCGTGCTGGCGCTGTCGGGATTCATCGCGCTGTTTCCCGCCGCGGGGGGCGTCCTGGCACGCTGGCTGGCGCCGCTCGCGGCCAACGCCACGCCGGGTCGCCGGCTGCGCGCCGCCCTGGCCTTCGCCTGCGGGTTCACGGCGCTGGAATGGGTGCGCGGCACGTTGTGGACAGGCTTTCCGTGGCTGAATATCGGCTACGCGCACGTCGATAGCCCCTACGCCGGCTGGGCGCCGGTGGTCGGCGTCTACGGCATCGCCTGGCTGGCGGCCTTCGCGGCCGCGGCATTGGCCGCGCTGTGGCGGCCGGCCGACGTGCCGCGCGATCCGCGCGACGGCATGGCCGCCGCGCTGGCCATCGTCACCGCACTGGCCGGCTGGGGCCTGTCGCGGGTGGAATGGTCCCGGCCGCACGGCTCGCCGCTGGAGGTACGGCTGGTCCAGGGCAATATCGAACAGTCGCAGAAGTTCGATGCCGGCCTGATGGAAAAAGGCCTGCTGCAGCACATGAACCAGGCGTCGATGCCGCCCCCGGCCGGCACCCCGGCGCCGCAGCTCATCATCCTGCCCGAAACCGTCCTGCCGGTCTTCCAGGACCAGCTCGACCCGCGCGCCTGGGACCTGTGGCGCCGCATCGCCGAGGAACGCAAGGCCACCATCGTCATGGGCGTGCCGCTGCATCGCGTGGTCGACGGCCGCGACCGCTACACCAACAGCGCGGTCGCCTTCGACGGAAACACATCGGTGGAAGCCCTGCGCACCGGCGAGCTGGCCATGCGCTACGACAAGCAGCATCTGGTGCCCTGGGGCGAATTCGTGCCGCCGGGCTTCCATTGGTTCGTGCGCATGCTCGATATCCCGCTGGGCGATTTCGACCGGGGCGACGTCCGCCAGCCGCCCTTCGATATCGACGGGCAACAACTGGCCCTGAACATCTGCTACGAGGATCTTTTCGGCGAAGAACTGCTGCCGGCCATACGGCATGGCGCCAACGGCGAGCCGGGCGCGTCCATCCTGGTGAATATCAGCAACCTGGGATGGTTCGGCGACACCTGGGCATTGCGGCAGCACCTGCAGATCGGCCGCATGCGCACACTGGAAACGGCGCGGCCGATGCTGGCGGCCACCAACACCGGACTGACCGTATCGATCGACCCCCACGGCCATGTGCTGGCGCAGGCGCCCGCCATGCAGATGACGGCCCTGCAGACGACCGTGCAGGGCATGACCGGCTTCACGCCTTATGTCCGCACCGGCAATACCACCATGATCGGGCTGGTGGCGGCGGGACTATTGATTCTTCTGGCCACCCGGCGGCGCGTAGCGGCGTAGCGGCGTAGCGGCCATCGGTCCGCCGGGGGCTTATTTCTCGCGCAGCGGCAAGTCGGCGCCCGCCTGCCGCCGCGGCGACGAAGGCCCGGTCCCGACGCCGCTGGTTTCGATGAAGGCGGCGATCTCCGCCATATCGTCGTCGTCCAGCTCCAGGGTCGCGGCACCGACCCAGCCGTCGACCTGCCCTGCCGACCGCGCGCCCACGATGGCCCCGGTGACGCCGGGCCAGGCCAGCGTCCATGCGATGGCCGTGGCGGCGACGGTGCTGCCGTGCCGCGCCGCGACACGCCGCAGGACGTCCGCCAGTTCTAGATTGCGGCGCAGGTTTTCGCCGGTGAACTCCGGGTTGCGCGAACGCCAGTCGTCGGCGGGCAGCGCGGCGGCGCGGTCCTCGCTGAAGCCGCCACTGAGCAATCCCGACTGCATCGGGCTATAGACGATGACACCCGTCCCGTGGTCCACGCACCACGGCAGCAAATCGGCGGCCGCATCGCGGCGGATGGCCGAAAAAGGGGGCTGCAAGGTATCCACGTGGCCCAGGCGCTCGGCATCCTCCAGTTGGGCCGCATTGTGATTGGACAGGCCCACGGCACGCACCTTGCCCTCCGCCTTCAGATCCAGCAACGTCTGCCAGTACTCGGCCACCGTCGCGCCGTCGTTGGCCGGCCAATGCATCTGGTACAGGTCGATGCGCTCCACGCCCAGGCGCCTGAGGGATGCTTCCAGCTCGGTCCGCAGGCTGCGCGCCGCCCCGACGCGACGGGGTGGCGCGGTGGGGTGATCCTTGTCCCACACCAGCCCGCATTTGGTGAACACGTAGGGACGCTGGCTGGGCGCCATGCCCTTGAGCGCCTGGCCGACCAGTTCCTCGGAATGGCCCAGGCCGTACACCGCGGCCGTGTCGATCCAGTTGATGCCGCGCGCCACCGCGTGACGCAGGGCGGCGATGGAGTCGGCGTCGTCCTGCGCGCCCCATCCGGCCGCCCAGCCCGGGCCGCCGATCGCCCAGGCGCCGAAACCCACGCGCGTAATGTCCATGTCGGTGCGGCCCAGCCGTCGAACCGGAAAAGAAGTGGGACTCATGCGGTGCCTCCTTGTCAGATTCCCGCCATCCTGACGGGCGGTATTCGGCGCCTCGCCGCGTCGGCATATGCCATGCCCACGGGAGTCATGCGCCCAACTTGCACGCCCAAAAAAAGTCGTGCATAATCTCGTTTCTTCGCCAACGGCACAGACAAAAAGCCGGCAAGAACAGTCGCAGCGAACAGTCATGCTGTAACCCCAAGCGCTGATTTTGCAGGATTTTTGCCTCGTATTTCGTCGGAAGTTTCGGCCAGAAGTACACGGGGGTATAGCTCAGCTGGGAGAGCGCTTGCATGGCATGCAAGAGGTCAGCGGTTCGATCCCGCTTACCTCCACCAGTCGAAAGCGAAGTTGCTGTAGTCAGTTCAAGGTCCCCTTCGTCTAGAGGCCTAGGACATCACCCTTTCACGGTGAGTACAGGGGTTCGAATCCCCTAGGGGACGCCAGTTTAAATGCTGGCAAGGTTGTAGGTTCAGTGTCGCTCGCGATGCTGTGCGAATACACCGCTGCGGAGCGGTAGTTCAGTTGGTTAGAATACCGGCCTGTCACGCCGGGGGTCGCGGGTTCGAGCCCCGTCCGCTCCGCCAGAATTCCAGAACGTTGTTGTGACAACAGCGGTCACGCGAAAGCCCTGAGAAATCAGGGCTTTTTGCTTTTCTGCTTGCCAACCATGGGCGCATCTTTGGATGCCTGAGAACTGGCAGCATAGTCCCAAGCCCACTAAATTCTATCCGATTAGTGTGCCCGGATTGTGCCCGTGATCGGCCTGCCGGAACTACCTCCGTAGCGTTTGATAGTATCTATCGCCTGGCCTAAGAACTGCCTTCCAGCGCCCGGGCAACCCCGACACCCGCGTCAACTCGAATCTAGAGGCTTTCTGTGTCAAACCAAAACGCAGAACTTTACTTTGAACTTCAGGGGGCCCTTCGGTCGATTTATCGGCCGATGGTGGAAAAAAAAATACCCCGAGCTGGGCCACCACTGGCCGCTGTTGTCTGGTTTCACGTTGCACCGGGCGTCATTCAACGGTTGGGGCCTTTTCGGCCTCCAGCATACTGGCAACAATGCCATGATGATTACCAGCGATCATGGAGAACTTCCAGGTTTCGTCGTTGGTGTGCAGGAAATCACCCCCGAATCCCGGGCGGCGGTAAGACGACGAGTCGCCCAGCATTTCGGATTTACTTCAATGGATGCTGTACTCCTATGCGAGCCCAACGGTAACCTGGCTAAATGCGAGTTCGACGCGATGTTAGAGAACCATGAGCGTGCTAAGAACCTCACGCCGATGAAAATTTTCCTGAGCCATAAAACGGCAGATAAGCCTCTCGTCCGTGAGTTTAAAAAAGTACTCGCAGAAATCGGCTTTGAGCCGTGGCTTGACGAGGATGCGATGACCGCCGGGGCACCGCTGGAGCGGACAATACTTAAAGGATTCAACGACTCTTGTGCGGCGGTGTTCTTCGTGACGCCTAACTTCGTAGATGAGAACTTCTTAGCGACCGAGGTAGATTACGCTATAGCGCAGAAGCGCGCGAAGGAAGAACGGTTCGAAATTATTACGTTGCAGCTAAGCCAGGACGGCAAGAAAGGCAACGTACCCGATCTACTGCGGAGGTTCGTGTACAAGGAGCCGTCGTCCGAGGCTGAGGCGCTATACGAAATACTCCGCGCCTTGCCTATTCGACCCCATCAGATTAGTTGGCGGGACTAGTCTGGGGCCGAATTCCGATGCGATTTTCCGCGGGGGTAGCGCCACTCGCGCGCCAGCCAGTTTCCCCCCGTAGGCCCCTCGCGTTCTGTGGTCGGAGTTGGTGCCCCTAGCCTCCAGGCGTTACACGTCGAGCCGCTTGCTTTTCGGCGGCCGTGGCTTTGATTTGCGCGTTGCGCACCTGTCGGTTATGCCGGGCCACGTACCAGTCTTCTATCAAGGACTCTATTAGGCCGATCAGCAACCCCGCCTCGTCCGGCTCAACATCGACAATCACGTCTATCTCTCGTTCCATGTGCGCGCCAATGTTGCCAATAGTCCTGACGGCTTCAATTGATTCCCACGTGTCTTCAGCTACTTGCTCCCGGATCGCTTGAATTTCAGCAGCGAGATTTCTGAGGTGTGGCAGCTTGAAAAAATCCCGGATCATCCCTTGCAAGCATCGTCTAGAAAGCGTTGCAGACGCCTTGGGACTTAGATCGCAGATTGCACACGCCTCGGCGTAGTCCTGTGCAATGGCGATTGGGATGTAGTCTGGTAGTGGTTTTACCCGAGATCCGGGGCGAAGATGCCACGTATCGAGCGTCTTTCCGTATCGTCGCTCCTTGTCGGTGGTGACTCGGACTAGTTCCACTTTGATGGCATATTCTTTGCATTCCCTGTTAGGGCACACAATGACGTGAGTAAGGACTGCTAGCGGCCCGTCCTTATTGCCTTTATTAAAGAATGTCTCACCGCCGGTCGAGTTATCTTCAGTGATGATCGAATGATGGTGGCAATACGGGCAACGCCATGAGAACGCCATATAACGCTCCGTTAATGATTTGCTCTGCACTGTAATCCAACAATGGTCACGTCGGTAGTGCTCCGAAATCGATCGTATACAGAGCAGCCCGGGCAAGGCCGATCTGTTGTCACGAAAATCCTTGGCCACCATTCGGAACATTGATAATTCGGATCATCCATTTCGGAACAAGTATTCGACATTACTAGCCGCACCTTTCTGTCGCCCGCGTGTCCGCCGAAGGCCACCACTGACAATCAAGTCAAGGAGGTTGAGAACGCCGGCTTGGCCATAAGCCGCAGCGGGTCGTCATCGAAACCATTTCCGGCCGCGTGCTCGCCGCTGAGTGCCCAATCTTCGCCAAGCTGATGGGCAAGCTTGAGGATGGGGATACGTTGGTGGTCACGAAGCTGGACCGCCTGGGGCGCAACGCGACGGACGTTGTTGGCACTGTGGAAAGGCTGCTGCGGACTATCTCGGCCTCCGTCTGTAGCCCCCAGGCCTCCGCCTCGGCCCCGCTCTCAACGATCTTACTTCTGGGCGGAAACCCCTTCCCGCCGTACTTGGCACTTCCATTTATTCCGATGCTTGCTGATGGTCGCCACGGGATTCTCCAAACCCAATCGCCGCCTGATTGTGCTCAAAGAATGCCCAAACCACCCGCAACGTAGTTAAGTTGGTTGGAGAAGCGCGCCCTGCAAGGGCGTGCGACGACCGCAATACCGGCCTGTCACGCCAGGGGTCGCGGGTTCGAGCCCCGTCCGCTCCGCCAGAATTCCAGAACGTTGCCGACGATATGTCCAGGACAACGATCACGCTGAAAAGCCCTGAGCGATCAGGGCTTTTTGCTTTTCTGCCTGCCAACATGGACGCATCTTTGGATGCCTTAAAACTGGCAGCATAGTCCCAGGCCCACCAAACTCCCGCCGATCAGTGCGCCGGATTGTGCCCAGCCAGCCGGGGGGCGACACCCAACACCAAGTCATCGTTGCGCTCGACGTTGATTGCGCGTGTTATCTCAAACGCTTAAGCGCGCCCCGCGACGTAGCCGATGCGTGACAGCTCGGTACGCGGTGTCTCGGCCAGATCGACAACGCCCTGGGGCGGCAACGCGGCGGGCCGACGACGGGCCGGTCAATGTCGGCCCGGCCCGGCATCAGGCCGCCGGAAAGCCCACTTTCTGCGGCCACAGGTTGGCGAAGGCGTGGATCGCCGTGGAGCCGTACACGCCGTGCCGCGTGAACGGCTCGTCTTTCAACCATTCCTCCGCCGCCTGCCGGGAGGGGAAATCGATGACCAGCAGGCTGCCGATCATGGTTTGGCCGTCGTCCGCCAATAATGGGCCGGCGAAGGCCATGTGGTCCGCCTTGGTGGCCAGATACGCGCGGTGTTCGGGACGTACCCGGGTACGGATGTCGGCGACGCCGGGCTTGTCGAGCAGGTGTATGGCATACAGCACGATGAAGTCTCCAGGAATTTGCAATGCGGCCGGGAGAAGGCTGCCACGCGGCGCCCGTCCGTCCGGGATGCATCATAGGGCACTGGACGGCAATCGCGTGGCACCGGCAAGATGCCTGCAAGTGGCCTGCGCCATCAGGGCACATACCCCCACAGATCCATGATGACCGCCGCGCCGGGCAGGAATAAGCGGTCGGCCACCTGCATGGCGCTGAAAGGCAGGCCGGCGCGCCGCAAGGACGGGTCCCAGGCCATGTAGCTTCGGCGGAAGTCCTTCAGGTCGGTGTGGAAATGCAGGGCCCGGACGACGCGGCCCAGGTCGGTGCCGGCGGCGGCGAAGATGACCTGGGCCTTTTCCAGGATATCGGCCGCCTGCGCGTGGACGGGGTCGCCATAGTAAGGCGCGCCGGGTTGCGGGCGCGCGCCTGGGCAAAGGCCACCGTCCTCGACAGCCATCAGGCCGGCGACGAACAGCACGCCATCGAACACGCGGGCCGGCAGCATGTCTGGCGCGATCAGGGAAACATCGCAGTCGATATCGCGGACGCGGCCGGCCGCGGAGGCATGCGCGGCCACCAGGTTGATCTCGATCGTCGCATCGCGGGTACCGAAGGCCGGATGACGTACCGGCACGACGGTGGTGGGCGGCACGCGCCCGTCGAAGGCACGGGACCAGGATTGCCAGAAGGCGGCCAGGTCCTCGTCATGGCTGAGATAGACCTGGGCCTTGAGCACAAGGTCCAGCCGGCTGCCCGATGCCTCCAGCGCCGGCACCAGGCGCTTGCCCACCAGGTAGTCGGTTTCCAGCTTGATCCTCGTGCCGTTCCACATCTGGCCGTCCGGCACCCGGGCTTCTGCCGCGATGTTCCCGCTGCCATCGCGGGCCAGTTGGCCGGCGACGAAAATCATGTCGCCCATGCGCAGGCATGGCGCGTAGCCGGAGGTCCGCGGCACGTTCAGTTGACCGGTGCCGGCGACTTGCGCGGCGTAGCCGCTGGCGGCCGTGGCCGCCATGACCTGCACGTCCATGGACACGTCCAGGTTCAGCAAGCCATCGACGATGACCGAGGTGCTGGGCGCGACCTGCCCCGCCAAGGCCTGCTTGCGCGCGACGTGATAGGGATCGACATGGCTGGCATCGGGATAGTACTGATCCAGGCGCGCCACGCGGTCCATGCCGCTTCCCGCTTCCTGCAGGTGCAGGCGCATGGCGTCGAAGATGGCTTGCGCTTCGCGCTGTGCCTGGGGCGGCCGGCCCAGCGGGTGGTCGGCGCGCAGGACGGCGGGGTCGGCGAGGCCATTGGGAAGAACGGCGCGCAGACCGGTGCCGAAGACCCAATTGCCGGCGCGCACGAACGGCACGTGGATAATGTCGCCGTTGCCGTAGCGGCGAACGCCGTAGCGTTGGAACGTCATGCTGTCTCCATATCAATCTATTTTCAGGCCGGCATCCTTGATCGCCTGCGCGGCGCGCTGCTTTTCCTGCTGGAAAAATGCCTGGAATTCGGCGGGCGTATCCGTGACGATTTCGACCGACGCATTATCCATGTAGGTCTTGACCGCATCCGACGCCATCGCTTTCTTCAGCTCGCGATTCAGGCGCTCGATAATGGCCGGCGACGTTCCCTTCGGCGCCACCAGCCCGGACCACACATAGGCCGAAAACCCCGGGAAACCCGATTCCGCCAGGGTGGGCACATCCGGCAGCAAGGGCGAACGCCGGTCGCCTGTGACCGCCAACGGAATCAGGCGCTTTTCGCGGATGTGCGGCATCATCGCGGCCAGGCCCGGCATGGCGACGGGGACCTGGCCGGCCACCACGTCGGTCACGGCCTGCGCGCTGCCGCGATAGGGAATGTGCATCATCTGCAGCCCCGCCGCCGACAGGAACATGGCGGTGAACAGATGCTGGGCGCTGCCGTTGCCGGACGACGCATAGTCGATCTTGCCGGGGCGCGCCTTCACGTATTCGATAAATTCGGCGACGCTGCGCACGGGCATCTTGGGGTTTACCACCAGTACGCTCGGCTCGCGGCCGAACAGCGATATGGGGGCGAAGTCGGCGACCGGATCGAAGTTCAAGCGGCTGTACAGGGTTGCGCTGATCGCCTGCGGATTGGAGGCCAGCAATAGCGTATAGCCGTCCGGCGCGGCGCGCGCGACATATTCGGCGCCGATCATCGCGCCCTGGCCGGGTTTGTTTTCGATCACGATGGCCTGGCCCATCTGCTGCGCCATCTGCTGGGCGATGACGCGCATGGGCGCGTCGGACGAACCGCCCGCCGAATACGGCACGATGATGTGGATGGCGCGCGCCGGATAGTCGTCGGCGGCCCGGGCCGCGGGTATGGCGCAAGCGCCGGCCAGGGCTAGCACCGCCGCGGCGAACGAGGCAAGCCGCACCGGCAATGGCGCGGGGCGGGACGGCGTGCGGCGGGACAACAAAGCTTCCATGACGGGCTCCAGCAGAAGGACGGCGATGTGCGCATGTTGCGGCCCCACGGCGCCAAGAACAATGAGACCCGGGAAACTCACTATTCAACGGATTTATCTAATCCGGGCGCGGGACCCGGGCATCCCCATCGTGGATGAGGACACGGCCTGGCGCTATGCCCTTCGCTACCGTCAGAGGCGGACGAAGGGCAGATCGTGCTCCCAATAAGGCCCCTGCGCGAAAGCGGCCTCGAGGAAACGCACGAAGGTTTGCACGCAGTTGGCCATGGTCGGATTGGGCAGATAGGACGCATACATGACGCCCTCGGGCAGCACGTAGCCGGGCAGCAGCCGGACCAGCCGGCCGGCGCGGATCTCGTCGGCGGCCGCCATGGTGGTGATGGCCGCCACGCCCAGGCCGGCCAGCGTGGCCTGGAGGACGCCGTCGGCGTTATTGGCCTTGAAATTGCCTTTGACGCGCACGGTTTCTTCGCCCTTGGGATGCCGAAAGGTCCACTCCCCCTGGGCGTTGGAGCAATACAGGATGCAGTTGTGACGCGCAAGATCGGGCGGCACGAGAGGGGCGGGATTGCGCTCCAGATACGATGGCGCGGCGCACAGCACGAAGCGCCATGGGACCAGCGGCCGCGCGACCAGGGACAGCAGGCGGGGCTGCTGCGCGGTGCGGATGACCACGTCTTCGCCACCGGTGATCAGGTCCGCGAACTTGTCGGTCAGGTGGAGTTCGACCGTGATGTCCGGATACCGCGCCAGGAAGCGCGTGATGACGGGAACCAGATGCAGGCGTCCGAACGCGATGGCTGCGCTTACCTTGACATGCCCGCCCGGGGCGCACCGGAATTGCTCCAGTTCGCGCACGGCATGCTGCGCGTCGGACATCAGGCGCTTGCAACGCTCGAAGAACAGATTGCCCGCCGCGGTCAGGCCGATCTTGCGCGTACTGCGGTGCATGAGCTTCACACCCAAGGCGTGCTCCAGGTCGGCGACGTGCTTGGTGGCGAGCGGGCGCGATATGCCCAGGCGCTCCGCGCCCGACGAAAAGCTGCCCGCCTCCGCGATCGTCACGAAGGTGGTGAATTCATTCAGGTTCAACATCCCGGCCATCCGTTGCGATATCCATGCACAAACTGAAAGCAATATGCGCGCCAGTTTTGCGCTTACCTACCGGTGCGCCGGATGCACCGCCGCGGGGCAGGGCCAACCGCTGATTTCCGCAGCCGCGCCGGATTCAGCGCGGCGGCGCCAGGAAGCGACGCGCCCGCGGCCTGCGGCCTGCGTACATTGAAACGTTTTGAAACCAGAAATCGGCCTACCCGCGCCATCCGGCGTAGGCGGCAGGATAAATATCGCTCGTCGCTAACTTCCGGCAACTTCGCGAGGTTGTTAGCAACGTGCGGTTTATTTCATCGAATTCTGGCCATTGCATGGTGAGGGACGCGTTCCTACGATCCGGCCGTTTTCAACCCGCCCGCCGGAGACCCCATGCCGCAGACTCAGACCCTTCCCTCACCCGTCGCCCCGGGCGAAGCGCCACGCGAGGGGGTGTCGCCGGCGGCGTGGACCGTCGACGCCATCGCGGCCCTGTACGCGCTGCCCTTCCCCACCCTGATGCGGCGCGCACAGGCGACGCATGCCGCGCACTTCGACGAGACGGAAATCCAGCTATCCAGCCTGCTGTCGATCAAGACCGGCGGCTGTCCGGAGGATTGCGGCTACTGCTCGCAGTCCTCGCGCCATGACAGTGGCCTGGCGGCCCAGCCCTTGATGCCCCTGGAAGAGGTGCTTGCCGCGGCCCGCGCCGCGCAGGCCGCCGGGGCGCGCCGCTTCTGCATGGGGGCCGCATGGCGCTCGCCCAAGCCCAGGCAGGTGGCGGCGGTGGCGCGGATGGTTACCGAGGTCAAGGCTTTGGGCCTGGAAACGTGCGTGACGCTGGGCATGCTGGACGACGCGCATGCGCGCCAGCTGGCCGATGCCGGGCTCGACTACTACAACCACAACCTGGACACATCGCCGGAGTTCTACGGCAAGGTCATCACGACCCGCACCTACCAGGACCGGCTCGATACGCTGCGACGCGTGCGCGAGGCCGGTATCAAGGTGTGCTGCGGCGGTATCGTCGGCATGGGCGAAGACCGCCGCGCCCGCGCGGGGCTGATCGCGCAACTGGCCAATCTGGATCCCTATCCGGAGTCGGTGCCGATCAATAACCTGATGCAGGTGGCGGGCACGCCGCTCTACGGCACCGCACCGCTGGATCCGTTCGAATTCGTGCGCACCGTCGCGGTAGCGCGCATCGTCATGCCGCGCGCGATGGTCCGGCTATCGGCGGGGCGCGAGCATATGGACGACGCGACGCAGGCCCTGTGCTTCCTGGCCGGCGCCAACTCGATCTTCTACGGCGAAGTATTGCTGACGACGGCGAATCCGCGCGCGGACGCGGACCGCAAACTGCTGGCGCGGCTGGGCATGCGTACCGGAGACGCCGTATGCGCGGCGTGAACAACCCCGCAAAGGCCGCCGCCGGACCGGTACGCGACGCGGTGGCGCGCAGCCTGCGCGCCGTCTGGCATCCCTGCACGCAGATGAAGCACCACGAGCGCATCCCCCTGCTACCGATCGCGCGGGCCCAGGGCGCGTGGTTGTACGACACCGACGGCCGCCGCTATCTGGATGGCATCAGTTCATGGTGGGTGAACCTTTTCGGCCACGCGCATCCGGCCATCAATGGCGCGCTGATCGATCAACTGGGCAAGCTGGAGCACGCCATGCTGGCCGGCTGCACGCACGAGCCGGCGGTGGAACTGGCCGAACGGCTATCGGCGCGCACGGCGGGCGAGCTGGGACACGCATTCTTCGCGTCCGACGGGGCGTCGGCGGTGGAGATCTCCTTGAAGATGAGTTTCCATTTCTGGCGCAATTCCGGCCGGCCCGCCAAGCGCGAGTTCGTCTGCGTGGAACAGGGCTATCACGGCGAAACCCTGGGCGCGCTGGGCGTGACCGACGTCGCATTGTTTCGGGACGCATACGGGCCTTTGCTGCGCCAGGCGCACCGGGTGGCCTCGCCGGACGCGCGCATGGCCCTGCCCGGCACGGGCGCGGCCGCGCGCGCCCTGGAAGACGTCGCCGCGCTGTTCGAGGCGCGCGGCGCATCCATCGCCGCCATCATCGTCGAGCCGCTGGTGCAGTGCGCGGCGGGCATGGCGATGCACGACGCCACTTACCTGCGCGGCTTGCGCGCATTGTGCGATCGGCACGACGTGCATTTGATCGCCGACGAAATCGCGGTGGGCTTCGGCCGCACCGGCACCTTCTTCGCGCACGAACAGGCCGGAATACGGCCCGACCTGCTGTGCCTGTCCAAAGGGATCAGCGGCGGCTACCTGCCGCTGTCGGTGGTGTTGTCGCGCGACGCCATCCATGACGCCTTCTATGACGACGATCTGGCGCGCGGCTTCCTGCATTCCCACTCCTACACCGGGAATCCGCTGGCCTGCCGCGCCGCGCTCGCCACGCTGGACCTGTTCGACACGCGCGATGTGCTGCGCGCCAACCAGGCCCGCTTCGATGCCCTGGCGACCGCTTTGGACGGGCTTTCCACGCATCCGCGCGTGCGGCACCTGCGGCGATGCGGCACCATCCTGGCCTTCGATGTCGTTGTCGATGGCCAGGAGCGGCACGACTTCGCGCGGCGCTACGCCGCCCATGCATTGGCGGCCGGCGTGCTGCTGCGCCCCATCGGCCGCACGGTCTACCTGATGCCGCCCTACATACTGGACGACGACGAGATCGCCCTGCTGGCAGCGGCCGCCATCGAAGCGCTGGAGCGAACACTGAACGATCAGGGAGGGCACCCATGATCGATCCCTTCGAGGTACTGCAGGCCGGCCTGGCGGAACGCGCATCCCAGGCCCTGACCCGCCGGCGCCGCATCGCGGATAGCCCCTGCGCGCCGCGCATCCGCATCGACGGCCGGGACGTGGTGGCTTTCGCCAGCAACGATTACCTGGGATTGGCGAATCACCCCGCGCTGATCGACGCGATCGCGCAGGGCGCGCGCCGCTACGGCGCGGGCAGCGGGGGATCGCATCTGCTGGGCGGCCATTCCCGCGCGCACGTGCTGCTGGAGGATGTCCTGGCCGAGTATGCGGGCGGTTTCGCGCGCGACCCGCGCGCGCTGTCGTTCTCTACCGGCTATATGGCCAACCTGGCCATCCTGACCGCGCTGGGCGAACGCGGCGCGACCCTGTATTCGGACGCGTTGAACCACGCCTCGTTGATCGACGGCGCGCGCCTGTCGCGTGCACGGGTGCGCGTCTACCCGCACGCGGACGCCGCGGCCCTGTCCGCGATGCTGGAAGAAGATCGCGGCGGCGGCGTGAAGATCATCGTGACCGATGCCGTGTTCAGCATGGACGGCGACATCGCGCCGCTGGCCGAACTGGCCGCATTGGCGAAACGGCACCAGGCATGGCTGGTGGTGGACGATGCGCACGGCTTCGGCGTCCAGGGCGACGACGGCGCCGGCACCGTCGCGGCGCTGGGATTGCGATCGCCGCTGCTGGTCTATATGGGCACGCTGGGCAAGGCCGCGGGCGTGGCGGGCGCCTTCGTCGTCGCGGAATCCACCGTGATCGAATGGCTGATACAGCGGGCGCGAACCTACATCTTTACCACCGCCGCCGCCCCCGCCCTGGCCCATGCCGCGGCCGCCAGCGTGGGGCTGATGCGCGGGCCGGAAGGACGGGCGCGCCGGGCGCGCCTGCGCGAACGCATCGACACCGTGCGGACCATGATCGGACGCATCGCCACCGACCATCCCGAGCCGTCCTCGACCGCGCCGTCCGCCGCCGCGCTGCCGCTCGCATCGCTGTCCGGCACGGCCATCCAGCCCATCGTTGTGGGCGAAAACGAAACCGCGCTGTCCGTGGCCGACGCCCTGCTCGACCACGGTTTCTGGATCCCGGCGGTCAGGCCGCCGACCGTGCCGGCGGGCACCGCGCGGCTGCGGCTCTCGTTATCGGCGGCCCACGAAGCCGGCGACCTCGAGCGCCTGGCGCATGCCATGGCGTCCGTTTTCCACGCGGCGAGCTACCCGCGCGACATTCGTCCTGCGTCACGATGAAACGCATGCGATGACGCCCGTTAACGCGACCAGTCACCCTCACGACTTCTTTTCCACGCCACGATGAGACCCCGCCACGCCTGCGCGCCGGACACCCCAGCGCGTCGCCACTCGTACTTCATTGCCGGGACCGACACCGAGATCGGCAAGACGCTGGCCAGTTGCGGCTTGCTGCGCGCCTTCGCCGCGCACGGCCTGTCCACGGCCGCCATGAAGCCCATCGCGGCCGGTGCTGCCCAGGATGCCGGGGGCGTCTGGCGCAACGAGGACGCCGAGGCCTTGGCTGCTTGCGCAACCGTGCCGGTGCCGCGCGCGCTATCCACGCCGTTCCTGCTGCGCGAGCCCGCGGCGCCGCACCTGGTCGCCGCGCGCGAAGGCGTCACATTGGATATCGCCCACATCGTCCGTTGCCACCGCGACATCGCCGCGCGAGCCGACATCACCGTCGTCGAGGGCGTGGGCGGCTTCCGCGTGCCGCTGGACGATGACCTGGATACCGGCCACCTTGCCCAGGCCCTGGACCTGCCCGTCATCCTGGTGGTCGGCATGCGCCTGGGCTGCCTGAGCCATGCCCTGCTGACCGCGGAAGCGATCGCGGCATGCGGCCTGCGCATCGCGGGATGGATCGCCAACACCATCGACCCCGGCATGCGCCTGGCGGCGGAAAACGCCGCCACGCTGCGCGAGCGTCTTGCTCGGCGCCACGGTGCCGCGCTGCTGGGCGAGATACCGCGCCTGCGGGACGCGACGGGCGAACACGCGGCCGGATGGCTGGACGTCCGCGCGCTGGTCTCCGCTTGGGGACGCCTACCGCCATAACGCCGCCCGTCCGCGCGGCGCGTACATCAACCCGCTTCAGCCAGGGCTTGCTGGATCATGGCTTCCGTCTCTTTATAGCGGCCTTCACCGAAATGCGTGTAGACGATCCTGCCCTGCTTGTCGATCAGGTAGAACGCGGGCCAGTAGCGATTGCGATAGGCATCCCAGGTGGCGTACTGGTTGTCCTGGGCCACCGGATACGCAATGCCGAAGCGCTTGATGGCATCCTCGACATTCCGCGTGGAGCGTTCGAAGGGAAACTCGGGCGTATGGACGCCGACCACCACCAGGCCCGAGTCCTTGTACTTCTCGTGCCATGCTTTCACGTAGGGCAGGGTGTGGATGCAATTGATGCAGGTATAGGTCCAGAAATCGACCAGCACGACCTTGCCCCGCAACGAGGCAAGGTCCAGCGGCGGGCTGTTCAGCCACTTTTCGATGCCGGTGAATCCGGGCGCCTGGACCGGCGGCGCGGCTTGCGCCATGGACGGCAAGGGCAGCGCGCAAAGCGCGACGACGGCGGCAGCGGCGAGTTTTTTCAATGTGGCCAGCATGTTGTCTCCTTCAAGACGGAAAGAAAAACCGGTACCCCGCGGCGCAGCGCATGGATCTTCGGAGAATCTTGAAAATCCCGGCTCCGCGCGAGGCGTCATTGGAACAAGCCCGTGATCCAGGCATAGGCCAGGACGTCGTATTGGAAATGGATGGCCACCGCCGTCAGGATGAGCAGGACGCCGAAGGCGCGCTGCAAGCCGGTGGTATGGCGGGCGATGCGGCCTACGCGTCCCACGACGAACTTGCCGCCGTAGGCGATCGCCAGCATGGGAATCCCCGCGCCCACGGCGTAGAGCAGCAGCAGGACACTCGAATGCCCGATATCCTGGGCGCGCGCGGCCAACACCAGGATGGATGCCAGCACCGGACCGGCGCAGGGCGTCCACACCGCCCCCAGCGACACGCCCAGCAGAAAGCCGCCGGCGTTACCTCTGCCCGTACCGCCCAACGCGGCCACCCGCTGCAACGGGCCGTTGATCCGCGCCATCAGCCAGTCATAAGGGCGCGGCCAGAGGCGGGCCAGCCCGAACAGCGCCAGCAGCACGGTCGACGCCGAACGCACCGCCTCCTGCACGTGGCCGGAAGACTGCGACAGCAGCCCCAGCAGGATACCCAGCGAGGCGAATGCCAGGACGAAGCCCGACACGATGAACAGCGGGCGCAGCCGGCCCGAACGCTCCACCGAAGTGCCCAGCACCACCGGCAACAGCGGCAGTACGCAAGGCGATGCGATGGTCAGCACGCCGGCCAGCAGCGCGATGGGCGGATCGATCAGGTCCATGTCGGGTCTCCGGTTCCAGAGCCCGCATTGAACCGCGCCAAAGTATCGCCGCGGTGCCGGCAACCGGGGATTTTCTTGGGCTTTTGTATCCCCTGCCGGGGCGTATACAGTACGACACAAACGGCGCGTCCGCGGACGGTATAAAGCGGGCATCGACGCTGCCGGAGCGACCAGATCGCGTACCGGACACAGCGGAACGCCCGTGCCGCTCCCGACCGGAACCGGCACGGCCCCCTCGCCAAGGAGCATCGCGATGACCGCCCACCGCCATACCGGCGCCCTGCCTTGCCGCGCCCCCCTCGAACGCGGCATCCATAGCCGTCCCGCGGCAGCCATGAAGCGCTGGGTATCCGCCCTGCTGCTGATGCTGGGCGGCCTGGGCGCCGAGGCGCTGCGGCCCGGCCCCTGCCCACTGATCGTCGATAACGGCATGCCGCAGCTTCGCGATCGCCGGGAGCGACGCGACGATAAGGATCGCCTGGACGGCCCCGAACGCCGGCGGCGCGGATTTTAAATACACTCTTCCGGACGGCGGCCCGCGTCCGCTTCCACCAGGCCAACGATAAAGGCACCGCAGATGGACCATGTCGATCACATCATGATCGTCGACGACGATCGCGAAATCCGCGAACTGGCCGGCAACTTCCTGAAGAAGAACGGCCTGAACGTCACTTTCGCGGCCGACGGGCGGCAGATGCGCACGCTGCTGGAAAGCAGCACCGTGGACCTGATCGTGCTGGACATCATGATGCCCGGCGACGACGGCCTGGTCCTGTGCCGCGAACTGCGCAGCGGCAAGCACAAGCGCATCCCCATCGTGCTGCTGACCGCGCGCAGCGACGATATGGACCGCGTCCTGGGCCTGGAAATGGGTGCCGACGACTATCTGGTCAAACCCTTCGTCGCGCGCGAGCTGCTGGCGCGCATCAAGGCCGTGCTGCGCCGCACGCGCATGCTGCCGCCCAACTTCCAGGTCACGGAGGCGGGCCGGCAGATCCGCTTCGGCGACTGGCGGCTGGACACCACGGCGCGCCATCTGCTGGACAGCAGCGGCACGGTGGTCTCCCTCAGTGGCGCCGAATACCGGATGCTGCGCGTATTCCTGGACCATCCGCAACGGGTGCTGACGCGCGACCAGCTGCTGAACCTTACCCAGGGGCGCGATGCCGACGTCTTCGGCCGCTCCATCGACCTGCTGATCAGCCGCCTGCGCCAGCGCCTGCGCGAGGACGCGCGCGAGCCGATGTACATCAAGACCGTCCGCAGCGAAGGCTATGTCTTCGCCGCCACGGTCGAAGTCACCGAAGAGAACGCATGAACGGGACCGCCGCGATGTCCGCTCCCAGCGCCACGCAACGCTTTGCCCTATGGCCGCGTACCCTGGTGGTGCGGCTGTTCGTGATTTTCCTGGTGGGCCTGGCCGTGGCCCAGGCCCTGTCGATGGCCCTGCTATTCTACGAACGCTACGAAGCCGGCAAGTCTATGATGCTGGGTGCCCTGGGCAGCGATGTCTCCATCGCGATGGACATCCTGGATCGCCTGCCACCGGACGAACGGCCCGCCTGGCTGTCGCGACTGAGCACGGCCAAGCGGGTCTACCTGCTGCGCGAGGGCGTGGCCGACCAGCCCGTGACGAACTCCGCCGGACAATCCGCGGCGGACCGGATCCGCGACGCCCTGCCCGGCCGCGACGTTGCCGTGCGCGCGATGGCCGGCGATCCCAAGCATATCCAGGCCATGATGCACCTGCGCGACGGCAGCCCGGTCACCCTGGACATCCATCTGTCGCTGATGCCGCTGGCGATGTGGCTGCCGCTGGTACTGGTCGTGCAATTGCTGTTGCTGGTCGGATGCGTGTGGTATGCCGTACGCCTGGCCGTGCGGCCGCTGACGCGCCTGGCGCATGCCGCCGATACCCTGGACCCGAACAAGACCGGCCCGCGGCTGGACGAGCAAGGGCCCATGGAAGTCGCGCACGCGGCGACCGCCTTCAATGCCATGCAGGACCGCATCGCCGCGCACCTGGCGGAACGCATGCGCATACTCGGCGCCATTTCGCACGATCTGCAGACGCCCATCACGCGCATGAAGCTGCGTTCGGAGCTGATGGACGAGTCCCCGGACAAAACCAAGCTGGCGCAGGACCTGGACGAGGTGGAGCGTCTCGTGCGCGAAGGACTGGCGTACGCGCGCACGGCGCACGGGGCGCTGGAGAAGCCGGCGCGCCTGGATATCTGCGCCTTCCTGGACAGCCTGACCTGCGATTACCAGGACACGGGCAAGGATGTCAGCCTGACCGGTTCCAGCGGCGGCCCGATGCTGACGCGTCCGCACGCGCTGCGGCGCCTGCTGGGGAACCTGATCGACAACGCCCTGAAATACGGAGGCGGCGCGGCCGAGGTCCACGTGGAACCGCGCGACGACGGCAGCCTGACGGTGTCGGTGCTGGACCGGGGTCCGGGGATTCCGGACGATAGGCTGGAAGACGTGCTGCAGCCGTTCTATCGCCTGGAGGGTTCGCGCAACAGGGATACCGGCGGAACCGGGCTGGGGCTGGCCATCGCCAGCCAACTGGCCGCGGTGACGGGCGGGACGCTGACATTGCGCAACCGCGAAGGCGGCGGGCTGTGCGCGGAACTGCGCCTGGCGGGGCTGGAATAAGGCCATCCCATTGCCCCGCCGCCGCCGCGATCCCATGCGCCGTTGCGTTGGTCGGTGCTGTTGTTGGGTGGTTTGCTAGTGCCGTCCGTCGGGGGTGGTGCCTGTCGGGGCCAGCCCGGAGGAGCCGGTCCGGCGCCTTCGCGCCGGACTCCCGCGTCGTCATCTTCGTCCGGCGGCCGAAGTGGCGGTGGGGTTCTTGCGGATTTTTTGCCCGGCCGTCCTCCCTTCAGATTCCCTCGCGCGGCTCCAACGGGCTGGCCCCGACAGGCACCACCCCCGCCGGACTCCGATGTGCTTTATTCACTGTCCGCTGGGGCGAATTGAGTTCTTGGGCTCCGTGGGTGGCCGATTCTGCCGTTGGAAAATTTCGCGTTGCACGTCGCATCGAGGCCGCCCAGCGCGGCCTCGATGCGCCTACGCGGTGGTTGAATGCGACGGGCTGCATGCGAATGGCGGTGGGAATGGCGGCGGTGGTGGAATGCAACGTGTCGAGGCTGCTGCAGACACAAACATCCTGACGCCGCCACAGGCTCTGGATGCCGCGGATACCCCAGAATCCTGACAGTCCCGTACGCGCTCGTAGGCCATGTCGCGTTTCGTTGACTATCTCGGCTCGTTCGCCATGTCGCGTATGTTTGACCATCGCAGCTCGTAGGCCATCTCGCATAAGGCACATGCGGATGTACGCATGCAACGGCATCCACTCCAGATGCAAGACCGTCGCACGAAAGCCCCCGCGGCATGACGCACCGTGTAGGCGATCGCTGGCCGCGCTGGGCGGCCAGCGATCGACGTGCGCCGCAAAATCTTCCACCGGCAGCAACCGCCACCGACGAAGCGCAAGAACCCAGATCGTCGCAGCACCCGTGATTAAGGCAAACCGGAGTCCGGCGGGGGTGGTGCCTGTCGGGGCCAGCCCGTTGGAGCCGCGCGAGGGAATCTGAAGGGAGGACGGCCGGGCAAAAAGCCCGCAAGAAAACCACCGTCACTTCGGCCGCCGTACGAAGATGACAACGCGGGAGTCCGGCGCGAAGGCGCCGGACCGGCTCCTCCGGGCTGGCCCCGACAGGCACCACCCCCGCCGGACGGCACTAGCAAACCACCCGCGAACAGCGCCCGTCAGCGGACCACATCAGCAAACCACACATCAACAGCACCGACCAACGCAACGGCATCAGCAAACCGCAAACCCCTCACCCCCCAGGCCGAACCCCCGCATCGAACTCCACCTCTTCCAGCGGATACAACGGCCGACTCCGTTTCACATAAGGAAAGATCGAATAATCCGAAGTCGTCACACCCGGGCTATCGCATTCCACCAGCCCGTCGGAAATCGGCACGAACACCGGCCGGCAATACATCCGCGACTTCAGCAACAGGAACCGCGCCTGCCGCGGATCCTGTCCCACGCTCTCGAACACCGCCAGATCCCAAGGCTCGTGTGTCTGCTCCGACACCACCACGCGCGCATCGCCCAGATCCAGGACCGCCGTGCGCCCCATACTGACCCGCATGCCGGTATAGGTCGGCCCGGTAATCACGTACTCGCCATCCGTGATGGCCAGCACCGTCCCGCTGGCTTGCATCGGCTGCGCATGAATGCCCAGCGACGCCAGCGAACGCTTGTTCCCCAGCGGCAAACTCACCCGCGCCCCCACGCCGGTCTCGACCATCCGGGCGACCGCCTCCGGATCGCACACCACTCCCGCCAGGATGCCCTTCATCCCGCGTCCCAGCGCCGCTTCCAGCACCGCCGTCGTATCGCAGGTGCCGCCGGAATTGCAATTGTCCCCGTGGTCGAGCAACAGAATGGGTCGCCGCGCGTCCCGCGCCATCGCGTCCGCCCGTGCCAGGGAGTTTGCCAGCGGCTCGCTGCGATATACGAAACCATCGCGTTGCGCCCAGATTCCCGCCGCGATTCTTTCCGCCGCCGCCTCGGCCAGCGCGCGGTCCTTATCAGCCACCACCACCACGCTGATGCAAGGATGGGGAATATCCGCCAGCCCGAAGCCTGCCAGCACGGATGCCGCCGCGATACCGCCTGCTTCTTCCGCCTGGGCAGCCCGCACCGCGTCGCGCATCGCGCCGGCATCGGTGGCCGAGCGCAGGGTATGTGTCATCAGCGGCGGACGCCGCCATGCCATCACCGGGTGGAATTCGCCCGCGATCATGCGCCACAGCAGCCGGCCCGCATGGTCACCGGTCTCGTACATATCCACGTGCGGGTAAGTCTTGAAGCTGACGATCACGTCCGCGTTCTCCACCATCCGCGCCGTCACATTGCCGTGCAGGTCCAGCGCCACCGCGATCGGCACGCCGGGCGCCGCCGCGCGCACGCGGGCCAGCAGGTCCCCTTCGCCGTCATCGCTATTTTGCGCGACCATGGCGCCGTGCAGGTCCAGGAAGATAGCGTCGCAGCCTGGCACGTCCGCCAGGATACGGGCGCACATCCGGTCGTAGGCGTCGGCGTGCACCGGTCCGCTGGGATAGGCCCAGGCGGAAAGCGGCGTCACCATGTCCGCGCCATGCGCCTTGGCCAGATCGATGAAGGCACCCATCGCCGTGCGGGCGCCTTCGTTCTCGCGGCGGGCGTCGTCGCCGCAGGCGGGACCGTTGCGGCCGAAGGCCGACCAAGGGGTGGGGACGGGCGAGAACGTGTTCGTCTCGTGGTTCATCCGCGCGATCAGGACTTTCATGCGGCGGTCTCCCGGGCAGCGACGCCGGCGGTCTGCAGCATGGCGCGCAGCAGCACATTGCAACCCGCTTCCAGGTGTTCCGGGCTGGCGTCCTCAATCTCGTTGTGGCTGATGCCATCCTTGCACGGCACGAAGATCATCGCGGTCGGCGCGACGCGCGCCAGGTAGACGGCATCGTGGCCGGCGCCGCTGACGATGTCCATGGAAGACAGGCCCAGTTCGCGCGCGCCATCCTCCAGCGACGCCACCAGTGCCGCATCGAAAGGCTGTGGCGGGAAGTAGACCACTTCCTGCACATCCACGGTAACCCCCGTTCGCGCCGCGCAATAGTCGCGCATGGCCGCGGTCATGGCGGTCAGGGTGGCGTCGTCGGCCGCGCGCAGGTCCACCGTCAATCGCACGCGCCCCGGGATGACATTGCGGGAATTGGGATAGGTGTCCAGGCAACCTACGGTGCCGCGGGCATGCGGCGCGTGGTCCAGCGCGATGCGGTTGACCTGCTTGACGATATCGGCGGCGGCCAGCAGCGCGTCGTGGCGCAGCTCCATGGGCGTAGGCCCCGCGTGCGCTTCCATGCCCGTGACGGTGACGTCGAACCAACGCTGTCCGAGCGCGCCGCGCACCAGCCCGATGGTCTTGCCATTGGCTTCCAGGATGGGGCCTTGCTCGATGTGCGCCTCGAAATAGGCGGCCACGGCGCGGCCGCCCACGGCATCGGCGCCGTCGTAGCCGATGGCGCGCAGGGCGTCGGCGACGGCAATACCATCGCGGTCGCGCTGTTCCAGGGCGTGCGCCAGGGTGAAGGCACCGGCGAAGACGCCGGAGCCCATCATGACCGGGACGAAGCGCGAGCCTTCCTCGTTGGTCCAGACGGCGACTTCCACGGGAGCCTCGGTGACGATGTCATGGGCATGGAGGGTACGCAGGACCTCGATGCCGGCCAGGACGCCGTAGTTGCCATCGAACTTGCCGCCGGTAGGCTGGGTATCGATATGGCTGCCCGTCATGACCGGGGGCAGGTCGTTGCGGCGACCCGCGCGGCGCATGAAGATATTGCCGATGGCGTCGATGCGCACGGTGCAGCCCAGTTCGCGGGCCCACTGCACGACCAGATCGCGGCCCTGGCGGTCCAGGTCCGTCAGTGCCAGGCGGCACACGCCGCCCTTGTCGGTGGCGCCGATGCGCGCCAGCGCCATCAGCGATTCCCACAGGCGCGCGCCATCGATGCGCGGGAAGGATGGGATTGCAGGGTCGGACATGTTCGGTTCCTCTAGAAGATGATGCGCCGTGCCGTAGCCATCAAACCCCCACGCCCAGGTAGCGGTCCTTGATCGCGTCATCGGCGGAAAAATCGGCGTTGCTGCCCTCGTACACGATAGCGCCCTGTTCGATGATGTAGTGGCGGTCGGCCAGCTGCGTGCAGACTTCCAGGTTCTGCTCCACCAAAAGGATGGGCACGCCCTGCTGCCGGATCAGCTTGAGCTGCGCGACGATTTCCTCGACGATGACGGGCGCCAGCCCTTCGACCGGCTCGTCCAGCATCAGCAGGCGGGGATGGTTCATCAGCGCGCGGCCGATCGCCAGCATCTGCTGCTCGCCGCCGGACAACTGGGCGCCGCCATTGCGCCGGCGTTCTTTCAGGCGCGGGAAAATGCGGTAGATATCGGCCAGTTGCCAGGGCGAGCGGCGCCGCGCGCCCAGCAGCAGGTTTTCCTCTACGGTCAACAGCCGGAAAATGCCGCGATGTTCGGGTACCAGGCACAGGCCCAGGCTCGCCACGCGGTGCGCCGGCAGCCCGCCGACGGGCGCGCCATCGAAGAGGATATCCCCGCGCGCCGGACGCAGCGCGCCCGCTATGGTCTTCAGCGTGGTGGATTTGCCCGCGCCGTTGCGGCCCAGCAGGGTCACCAGTTCGCCGTCGCCCACGGCCAGCGATACGCCCTGCAGAATATGGCTTTTGCCGTAATAGGCGTGCACGTCGCGCAGTTGCAGTTTCATGCGCGGCCTCCGGTGATCATATTGCCGAGGTAGGCGGCGCGCACGCGCGGGTCGTCGCGGATCGCCGCGGGCGGGCCTTCCACCAGCACCCTGCCCTGCTGCATCACGGTCACGGTATCGGAGATATCCATCACGATATTCATGTTGTGCTCGATCAGCACCACGGTATGGTCCGCGGCCAGGCCGCGGATCAGCGCCTTCATCGAATCCAGGTCGTCCACGCCCATGCCGGAAGTGGGCTCGTCCAGGAAGATGGCACGCGGACGCGCCGCCATCGCCATGCCCACTTCCAGGCGTCGCTGCTGCCCGTGCGACAGGGACGCCGCGGCGACACCGGCGCGCGGACGCAGCGCCAGGCGGTCGAGCAGGCTGTCGACCAGTTCGTTCAGGGCGGCGTCGCGGCCGGGCCGGTGCCACATGTCGAAGGCGCCGGAGGCGTGCCCGCCCTGCGCCGCAAGGCGCAGGTTCTCGCGCACGTCCAGGTTGGCAAACAGGCTGGTCACCTGGAACGAGCGCGCGATGCCGCGCCGCACGCGGACGTTGTCGGGCTCGCGCGTAACGTCGTGGCCATCGAATACGATGCGCCCGCCGCTGACGGGCACGGTACCGGTCAGGGTATGGAACAGCGTCGTCTTGCCGGCGCCGTTCGGTCCGATCACCGAGTGCACCGTACCGGGCATCACGCGCAGGTCGACGCCGCCAAGCGCGGTGAATTTTCCGTAGCGTTTGACGATGCCGGTGGCTTCCAGGATGGGGTGGCTCATGGCTGCCCTCCTGGCACCGCAAGGCGGGGGTCCGCCGCGCGCGGCGCGCAGCGCGTTCCGCCCCCGCCGATGCGGAATCGCGCAGGCCATCCCGGCAACCGCGTGTTCATAGCCGGTCCTCCTCCGCGTGGGGTGGCGGGACACCGCGCCGGGCATGCCGCAGTCGCTGCCACAGTGTCTGCCCCAGGCCCCACAGGCCCTTGTGCATGAACAGGCTGACACCGATCAGCAGCAGGCCCAGCAGCATCAGCCAGCGCGGCCACAGCGTCGACAGCCAGTCCGATACCAGGACGTAGAAAGCGGCGCCCAGCACCGAGGCGAACAGATTGCCGGTGCCGCCGATCACCGTCATGACCAGGATCATCTCGCTGGTGTGGTATTCGATGTTGGACAGCGGCGCGATGCCCGTCATCAACGCATGGAAGGCGCCTGCCAGCGCAGTCACGGCGCCCGACAGGGCGAAGACGGCCAGCTTCAGCGCACGCGTGTCGTAACCCACGGCGCGGGCGCGGCCTTCGTTTTCGCGAACGGCCAGCAGCGTGCGGCCGAACACGGAATCCGTCACCCGCTGCAGCAGCCAGAACACCACGAGGAAGCAGATGCCCACCAGCGCATAGAAGCGCCATGGCGTATCCAGCCGCATCAGCGTCAGGCCGCCCAATGCGAGGGGCGGACGCGGAATGTCCAACAGGCCGTTGTCGCCGCCGGTCCACGACGGCAGGCTGTAGGCCAGGAAGTAGAACATCTGCGCGAAGGCCAGCGTCAGCATGACGAAATACGTGCCGCGCTGGCGGATGGCGAACCAGCCCACCAGGCCGGCGACCGCGGCCCCGACGACGATGGCGGCCAGCACGGCGGCGGGCAGCGGCAGGCCGGCGCGCGTCATCAGGATGCCCACCGCGTAGCTGCCCACGCCGAAAAAGATACCCTGGCCGAAGGAAAGCAGCCCGGTGTAGCCCAGCAGCAGATTGCAGCCCAGCACCGCCAGCGCATACACCAGGACTTCCGTCGCCAGCGTGCCGGAATCCAGCAGGAGCGGCAGCAGCAGCACGGTGGCAGCCGCCAGCAGCAAGCCCGCATGACCGCGCAGTGCCCGCGTCATCCTGGCCTCCGCATGCCCGCATGCGCGCGCGGCCGTTGCACCGTCCTGGCCCGCGTGCGCAGATGTCCGCGCGTATGTCCGTACGGATGTCCGCTCAAGCGCCGCGTCATCCCGGCCCCGGCATATCCCGGTGACAGCCGCATTATCCTCTCCCCAGCAAGCCGTGCGGACGCAGCAGCAGCACGGCCGCCATCGCCACATAGATCATCAGCCGCGCGCCTTCCGGCCACAGCGTGCTCATCACGCTTTGCACGATCCCGATCAGCAGGCCGCCCGCCAGGGCGCCGGCGAAGCTGCCCATGCCGCCCACCACCACGATGACGAAGGCCACGCCCAGCGCTTCCAGGCCCATGAAGGGGTCCACGCCGCGGATCGGGGCCGCCAGGGCACCCGCCAGGGCCGCCGTGCCCGCGCCCAGGGCGAACACCAGGCCGAAGACCCGGTATACGTTGATACCGAGCAGGGAGACCATTTCCGCCGATTCGCTGCCCGCGCGCACGGCGCTGCCCAGCCGCGTGCCTTCCAGCACCCACCACAGCAATAGCGCGAAAACCGCGGTGAAGCCGATGATGAACAACCGATACTTGGGATAGATGAAGCCGCTCCACATGACCACGCCCTGCAGGATGTCGGGCGTCGCCACGTTGTCGCCCAACGGCCCCCAAACCACAATGACGGCCTCTTGCAGCACCAGGGCCAGCCCGACGGTGATCAGGATGTGGAATTCATGCGGCTGGTCGTACACCCGCCGCAGCAGCGTACGTTCGGCCAGCCAGGCCAGCAGCGCCACCAACAGGGGCACGACGGCCAGCGCCAGCCAGAAATCCAGGCCCCAGGCCACAGCCTGGTAGCAGAAGTAGGCACCCAGCAGGTAGAACGCCCCGTGCGCGAAATTGACGAAGCGCAGCAGGCCGAAAATGATGGACAGCCCCACCGCCAGCAGGAAATACAGCATCCCGATGCCGATGCCGTTGACGACTTGCAGCAGATAGACGTTCATGAATGCGAAGGCAGCCGGGATCTTTACATACTGGAAGGCACGGACGCCCGCCGCGCTGGGCCGTCCCTGCCGGGCGCACCCGCGGCGCCAGGCATCGGAGCGTCAACCATCAGAGCTTGCAGCCGGTCTGCGCCACGGGCAGGAAGGACTGGCCCGAACTGAGGATCTCCGCGTAGTCGTCCTTGTCCTTCATGGCTTTCTTGGCCTTGCCCCGCAGCAGATAGTAGTTCTTCAGCACCTGGTGATCCTGCGCGCGGATTTCCTCGTCGCCGGTCAGCCCGGTGTACTTCATGCCTTCCAGCACGGGAATGACCTTGGCGGGATCGTCGGTGCCGGCCTTGACGATGGCGTCGATCAGGATCTTGGCGCAGATATAGGAACCGGCCAGGCTGTAGTTGGGATTGGCCTTGAAGGTGTCCTGGCAGCGCTTGACCAGGTCCTTGTTGCCCGGGCTATCGATGCCATGCCAATATTGCGCGCCGAAGTACACACCTTCGCAAAGATCCGCGCCCAGCGATTCGAACTGCTCCAGGCCGGAAGCCCACGCCATCAGGATCGTGGTGTTCTGCTTCATGCCGAAGCTGACGGCCTGGCGCAACGCGTCGGAAGACTGCGAGCCGAAGTTCAGCAGCAGCAGGACATCCGGCTTGGCCGCCATGGCATTGGTCAGATAGCCGCTGAATTCCTTTTCCGCCAGCGAGTGGTAGCTGTTGCCGACGTGCTCGATACCCTTTTCCTTGAAGATATTCTTGGCCGCGTTCAAGAGACCGTCGCCGAACACATACTGCGGCGTGATGGTGTACCAGCGCTTGGCCTTGGGTAGTTTTTCGATGAGCGGGCGCACGGTCTGTTCGATCGCGCCGTAGGTGGGCACAGACCAGCGGAAGGTGGACTTATTGCAGTCCGAACCGGTGATTTCGTCCGCGCCGGCCGTGGTGATGAACACGCCGCCGTCCTTCTGCACTTCCTTGCCCATGGCCAGGGCTTCCGACGACAGGATGCCGCCGGCGAAGTAGCGCGCATGCTTCTGCTGCGCCAGTTCCTGCACCTTGCGCACCGCGGTGGCGGGCTTGCCTTCGGTATCCAGCGTCGTATAAGCCAGCGGACGGCCGAGGATCTTGCCGTACTGCTGGACGACCAGTTTCATGCCCAGGTCCGCATACTTGCCGTTGGCGGCGAACGGCCCGGACATGGGCACGGGGCATCCGAGCTGGATCTCCTGGGCCGCTTGCGCATAGGCGTTGCGCAGCGAAAGGGATCCAGGCAGGGCCGACAGGGCGGCGAGTTTCAACAGGTGGCGACGGTTCAAGGATTTCCCCTTATTTATCATGATAAATAGGATGAACTGATAATATGGGGCTGCGATATTCCGCGTCAACACGGCAGGGCACGGAACGGGGCCGTATTTTCCCTAGGGTGTGCCCGCAACACGCAGGCCGTTTCAACGGATCCGTCCAGCCGAACCAAAAGGGGAGACTCCTCGCATGCCCCGCGAATCCGCCGCCCGGGCACCCGCCGCGCCGGCCAAGTCCAAGCGCGCCGACCTGGTCGCAGAAGAAATCAAGCGGCTGATCACCGAACGCGACCTGCGGCCCGGCGACAAGCTGCCGCGCGAAAACGAATTGCAGCAGCTGTTCGCCGTCAGCAAAAGCACGATGCGGGAAGCCTTGAAATCGCTGGAGGTGCAGGGCCTGGTCACGATCAGCACCGGTCCGACCGGCGGCGGCCGCATCGTGGAGGTCACGCTGGACCGCACCTTCCAGTTGATGCAGAACTATCTGTTCTTCAAGGAAGTCACGATCGACGACATCTACACGGTGCGCAAGCTATTGGAGCCGGAACTGGCGGCGGGCGCCGTACCCCACCTGACGGAAGCCGATTTCGAAGCGCTGACCCATAGCATCGAATGCTGCGATCCGTCCTCGGGCAGGACGGCCGACGTCGTCGCGCAACGCAAGGAAGACCTGAATTTCCACGACATCCTGGCCCTGGCCAATCCCAATCCGTTCCTGCGCTTTACCTGCCAGATGATCAACGAGATGCTGCGCCAGCTGACCGTGTTCGAGAACGATACGCCGACGCGCACGCAGCGTCGGTTCGGCCAGGCCAACGTCCGCATACACCAGGATATCGTCGCCGCCGCGCGCGCCCGCGACGCCGATACGGTCCGGCGGCTGATGGCCGAACACATGATCGAGGCATCGGGCTACGTGAAGAAGCTGAACGGCAAGCTGCGCGGACGGCTTGTCCTGGACTCGGAGATGACCCGCCGCGGCACCTTGGCCCGCGGGGCGCTCCACCGGCACAACGATAAATAACGACGCCGGAAGGACGGCCGGGCGGTTCCGCCCGCACGCGATTCCTCGCGGGAAATTACGGTCGCGCGATCCCGGTGGAACCAGGCGCCGATGCGCCATTGCTCACAGGAAATTACGGTCCCGCCATCGCCGCGGACTCTACTATTTTCATTGGCGAATCACCCCGGGTTCGGTGCCGTCTTGCATGGTGCATACGGATGTCGCCATGGCAGGCGCTTGCGGCCCTATCGGTTCGGGCTTGCGCACGGTCGACGCACTCTACCGCCTTGCGTCGCGTGTCATCGACTCCTACGCATTTAAAGGAATAGATCGTGACCAACAAGACCAGGACCATCAACCTCGAACACCTCATGAATATCGCGGTGCCCGACGACCTGTACGGAAGCATCACCGGAACGCTGTTCATAGACGGCATCGATGCGTTGGATAGCCCACACTACAGGTCGGCCGCCCTGATAGGCAGCCCGGACACGACCCTGGGATTGGGCATCGTGTACTACGACGTGGCCCAGAAAACGTTCGCGGCTCAAAAAGCGCAGCAAGGTCTTGGAGGGACATGGCCATTCGGCACGAAGGTCTCCGCTGCCTGCGGCGTGGGGGGCGGATTGGCGGCCTTTGCCGGCCAGGACGAGACCATA